>VEPA01000232.1 GCA_012026675.1 Betaproteobacteria bacterium | reverse complement strand
TTCGGCGAGGGCATGCCGGTGGAGCGTGTGAAGGCCATGGAATTATTGCCCATGCTGGTGAAGCCGAAGCCGGTGCCGGTGCCAGTGGGCGGGGGGGCGACGTAGTCGACCTCGCGAATTTCGCGCGCCAGCCTTTCGGTGGCATAGCGCAGCTTGTCGAGCACGACTACATCGCCGAGCACGGCATCATAGGCGCGCAGACTGGACACCGCCAGCGGCGCCAGCACCGCGGCCATGATGCCAATGACGATGACCACGATGATCAGTTCGATCAGTGTGAAGCCATGTGGTCGGCGCTTGTGCGGTCGCATCAGTAGTTCACCAGCATGACGGTGATGGAGGAATACAGACTTCCACTACGGACTTCGATGCCAATATCGCGACAGGTGAGCCCGGTGGGACAGGGGCAGGGAGAGTGCCCATTGCAAACGCCATTAGCGCCAACGCCGGTGGTGGAAGTATAGGTATCGGTAGCGCCGTTGCCTGTCACTGTGGTCGTGAACGGGTTGCTGCAGTTGAATGTGTTTGTTTCGAACCAACTGAAGCCGTTGCTGCGTCGTGTCGACATGAGCTTCTCGGCGCATTCCTGGGCATATTGGGTTGCTTTCTGCAGGGTTTCGTTGGTCGACAGCGATGTAGCCGAACTGCTGAACAGCGAGATCAGGCCGACCAGGCCAACGCTGATGATGATCATCACGAACACCAGTTCGATCAGGGTAAAACCGGGTTGCCGATGCGACTTCATGTCAGTTAGTTATAAGCCGTCTGGGCAAAGCCCGTGATCGGCAGCACCGATACGGTGACGCTCCGGTCACTGCCGCTGAGCGTGTAGCTGCGAGCCGGGGTGCCGGTAAGTAATGCGGCTCCGGACACCGGCCGGCCCAGGCTGTCGAAATCGAGATTGTCGCTGGCGGGTGCAAGTGTCACGCCGTCGATCAGGTCTACACTGAAATTCAGTCCCGTGGCCGGATCGATGACCGGATTGGTGGAAGTGCAAGCGGGAGTCGTGCACGAGACAACGGTGTAGTTGGTGCCACTTGCATTCACCGACAAGCGCAGGCGCAAACCCTGGCTGATGGCGAGAAGCTGCAAATGCGAAAGATTGCGGCGAAACTCGTCGGCCTGAGCCGTCACGCTGTGTTGCGCCCTCGCGCTGATGTTGGCCATGACCACGGCGGAGAGAATCCCCATGATGATGATGGTGATTATCAGTTCGACCAAGGTAAAACCAGCCGAGCGGATACTTGTGATCCTGATCATGGCTGCGAGTCAACTTTCCGCTAAGCTAAATATGGGGACCGACTAACATCCGCCCTCTGCAGCTTTCTCACTACGCTTTTTCTGCATTCGTCCTTGCAAGCCTGCAAGGACGAATGGCACGAATCACAACTCAATTGAGGCGAATATCAACCGCAGTCTGCGGTGGAACAAGTGATTTGAGCGGGGGAAGTAGGGGCACCCGAGCAGACATAATTTACGTTGCCAGAGCCGCCAGACAGAGTGACCCCGGTACATGTAATGCCGGTACCGCCGGTGCCACAGGTTGGGTCGGTCATGGTCGAAGCGATGGCGGCGCAGGTCGGAGCAGACTTTACCGTCGCATAAGCAATACCCCAGGCGCCCTTTAATGCTCCAAGGGTAGCCATGGCCTTGCCCTTGCGCGCTTCTTCGGTGGTATTGGACAGATTGGGGATGGCCACGGCCGCCAGGATACCGATGATGACGATGACGATGACCAGTTCGATCAGGGTAAAACCTGCTTGCTGGCCGGCGAGTTTGCTTGAGAATTTGCGCATGATATTTCTCCTTTGAAAGGTTGCATCAACGATGAGCGATGGGCCGCAGCCCACCTATATGTCCCCCGCGCCGCAGCACGCATCTGATGCTCATTGAGCGAAAATCAGACTGGGCTCATATGAGTTAATTGTGGCACATTCGCACAGGGGAAGGAAATCTTTTTGATGAGGCTTAAAAATAGTTGTGCAATCTCGTTGGCGGTGGTAAAAAGCACTAACGTTCATTTAAGTTTATTGGTATAGTTTGTCGTCGTCATATTGATTTACCATTGACTCAGAACTCTAACAAGAGCGGATTTAATCAGATGGCAAGCTGGATGCACGTAAAACGGGAGTCCGGATGGACGGCCGTTGGCGCCACGGCGGATGGCCTCTATGGGGTTACCGTGCTGGCGCCCAAGTTACCGACAGAACGTCCGCAGGTGGTCAGGTGCGGCTCCGTTCCCGGGGGCCTGATGAATGCGGAGTCGTTGGCGAAACTGTCCAGAAGCATCTCGGCGCCGGGGTGTCCGTGGACCGTGACGCTCGGTCGCGATGCCTACAAGATCCTGGTGGTCGCGGAGCCGCCCGTCAAGGCTGATGAACTCGATCAGAGCGTGCGCTGGGCTATCAGCACCATGATCGATTATCCGGTGGTTGACGCCGATGTCGCCTGGATGAAAATTCCGACCCAGGTGTCACAACCGAATCGTCCGCCTCATTTGTATGTTGTGGCAACCCGGCACGAGCATGTCGTAGAGCTGAGCGCGGCTTTCAAGGAAGCCAGAATTCCCCTGCAGTCGATAGATATACACGAGACCGCGCACCGAAACATCGCCGCGCTGGTGCAGCGTCCCGGCGAAGGGATTGCATTGTTGGCACTGGACAAGCTTGGGGTGCAGCTAACCGTGACTTTTCAGGGCGAACTCTTTCTTGACCGCTATGTCAAGGAAACCCTGTTCGGCTCGGGCATTGACGACGCGGCGCGCGAGCGGGCAAGCGAGCGCGTGGTGCTTCAGGTGCAGCGTTCGCTGGATTTCGTGGGCCGTACTTTGCCTTTTATTGACCTGAATTGTGTCATGCTGGCGCCGATCCCGGACAATTCAGGTTTCTTGCACAAGTATTTCGCCGAGAATCTTCCCGTGCCGGTGGAGGACATCGATCTGGCCGCTCTCTTTGATCTCTCCAGGGTTCCGGAGCTGTCACGCCAGGAAAACCAGTCAGGGTATTTTGTCGCGCTGGGCGCGGCACTGCGTTTCATGAATAAGACACTATGAGCCAGCAACTTAATCTGCTGCCGAAAGCCAAGAGCCGTTACAGCCCGGCGACCATGGCATTAATTATTCTGGGGGTGGTACTACTCGCGCTGTTGGTTAGTTGGGGCGTAAAACGCAGCATGTTGGCGGCGGCCCGTGCCGCTGAGGTGGCCAGCGCCGCGCGACTCAAGGAGGTGAATGCCCAGTTCGAGCAGCGGTTCCGCTCGCGCGCGGCGCAGATCAATGCAGAAATCGAGGCTCTCAAGCCCCGCGCGGCGGAGGCGGAACAGGTGATCCTTCTTGCCGCCGGGGTAGGCAAGCCGGAAGGTTATTCGCCCTACTTCTCATCTTTGGCGGCAGTGAGGGAAGATGGACTGTGGCTGAGCGACGTGACGGTGGGACAAGCCGGCAAATCGCTGCAGGTCACCGGGCAGTCCCTGGACAAGGAGGCCGTGCTCCGTTACTCGCAGAAGCTGAATACTGCCTTTGCAAGTTCTGGTATTAAATTGACGGAGCTCGAAATGACGTCCCAACTCTTGATGCCGGCGGGCACGACCCCCGCGGCTGACAAGGGCGGCGGGCTGACCGTAATCAGGTTTGCTCTTCGTTGAACCACCACAGGCTCGTGCTATGAACTTCCTTCTCCAGTTGATGAATCGCTTTTCCGCGCTCCAGTTTCGTGATCGCGCGATCGCCACGGCGGCTGGATGCACGTTGCTGGTGCTGGGCGGCAATCTGGTGCTGCTGAAGCCGCTGCAGCTGGAAATCGACAAACACAGGGCGATTGAGCAGACCAATATGGCTGCGATTGCAGCGGGGATGTAGGAGCTGGCTACCATTGACGGCCAGGTATCACAGGGTATCGATCCGTTCCAGAAGGAACTCGCGGTACGTGACGAACTGCTGCGCAAGATTGCCGAGGGCGAGGCCTTTTTTGCCCAGCACGACGCAACGATGCAGCAGGTGGGGTCGCTGGTTCGCAGCCTCCTGGCGGAAACGCCCGGGGTCTCGCTGGTGTCGTTCAGGACCATTCCTGCCCAGGTTTTCTACTCGCCGCCGCCGCCGCCGCCGCCGCCGAAAGCCACCGAGAAAGCCGTCGAAAACCTGTCCGGCGCCGCCAAACTGTTAGCGCTGGAGCGGAAGCCCGAGGCGCCACCACCGGTTGTGAAGCCGGTTGCCTTGCAAAAGACAATTTACAAACACGGGGTCGAGATCACCGTCAGGGGAAATTACCCGCAGCTTGTGTCGTACATGGAAAAGCTGCAGAAGTATCCGAAGCGCGTGTTCTGGTCCGAGGCAAAAGTGACTGCGCAGTCCTACCCGGTTTCGGTGCTCAGGATTGTCATTTTCACCCTGAGCGATCAGGCTTTGGCGTCGTTGGAATAATCTGCAACATGGAGCCAACCTGATTATGAATCGCCCAACGATCTCTTGCGACAGTTCGAAGACCGATAGCAGGGAAGGAGTCGAGTACCCGCAAACGCTGGATTCGTTTCTGCGTCTCCCATCGCGGCGGAAGTGTTTACTGTTGCTGATCGGGTTGGGGTGGGCGAGCGGAGCGTGGGCGGTGACGGCGGGCGATCCGACCGAGCCGCCGGTTGCATGGCTGGCAGCACAGCCACCCGCGCCGGGTGTAACGGCGGGGACGGTGAACGCGTTGCCGAAGACGCAAATGATAGTAAGTGGCAAATCGCGAAAGTTCGCGCTGATCGATGGAGAAATAGTCAAGGTCGGCGATCAATACAAGGGCTCGAAAGTCGTGGCAATCAAAGCCGATAAAGTGGTGATGGAAGATGCTTCGAAGTCCTTGCGCGTGACACCCGAGGTTGAAAAGACAGCGCCGGTGGTGTCCAAGGTCAAGAAAAAGTCGGTTGTGATACCGGTAGCCAGCGTGCCCGCGAAGGCACAATAGGGAGCAAGCAATGAAATTTGCATTCAATCGGAAATTGATGGCGAAATCGTTCGGCCTGGTTATGGTGCTTGGTCTGACGTCGTGCTCCACGATCTATCCGCCGCGCGATACTTCGACGCTGAACAGGATCGAAGGTGAGTTGAAGCAGGCCGCACAGCCGGCGCCCGCGGCGACGACAGCCCCCGTGCAGCTTCCTGACGCAGTTAGCAGTTCGCTGCTGCCGGCGCCCCGCAGCACGCTGCCGCGCGCTTCGGCCAAGCAGCTGGAGCAGCGTTTCGACCTCGTCGTCACCAATGCGCCGATCAGCCAGGTGCTGATGAGCCTGGTTACGGACACAAGTTTCAGCATCATGGTCAAGCCGAAAACGGCGATTCCCAGCGCACCGGGCAGTGCGGGCGCTATTCCGGTAGCCGCCGCGACTGGACTGACCGAAACGGTAACGATCAATCTCAAGAATGTCACCCTCTTCGAGGCACTGGATTCGATCCGCGAGGTCTATGGCTACGATTACACGGTGGACGGTACGCGGATTTACGTGCAACAGCCGGAATTGCAGACGCGGCTTTACCAAGTGGACTACGTCATCGGCCAGCGTCGTGGCGTGAGCGACCTGCAGGTTATCGGTGGCGCGTCGGTCGGCAGCAGCAGTTCGTCCGGATCGTCGGGCTCTTCCGGCGGATCATCATCAGGTTCCGGAACTTCGACAGGCAGCTTTTCCTCTGTTCAGGGCAGCGCCATGAGTACTTTGGTCAAGTCGGATGTCTGGGCTGAGGTGGAAGATGCCTTGCGTACCACATTGGGTTGTTCGATTCCAAATAATAGCGCGGCAACGACAACGACATCGACATCGTCCGGTAGCACCACAAGCTCCGGACAGGCTTCCCGTGCAGACCTTTCGTTCCGGGGCGAAACCTCGACGGGTGTGCGTCAGCGCGGAGTGGATGGCTGCACCGATGGCCGCGCCATGTCGGTCAGCCAGATGAGCGGTACGGTGATGGTACGAGGAATGCCGAACGAGCACCGCATGATCGAAAAATTGCTGCGTTCGCTGCAGTTGAACATTCAGCGTCAGGTCATCATTGAAGCCAAGATCATCGATGTCGAGTTGAATTCCGGTGCGCAGCAGGGCATCAACTGGGCAAACTTCGATCATGGTTTGCACCGGGCGTCAGTGGGGGCGAACCCCAACAGTATCACGGTCAATCAACCGAATAGCAGCGGCTCGTCCGGTAGTGGCGGTATAGTAAGTTCTGCCGCCACACTTGGGTCGGCGTTGGGCACCGCCCTGCTTGGCAATGCCGCCGGTATTCCAACTGCATTTACGGCGGGATTGGGCCTTGCTGTCCAGTTCCGGAATTTTGCGGCGCTGATCAACTTCCTGGAGACGCAGGGCGAGGTTCACGTGCTTTCCAGCCCCCGCATTTCGGCGCTCAACAGCCAAAAGGCCGTGATCAAGGTCGGCACCGAGGAACCCTTCGTATCGACCATAACCCCGGCGCAATCGACGATCACGAACGGCATCTCTCAAACCATACCACCGAGCCTGAACTACCAGCCGTTCTTTTCGGGGATCGCGCTCGATGTGACTCCCAAGATCGACGACAAAGGTGACATCACGCTGCATGTCCATGCGATGGTCAACAATATTCAGGAGAAGAACAAGGTTTCCGGCACGACTCCTGACGCGGTATCGGTGCCGTTTGCGGTCAACACCATCAGTGAAACCGACAGCGTGGTGAAGAGCAAGGACGGCCAGGTGGTTGTGATCGGTGGCCTGATGACGGAAACCATGGTGGACAATCGCGGCACGATGCCCGGGGTCGGCAACGTTCCTGGCGTCAGCGCGCTGTTTACCAAGGGTGGCCAGAGGCTGGTCAAGCGCGAACTGGTGATCTTGCTGCGGCCCACGATAGTGAAGGATGACAGCGTTTGGGCCGATGACATCAGTGCTACCCAGAACCGGGTCCAGGCCCTCGGCGCGAGCCGCAACGTACCCGGGCCGCAGCCCGCCAACCAATAGCCTAGATGTACCTCGCGCATTTTGGTGTCAGGGAATTACCGTTCAGCATCACTCCTGACACGAGTTTCTTCTTTTCCTCGGCGGGTGCGCAGGATGCCCTGAACACCCTGCTGGTGGCGGCTCGCACCGGCGAAGGTTTCATCAAGATAACCGGCGAGGTGGGGACGGGCAAGACCCTGCTTTGCCGCAAGCTGATGGCCACCTTGCAGAAGGATTTCACGATTGGCTACATTCCCAATCCGTATCTGGAGCCGCGTGCGCTGTTTCTTGAGCTGGCCTCGGAACTCGAGGCGGATGTCGGCCCCGATGGCGGCCAGGGTCTGGACCAGCACCAGCTGCTGAAGACGCTCACCTACCGCCTGATGGATATCATCCGCGGGGGCAAGGGGGTTCTGCTTTGCCTTGACGAGGTGCAGGCGATGCCGATCGAAACTCTCGAGGCATTGCGCTTGCTGACCAACCTGGAAACCGAAAAGCGCAAACTGCTGCAGGTGATCATTTTCGGGCAGCCCGAGCTGGAGGACAAGCTCAACCACCCTTCGATTCGTCAGCTCAAGCAGCGCATCGCCTTCGATTACCACCTGACCGGGCTCTCGCACGACGAGCTCGACTATTACATCCATCACCGTTTGATGATCGCGGGCTATCAGGGCGGCCGCTTGTTTACGCCGATGGCGCTGTGGTTGTTGCAGCGGAGGACACGGCGGGTGCCGCGGTTGGTGAATATCCTTGCGCACAAGGCGATGCTTTCGGCCTACGGCAAGGGGAACAGGATGGTTGGTTTCTTCGATGTGCTGGCCGCCGCGAACGATACCTCGTCGTTGCGGTCGTCACGCCGGATGCGAGCGCTGCATCTGCTTTTATTGACCTTGATCGGCGGCAGCTTAGCCGGCATTGGATGGGTGTACCTGCGATGAGTCTGATTACCAAAATGCTCAATGACCTCGACAAGCGCGATGCGCCCGTGGCGGAGCGGCCGATTTTCGTCGATGTTCGCCAGTCGGCCTACGGCCGACGGAATTCACGGCAAGGACTGGTTGTGGGTGCCGTCATCGCACTTGTCGTAATCGGTGCCGGCGCATGGTTCTGGAGCAACAGCCGCAAACCGGCCTCCGCCGTCCCATCCGTTGCGCCGCCACAATTGGCGGCGGCGAACGTGGCGCCTGCCGCTGCTCCGATGCCAGCACCGGCAGCGCCCCCTGTGCCGGCACCGGTGGTTCAACCTGCTGCGCCCCCGGCGGCCGTCCAGTTGGCGGCACCTGTGCCTGCTCCCGTCGCGGCTAAGCCCGAGCCCGTGGCGGCCAAGCCCGAGCCGGTCGTGGCTAAGGCTGAGCCAGTGGTGAAGCCGGCGCCGCCTGCGCCGAAGCCGGAGCCCATCGCTACAAAGTCGGAGCAGGTGACGAAGTCCGCGCCAGTTGCGCCCAAGCCTGAATCCGTGGCGGCAAAACCCGAGCCGGTCGCCAAGCCGGTGCCCACCTCACCCAAGCCCGCACCTGTCGTGGCGAAACCCGAGACGGTGTTGGCCAAGGCCGAGCCGGTGGCAAAGCCGGCGCCAGCGGCGTCCAAGCCTCCCGCCGTGGAGGCCAAGGCTGAGCCGGTAGCCAAGGCTGAGCCGGTAGCCAAACCAGCACCCGCTCCCGCTCCTGCGTCCAAGCCTGCGCCTGTGGCGGCCAAGGCTGAGCCTGCAGCCAAGCCAGTACCCGTGGCCAAGACGGCACCACCGGCAGCGCCAGCAGCGCCGATCCAATCCTTCAAGCAGGTGAACACGCAACAGCGATCCGAGAACCTTTACCGGGAAGCCATCCTGCTGGTGCGGCAAGGGCAGGTGCTGGTGGCGCATGACCGCTTGCGCCAGGCGCTTGACGCCTATCCGGCGAACCAGGGTGCCCGCCAGATGCTGGCGGGTTTGCTGATGGATTCGGGCCGCTATCAGGAGGCCGAATCGCTGCTTCAGGCCGGGTTGAAGCTGGGGCCGGCGAACCCCGACTTGCCCATGCAACTGGCACGCGCTCAGGTCGCCGGCGGCAAAAACACCGAAGCACTGGCGACTTTGGAGAATGGTCTGGCGACTGCGGGCGATGCCGCCGATTACCACGCCTTCTATGCCGCGCTGCTGCAAAAGCAGGGTCACCATGACCAGGCGGTGAGCCATTACATCACGGCCTTGCGCAGCGATCCCATGCAGCCCAACTGGCTGATCGGGGTAGGGATTTCCCTGCGCGCCACGAACCGGCTAAGCGATGCGGCGGAAGCCTTCCAGCGCGCCATCAGCTCAGGCGAGTTGACGCCGCAAGTTGCCGAGTTCGCCAGGCAGCAGCTCAGCCAGATCGGTCCAAGGCGCTAGCCAGTCCTGGGCGAGCAGGGCAGAACCGCCAACTCCCTCCCCGGCACGGGGAGGGCCAAAGTGGGGATGGGTTGGACAGGCGGCGGGGCAGTGCGTAACGACTGCGCGGTCAGCATGGTAAGCTCTTGCCTTCCTTTCACCGTCTTCGTGGTGTCATTCAGTATCCATGTCCGGCAATACCTTCGGTTCTCTTTTCTGCGTCACATCGTTCGGTGAATCGCATGGTCCGGCGATTGGCTGTGTCGTCGACGGCTGTCCTCCCGGTCTGGAGATATCGGCGGCGGAAATCCAGGCCGACCTCGATCGGCGCAAGCCGGGGACATCGCGCCACGTCACCCAGCGCCGGGAATCGGATACGGTCGAGATTCTCTCGGGCGTATTCCAGGGCCGCACCACGGGTACCACCATCGGCCTCCTGATCCGCAATGAGGACCAGCGCAGCAAGGATTACGGCAATATTGCGGAAACCTTCCGCCCGGGCCATGCCGACTACACCTACTGGCAGAAATTCGGAATTCGCGATCATCGCGGCGGCGGGCGCGCTTCGGCGCGCGAGACGGCCGTGCGCGTCGCCGCCGGAGCGATTGCCAGGAAATGGCTGCATCAGCGTTACGGCGTGACGGTGCGCGGCTGGATGAGCCGGTTGGGCAGCATCGAGATCCCCTTTTTGGACGAGGCCGCGATTTACGGCAACCCCTTTTTCGTCGCCAATGCCGGGATCGTGCCGCAACTCGAAGACTACATGGATGCGCTGCGCAAGTCGGGCGATTCCGTCGGTGCGGAAATAACCGTGGTGGCGCGCGGCGTGCCCGTGGGCTGGGGCGACCCGGTGTACGACCGGCTCGATGCCGATATTGCCTACGCCATGATGGGCATCAATGCCGTCAAGGGCGTGGAGATCGGCGCCGGTTTCAGGTCGGTCACGCAAAAAGGCAGCGAACACGGCGACGAACTGACGCCCGAAGGCTTCCTCGGCAACAATGCCGGAGGAATACTGGGCGGCATTTCCACCGGGCAGGATGTCGTGGTGCGGATGGCGGTCCAGCCGACGTCGAGCATTCGGCTGCCGCGGCGCACGATCAATCTCGCCGGCGAACCCGCCATCATCGAAACCCATGGCCGGCACGATCCCTGTGTCGGCATCCGCGCCACGCCGATCGCCGAGGCGATGCTGGCGCTGGTGCTGATCGATGCCGCCCTGCATCATCGCGCCCAGTGCGCCGACGTGGAATGCCCGACGCCGGCGATTGCCGGCAAGGCCCCGGGTGTTGCCTGATAGAATTCGTGTCAAATTTTCAACAACACCTTTTCAGGGCAGGAAGCCATGCACGTCGATCATCACGATCTCTATAGCGAATTCCCCGCAATGCGCGACGCCATCGATGCCTTGAAGGCTGAGGGTGGCTACATCGGCAGCCTGTTCGGGCGTTACAACCGTCTCACCGGCAAGGTCGAGGACCTCGAGGAACACGACATGCCGGTCGCCGACTTCACGCTTGAAGATATGAAGAAGGCACGGGTCAAGCTCAAGGACGAGATCTACCACCTTCTGCTGGCCTTCCGCGCCGGCCAGAAACACAAAGCTTGATCTTCCTGCCGCACGGCCGCCTGGCCGTCTGGTATTTCTGGTACTTCGCCTTCATCGGCGCATTCCTGCCGTATTTCGCGCTCTACCTGCAGTCCATAGGGCTTTCAGCAGGCCGCATTGCAGTGCTGATGTCGCTCGGCCAACTGATGCGACTGCTGGCCCCGCTGCTTTGGAGCTGGCTGGCCGATAGTGGCGGGCGCAGGGTACGCATCGTCGTCGCTTCAACGGCCGCCGCGCTCGCAAGCTTTTCGGTAGTGTTTCTGACACAGGATTTCGTCGGCCTGCTGATCGGAATGGCGGTTCTTCACTTCTTCTGGAGCGCATCGTTGCCTCTGGTCGAAGCACTGACCCTTGGACACCTTGCCGCTGCTCCTGAGCGCTACGGTCGCATCCGGGTCTGGGGCTCGATCGGATTCATCGCGACGGTATTGGGGGTCGGCTTCCTGCTGGATTCGGCGCCGATCGTTGCGCAACTCTGGGTGAGTTGGGTTTTGCTGCTCGGGACATTGCTCAGCGCCTTGACCCTGACCGAGGTGAAGGGTCACGCGGGACGGGTCGCGGGTCCGATTCTCGGGGTGCTGCGCCAGCGCAAGGTGGTATTCCTGCTCGCCGCCGGGTTGTTCATGACAGCGGCGCATGGCACCCTCTATGTTTTCTTCTCGATACATCTCGTTGCCCAGGGTTACGGCAAGACTTTGGTCGGCCTGCTATGGACGCTGGGTGTGGTGGCCGAGATTGCCGTGTTCCTCCTGATGCCGCGAATTTCGTTCCGGGTTTCCATGCGCCGGATTCTGCTCACCTGTTTTGTTCTGGCGACACTGCGTTTCCTGCTGATCGGCTGGGCAGTCGAGTTCATCGGCGTCCTGGTGTTGGCGCAGTTGCTGCATGGCGCGAGCTTCGGCGCCCACCATGCGGCAACCATGGCGGCCCTCAATCGCTGGTTCGAGCCCGGCCAGCAGGCGCGGGCGCAGGCCCTGTACGGCAGTGTCGCCTACGGCGCCGGCGGCTTGGGCGGTGCTTTGTTGGCCGGCGCCCTGTGGGAAAAGGCTGGCGCGGAGCTGGCCTTCAGCGCCTCTTCCCTGCTAGCTCTTCTCGGCCTGGTTCTTGTCTGGCGCGGGGTTCCAGGTGATTCGGCGGGTGACGCTGTGCGATAATTCGCCACTTACGCCATTGCTTCGGAAATCATGTCAAGAACGCTTTACGAGAAACTTTGGGACAGCCATGTCGTTCATGTCGAGGACGACGGTACGGCACTGCTCTACATAGATCGCCACCTGGTACATGAGGTCACCAGCCCGCAGGCCTTCGAAGGTCTGAAGCTGGCTGGGCGCAAGCCCTGGCGTGTTTCGTCCATCGTTGCCACGGCCGCCCACACCACGCCGACATCGCATTGGGAACGTGGAATCCTTGACCCGATTTCTCGCCAGCAGGTCGAGACTCTTGATGCCAATATTCGCGAAGTCGGCGCGCTGGCCTATTTTCCGTTCAAGGATCGGCGCCAGGGCATCGTGCATGTCGTCGGGCCGGAGAACGGCGCCACGCTGCCCGGCATGACCGTGGTCTGCGGCGATTCGCATACCTCGACGCACGGCGCCTTTGCCTGTCTCGCCCACGGTATCGGCACGTCGGAGGTCGAGCATGTGCTGGCCACGCAGTGTCTGCTGCAGAAGAAGTCGAAAACCATGCTGGTCAGGATCGACGGAAAAGTCGGCGCTGGTGTGACGGCAAAAGACCTCGTCCTGGCACTGATTGGTCGCATCGGCACTGCCGGCGGCACCGGTTACGCCATTGAATTCGGTGGCGAGGCGATTCGGGCGCTGTCGATGGAAGGCCGCATGACGGTGTGCAACATGGCCATCGAAGCAGGTGCCCGGGTTGGGTTCGTCGCGGCCGACGAGACCACCATCGCCTACCTGAAGGGCCGCAACTTTGCGCCCAAGGGCAGCGACTGGGACAAGGCCGCAGCCTTCTGGCGCACCCTGGTCTCCGACGCCGATGCGCGCTTCGACAGCGTGATCGAGCTCGATGCGAGCCAGGTCGTGCCGCAAGTGACCTGGGGTACTTCGCCAGAAATGGTGACGGGGATAGACGGCACCGTGCCGGCGCCCGAGGATTTCAAGGATCCGGTCAAGAGCGAAGGAGTCGCCAGGGCGTTGCAGTACATGGGATTGACGCCGCGCATGCGGATCGACCAGATCAAAATCGACAAGGTCTTTATCGGTTCATGCACCAACTCCCGCATCGAGGACCTGCGCGCCGCCGCGGCGGTGGTGCGCGGGCGGCGCAAGTCGTCCAGCGTGCGGCTCGCGCTGGTCGTGCCGGGGTCGGGCCAGGTGAAGATCCAGGCCGAGGCCGAGGGCCTCGACCGCAGCTTCCGCGAGGCCGGCTTCGAATGGCGCGAGCCCGGCTGCTCGATGTGCCTGGCCATGAAC
>VEPA01000066.1 GCA_012026675.1 Betaproteobacteria bacterium | reverse complement strand
GACCTTTTCTTCGGCCTCGCGCCGGATCCTGTCTTCGGTCTCGCGGCGGGCCTTTTCCTCGGCTTCACGCCGGGCTTTTTCCTCCATCTCGCGGCGGACTTTTTCTTCCACCTCGCGCCGGACCTTGTCTTCGGCTTCGCGGCGGGCTTTTTCCTTGGCTTCCTTGAGCGCCTTTTCTTCTTCGAGGCGACGAATCCGATCCTCTTCCTGGCGGCGCCGCTCGTCTTCCGCGGCTTTCTTGGCGGCTCCCGGCGACGGCTTGCTGAAGTCAAGGCTATCCAGGTCGTCGCCAGCCGGCGCTGCTGCTGCCTCTTTTTTTTGCATGGCCTCGGGAACGTCGCGAAGGTAGCCTTCGGCAACGAGTTTGGCGATGGAGGCCGCAAACCATTCCTTGGCGCTCGGAGACGCTCCGACAGAAATATCCTCGATCGTGAACAAACCCTTGCATAAATCCAGCAAATCGCGCAAGTCACCGGACAAGTGACGCGTCTTTCCTGTCGACTCGCGCACGCCTTTTGGCGTTTTGGTGTAAACGGTGTTCATTGATGTCTCCATCCCGGTGATTTCGGCCCGCGCCCTCGATCGGGGCCACATGCATGACAGCAGCAATATTGAACCATTTGTTCGCGGCCGTGTTGTGACGGAACGCACATTTCCTTCAATTGCCCGAGCTCGCGCACGCAGCGCCGAAATGCACCAGGCCTTCGAGTACCAGATTGTCGATCACGCGATGCGGCGAATCCAGGTGTGGCGCCAGTTCGGCTGCCGCGCCGCCCGACAGCAGGCACAGGGGGTTGGCGCCCAGAGTCCTGCGCATGCGCTCGATGGCGCCCAGCGTCGCGTGGATCGCGCCGCTGACGATGGCGTCGTCGGTGTTGGTCGGCAGCGGCTGAAATCGGCCGCTTGCATGCGGCAGGTCGGCGGTGTTGCGGGCAAGTGCGGCGTGCATCAGGGAGAGGCCGGGCAGGATCAGGCCGCCGCGAAACAGCCCGCTGTCGTCCAGCGCATCGATGGTGCTGGCAGTACCGGCCATCACGACGATGCAGGCCCCGCTGTGCGCCGCGCGCGCGCCGATCAGCGCCGCCCAGCGGTCGGCACCGAGTTGTTGCGGCGTATCGTAGCCATTGCGCACGCCGCAGGCGGCGGCCGTGCTGGCAAGCCAGTCCAGCGGAATGGCGAGACTTGCGGCCAGCGCCTCGATGCGCTGGCGCACCGCCGCCCCGGCTACGTTGCAGGCGACGATGCGTGTCGGCCGTGCCGGCAGTTGGGCGACCAGATCGTCCACGGCATCGTGGTTCAGCGCGCCCTGCCCGCGCCAATCGCGACCGTCGTGGAGGCCATACTTGAGGCGCGTATTGCCGGCATCGAGGCAGAGCAGCATGGCGCTCAGGCCGGCCGCAACGAGACTTCGCCGGAAAGAATGCGATCGACACGGCCATCGACCTCGAGCAGCAGCGCCCCGTCGCTGTCGACGCCGCGGCAGATGCCAAGTTGTGGCGCGCCAAAATCCGAAGCCAGGCTGACACTGGCATCCTGGAAGGCATGGCGCGCCAGCCATTCCGGGCGCAGGGCGGCAAAACCGTGGATGGCAAAGATTTCCAGCGTGGCCAGCAGTTCGCCGAGCAAGGCGGCATACAGGATGTTCTCGTCGGCTGTTTCGCCCGCTGCGTACAGCGCGGCGGAGGCGGCGCGCAGGTCCTCGGGCATGCCGGCCGGCAGATGCAGGTTGATGCCGATGCCGATCACGGCGGCATGCGGCGCGCCAGGCACCAGTTCGACCAGTATGCCGCCGAGCTTGCGCCCGTCCCGCAGGACGTCGTTGGGCCATTTCAGCGCCGTTCTGCTGGCGCCGACTTTCTCCAGCGCACGTGCCACGGCGACGCCGACCGCCAGCGACAGCCCGGCCGGTGCGGTACCCGGCGCAAAACGCCAGAGCAGGGAAAAACTCAGGCTGTCGCCGGGGCTGGCAAACCAGCTGCGCCCGCGCCGCCCTCGGCCGGCGGTCTGCTCCGTGGCGATCACCACCGTGCCCGAAGGCGCTCCGGCTTCGGCGCGGGCGAGCAGTACCGCGTTGGTCGAATCGCAACTCGGCAGCAGGTCGATGTCGAAGCGGCGCGCGGTGTTACCCAACTCGGTGGCAATGGCGGCAATGGCGGCAGTCATGAGGATCCCCGGTGGGGGCTCGCCGGCATGGCTCGGCGATTTGCCATGCTGACTATACTTGAAGCCGCGGCGGTGCGGAACCCGCTGCCCTGCCGCCCCTGCCGCCACGGTGACGCGG
>VEPA01000196.1 GCA_012026675.1 Betaproteobacteria bacterium | reverse complement strand
TCTATCCTTTCTAGTACGTTCCCGATTATCTGCCGGTGGAACGCAATCCGGCAAAACGCGCGGGGAAAAATTTACGGCAGGGTCCCGCGTAAGGAAGAGTCCGTAAATGTACACCCCGGCATCGACAGCCCCCGCAGGATTTGACTTGCACCATCCGCCCGACTTCTCGCTGGTCCTGGGCGGGCCGCTCTTCCAGCTTCTGCGCCGGACGCATCTGGCCGACGATGCGCTGATGATGGTGCGCCAGCGCATCATCGTCATCGCCCTGCTTGCGTGGCTGCCGCTGCTGCTGCTCTCCGCGCTGGAAGGGAACCTCTGGGGCGGCAAAACAGGTGTGCCGTTTCTGTTCGATATCGAGGCACACGTCCGATTCCTGGTGGCACTGCCCCTGCTGGTCCTTGCCGAACTGGTCGTGCATCGACGCATGCGGCCACTCCTGCAGCAGTTCGTCGAACGAAACCTGATTCCCGAAGACGCCATGGCGCGATTCGAGGCGGCCATCGCGTCGGCCTTCCGCTTGCGCAACTCCGTACTTGCCGAGGTACTGCTGATCGCCTTCGTGTATGGGGGCGGCGTCCTGCTGATCTGGCGCCATTACATCGTGCTCGACACCGCCACGTGGTACGCGACAGGGTCCGCCGGGGGTTCGCAGCTCTCGCTCGCCGGAATGTGGTACGGGTATGTCAGCGTACCAATCTTCCAGTTCCTCTTGTGCCGATGGTATTTCCGCCTGTTCATCTGGGCGCGCTTTCTCTGGCAGGTGTCGCGCATCGAGTTGAGCCTGCTTCCTACGCATCCGGATCACCTCGGCGGGTTGAGTTTCATTTCCGGACAAATCTATGCCTTCACTGTCCTCGCCGTCGCACATGGCGCTCTGCTGGCAGGAAATCTCGCCAACCGCATTTTCTTCCTCGGAGCGGCACTGCCTGACTTCAAGCTTGAAATTGCCGTCATGGTCATCTTCCTGATGTGCGTGGTTCTGGGTCCGCTGCTGTTTTTCATGCCACAGCTTTCGCAGGCGAAACGCAAGGGTTCGCGCGAATACGGAGTGCTGGCCGAGCGTTACGCCCGCGAGTTCGATGCCAAATGGCTGCGTGGCGGCGCGCCTGCCGGTCAGCAACTTCTTGGCAGCGCTGATATCCAGTCGCTCGCCGATCTGGGAAATAGCTTTCAGGTAGTAAAAGAAATGCGCATCGTGCCGATAAAAAGGGACGACCTCCTGCGACTCGTGGGCGCCACGCTGGCGCCGATTGTGCCGCTGGCACTGACCATGATGTCTCTGGAAGAACTGCTGAAAAAGCTGCTCGGGGTCTTGTTCTAGGGCACCTCAGCGAGGCTGGACGCTGACCATTGGCCCATCCCCCGGCACGGTCCGTCAATCGTGCGATTTATCCCCGTAAATCAGCTTCGGATCCTTCAGGACAGGCTCGACATCCTGCCAGCCCGAGCTTTCCAGCCGATTGAAAAAACAGCTGCGGCGACCGGTGTGGCAGGCGATGCCGCCGATCTGTTCGATCTTCAGCAGCACCACGTCCTTGTCGCAATCGACGCGCAGTTCCAGCACCTTCTGCGTGTGGCCGGACGCTTCGCCCTTGTGCCAGAGGCGGCCGCGCGAACGCGACCAATACACGGCCTGACGCGATTCGGCCGTCAGCGCCAGGGCTTCGCGGTTCATCCAGGCGAACATCAGTACCTCGCCTGTTGCCGCGTCCTGCGCAATGGCGGGAACCAGCCCCTGTGCGTCCCACGCCACCTCGTCCAGCCATTGGCCGCCCTGCGGCGCGCTCACAGCCGGACCTCGATACCGCGGCTGCGCATGTACTCCTTGGCCTGGCGCACGGTGAATTCGCCGTAGTGGAAGATGCTTGCCGCCAGCACGGCATCCGCTCGGCCTTCCGTGACCCCGTCAGCCAGATGCTGCAAGGTACCGACACCGCCGCTGGCGATCACCGGAATGCCGACTGCATCGGCGACCGCGCGCGTCAGCGCCAGGTCGAAGCCAGCCTTGGTGCCGTCGCGATCCATGCTGGTCAGCAGGATTTCGCCGGCGCCCAGGCTTTCGACCTGCCGCACCCATGCGATGGCGTCCAGCCCCGTGTTCTTGCGTCCACCGTGGGTGAATACTTCCCAGCGGCCGGGAGAGGTCTGCTTGGCATCGACGGCGACCACGATGCACTGCGCCCCGACCTTGGCCGACGCATCGGCGACCAGCTGCGGATTGTTCACCGCGGCCGTGTTCATGCTGACCTTGTCGGCACCGGCATTCAGCAAGCGGCGCACGTCCTCGACCGCGCGCACGCCGCCGCCTACCGTAAGCGGGATGAATACCTGCGAAGCCACTGCTTCGACGATATGCAGGATGATGTCGCGGTCGTCGGAACTGGCCGTAATGTCGAGGAAAGTGATTTCGTCCGCACCCTGCTCGTCATAGCGTCGCGCAATTTCGACCGGATCGCCGGCGTCGCGCAATTCGACGAAATTGATGCCCTTGACGACGCGGCCGGCGTTGACGTCAAGGCAGGGAATGATGCGTTTGGCGAGCATGACGGACGTCAAAGCTTGGAGAGCTTGTCCGCCTCCGCCTGGGCCTTCTTGAAATCCAGGGTTCCTTCGTAGATCGCGCGGCCGGTGATGGCGCCAGAAATGCCCTCGCCCTGCACCGCGCACAGCGCCTTGACATCCTTCATGCTGGCGATGCCGCCGCTGGCGATTACAGGGATGCGCAACGCCTGCGCCAGCTTTACCGTGGCCTCGATATTCACGCCGGAGAGCATGCCGTCGCGCCCGATGTCGGTATAGATCACGGCCTCGACGCCGTAGTCCTCGAATTTCTTCGCCAGGTCGACGACATCATGGCCCGTCATCTTCGACCAGCCGTCCACCGCCACCTTGCCGTCCTTGGCATCGAGGCCGACGATGATGTGGCCGGGAAACGCGCCGCAGGCATCGTGCAGGAAACCAGGATTCTTGACGGCCGCAGTGCCGATGATGACGTAGGTCACACCGTCATCGAGGCAACGCTCGATCGTGTCCAGATCGCGAATGCCGCCACCCAGCTGAACCGGAATCTCGTCGCCGACTTCACCAAGAATCGCCTTGATCGCGCTTTCGTTCTTCGGCTTGCCGGCAAAGGCACCATTGAGGTCGACCAGATGCAGGCGACGCGCGCCCTTGCCTATCCAGTGTCGGGCCATGGCCGCCGGGGCTTCCGAGAAAACCGTGGCGTCATCCATTGCGCCCTGCTTCAGGCGGACGCAGTGACCATCCTTGAGATCAATCGCGGGTATCAGCAGCATAGGGAGATGTCGAAATAATGAGATGCCTGAGGGGCGGTCGAATCAGGGAGTCCAGCGCATGAAATTGCCGAGCAGTCGCAATCCGGCCTGCGCGCTTTTTTCCGGGTGAAATTGAACAGCGAAGATGTTAGCGCGGGCAACCGCACTGGTAAAGGGGATGCCGTAGTGGGTCGACCCCGCAATCACCTCCGGGCTTTCGGGTTCGACGTAGTAGCTGTGCACGAAATAAAAGCGCGCGCCGTCAGCGATGCCATCCCACAGCGGGTGGGCTTCGGCCTGCTGCACCTGGTTCCAGCCCATGTGCGGCACCTTGAGGCGCGTACCGTCGGCTGCCGCCATGGCCGCATGGGGAAAGCGCGGCACACGCCCCGGCAGGATTTGGAGGCCCATGACATCGCCCTCCTCGGCATGGCCGAAGAGCATCTGCAAGCCGACGCAAATGCCGAGAAAGGGCTTTTCGGCGGCGGCACGAATCACCGCATCGCGCAGGCCGCGCGCGGACAATTCGCGCATGCAGTCCGGCATCGCGCCCTGGCCGGGGACCACGACGCGATCCGCCGCCGCAATCCCGGCGGCATCGGAACTGACGCGAACATCGGCTTGCGGGGCGACGTGCTCAATGGCCTTGGCCACGGAGCGCAGGTTACCCATGCCGTAATCGACCACCACAACCGTGCTCATGCAGGATCTATAGCGAGCCTTTGGTCGAAGGAATGGCGCCTGCGGCGCGCGGATCGACTTCTACCGCCATGCGCAGCGCGCGGGCAAAGGCCTTGAACACGGTCTCGGCCTGATGGTGCGAATTGTCGCCGCGCAAGGCGTCGACGTGCACCGTCATCCCGGCATGATTGACCAGCCCCTGAAAGAACTCGCGCACCAGGTCGACATCGAACTCGCCGATCATCGCCCGCGTGAAAGGCACGTTGAAGACCAGGCCCGGCCGGCCGGAAAGATCCACCACCACGCGCGACAAGGCCTCGTCGAGCGGCACATAGGCGTGGCCGTAACGGCGCAAGCCCTTCTTGTCGCCCCAGGCCTTCGCCAGCGCCTGACCGATGGTGATGCCGACATCCTCGACGGTGTGATGCGCATCGATGTGCAGGTCGCCTGCTGCTTCGACGGTCAGGTCGATCATGCCGTGGCGCGCGATCTGGTCCAGCATGTGGTCGAAGAAGCCGATCCCCGTGGCGAGTCTGGACACGCCGGCGCCATCGAGATCGAGAGCAACGCGTATTTTAGTTTCGAGGGTGTTGCGTGAGATTTCAGCTTGCCGCATGGCAGTCTTGATCTGGCAAAGGGTCGAGGCCTGCATGATACCATCGGCAACATAGGCTGCACGTCGGGCCTGTACGTCAAGCCTGCGCGCCACGCCCGAACTTCAATCACTACTTCCGCAACATTCATTCCGCCTAGCCATGAGCCGCTTCTGGAGCGATGTCGTCAAGGGCCTCAAGCCCTACGTGCCGGGCGAGCAACCCAGGCTCGCCAATCTCGTCAAACTCAACACCAACGAGAATCCCTACGGCCCTTCGCCGCGCGCACTCGATGCGATCCGGGCGGCCACGGGGGAATCGCTGAAGCTTTATCCCGATCCGAATGCCGAACAGCTAAAGCTAGCGATCAGCAAATATCACGGCGTCGAAGCGAAGAATGTCTTCGTCGGCAACGGCTCGGATGAAGTTCTGGCCCACGTCTTTCTCGGTTTGCTGAAGCAGGCGCGACCGATCCTGTTCCCCGACATCAGCTACAGTTTTTATCCGGTCTATTGCGGCTTGTATCAGGTGGCCAGTGAAACCATTGCGCTGGCCGACGATTATTCGATTCGGATCGATGACTACGCCCGACCCAACGGCGGAATAATTTTTCCCAACCCCAATGCGCCGACCGGCTGCCTGGTGCCTCTGGCTGAGATCGAACGCCTGTTGCAGGCCAATACGGATTCGGTGGTGGTGATCGACGAGGCCTACGTCGATTTCGGCGGCGAGAGCGCGATTCCGCTGACTGCCCGCTACACCAACCTGCTGGTGGTGCAGACGCTGTCCAAGTCGCGCTCGCTGGCCGGTCTGCGGGTCGGCTTCGCTGTCGGCCACGCCGATCTGATCGAAGCTCTGGAGCGGGTCAAGAACAGCTTTAACTCCTACCCGCTGGACCGGCTGGCAATTGCCGGTGCGGTCGCCGCCTTCGAGGACCGCGACTATTTCGAGAAGACCTGCCACGCAGTCATCGTCACCCGCGAAAAGCTGGTCAAGGAGTTGAAGGACCTGGGCTTCGAAGTCCTGCCATCGGCCGCCAACTTCATTTTCGCCCGCCATCCGCGACACGATGCCGAAGAATCGGCGCTGGCGCTACGGCAACGCAGCATCATCGTGCGCCACTTCAAGTTGCCGCGCATCGAGCAGTTCCTGCGGATTACCGTGGGGACGGACGAGCAGTGCGCGGCACTGGTCGCTGCCTTGAAGGAAATCCTTTCGGCCTGACGGTCGCAAGCCCCTGGCTACCAAAAGCCAATCCGTCGCCTCACGCAGCCCCGCTTTATTGCCCTCAAGGAAGACCGTCCGACCGGCGCGGTAGCGTTGCACCTGGATCGGTCGTCGCTAACCCTCGCTATGCACTTTGACCATAGCGCCGCAAGGGTTGCCGTTCCGCCAGCGCCTACTCCTGAGCGGAGTGGCGCGGGCCGTGTTGAAAAGCGGTACGGAAGACTTGACTTTGATTGCCTTGATACTACGGTTTTATCTGGCGATTTATCCCGCCGCAACAAAAGAAGGAGGAGAGATATGGAAGAGTTTTGCGAGATCACGCTCGATCGCGAGCGATTAAGGTCCGAAGTACGCAATACCTACACCCAGGTTGCCAAAGCACCGACCGGCGATTTCCATTTCCATCGCGGCCCTGAATACGCCGCCAGGCTGCTTGGTTACGACAGCGCCGAACTCGCCGCGCTGCCGGGAAGTGCAACGGCATCATTTGCCGGCGTCGGCAACCCTTTTCGCGTCCGCGAAATTCCCGCGGGCGCTGTCGTCGTCGACCTCGGATCGGGCGCTGGCATGGATTGCCTGCTCGCCGGGCGCCGAGTCGGCGCGCAGGGACGCGTGGTCGGAGTCGATATGACCGATGCCATGCTCGACCTGGCACGGAAGTCCGCCACCGAGGCGGGCATGCCGCAGGTTTCCTTTGCCTTCGGAGAAATCACCGATCTGCCGGTCGACGACGAGTCTGTCGATGTCGTCATCTCGAACGGCGTCATCAATCTTGCCGTCGATAAGCATGAGGTCTTCAGGGATATTTACCGCGTCCTGAAGCCGGGCGGCTGGATCCAGTTCGCCGACATCGTCATCGACCAGGACCTGTCCGAGAAGGCGCGCAACGACATCGATCTCTGGGTTGGCTGAATCGCGGGCGCTCTGCAGTCTGCAGGCATGATCGCGATGATGCAAGAAACCGGATTCCAGGGTTGCGCGGCAAAGGAGTTTTTTGACTCTTTCGCCGGCACGACAAAAGAAGGCATCGCCCGTAAATATGGCGTTCGCGGTGCCAATTTCATCGCCTACAAGATATAGGTCGCGGGGCGGGCGGGCGTGAGACGTAACCCGTCCCGCCCTGCGGCGCAAACCAGATCGCCATACCGCCAGCGCCGGGCGTCGAGCAATGTCTGCGCATCACCCTCGACACTGGCGAGCAGTGCGCGGCGCCGACCGGCGCATTAAAGGAAGCCTCAGGACTTGATGCGCAATTCCGCCGCACGGGCATGGGCGGTAAGGCCTTCGCCATGCGCCAGGGTCGCGGCTATCGGCCCCAGGGTTTGCGCACCAGCGGCTGAAACTTCGATCAGACTCGATCGCTTCTGGAAATCATAGACCCCGAGTGGCGAAGAAAAGCGCGCACTACGCGAAGTCGGCAGCACATGATTGGGGCCGGCGCAGTAGTCGCCGAGCGACTCGGAGGCGTAGTGACCGATGAAGATCGCGCCGGCGTGGCGAATTTTTTCGACCAGTGACGACGGATCGGCCACCGCCAGTTCAAGATGTTCGGGAGCAATCCGGTTGGCCAGCGTGCAGGCCTCGTCGAGATCGGCCACCTGGATCAGCGCGCCGCGCCCCTGGAGCGAGGCGGCAATCACTTCGCGCCGTGGCATGGTCGGCAACAGCCTTTCGATGCTCGCCTCGACCCGCGCGATGAACCCGGCATCCGGACTCAGCAGAATCGACTGCGCCAGTTCGTCATGCTCGGCCTGGGCGAAGAGATCGATGGCCACCCAATCCGGATTTGCCGAGGCATCGGCAATGATCAGTACTTCCGACGGCCCGGCCACCATGTCGATGCCGACGGTACCGAACACGCGCCTTTTTGCGGCCGCGACATAGGCGTTGCCGGGGCCGACGATCTTGTCCACCTGCGGGATGGTCTGCGTGCCATAGGCCAGCGCCGCCACGGCCTGCGCGCCGCCCAGCGTGAATACCCGGTCGACGCCGGAAAGGCAGGCGGCGGCCAGCACCAGCGCATTTTTCTCGCCGCGCGGGGTGGGCACCACCATGATGAGTTCACCAACGCCGGCCACCTTGGCCGGCAGGGCATTCATCAGCACCGAACTCGGATAGGCCGCCTTGCCGCCCGGTACGTAAAGACCCACCCGATCCAGCGCCGTGACCTTCTGCCCGAGCCGGGTGCCGTCGGCTTCGGTGAAGCTCCAGGATTCGAGCTTCTGCCGTTCGTGGTAGGAAGTCACGCGCTGCGCCGCGGCTTCGAGCGCGGCACGCTGGACCGCCGGCAGGCGATCGAGCGCGTGCCGCAACTCGCTGCGCGGCAGTTCGAGTTCGGCCAGGGTGCCGACGTCGAGCTTGTCGAAACGGCGCGTGTAATCGAGCACCGCGGCATCGCCTTCGGTGCGCACCCGCCGGAGAATCTCGGAAACGGCCTGTTCGATGGCATCGTCGGTCGAATGATCGAAGTGCAGCAAGGCATCGAGCGTCGCCGCAAAACCGGAGTCGGCGCTGGTGAGACGGCGAATCACTTGATTGCGCCCTCGATCGCCGCGATGACGGGCTGCAGCAGTTCGCGCTTCATCTTCAGCGCAGCCTGATTGACGATCAGCCGCGAGGAAATGCCCATGATCTCCTCGACCTCGACCAGATTGTTGGCCTTGAGCGTCGCGCCTGAAGAGACCAGGTCGACGATGGCTTCCGCCAGGCCGGCCAGCGGCGCCAGTTCCATCGAGCCGTAGAGTTTGATGAGATCGACATGAACACCCTTGGCAGCGAAGTGTTCGCGGGCGACGCTGATGTATTTGGTCGCGATGCGCAGGCGGGCACCGCTGCGGACCGCGGCGGCGTAATCGAAGCCAGCCGGCGCTGCGACGCACATGCGGCATTTGGCAATCCTGAGATCCAGCGGCTGATACAGCCCCGCCCCGCCGTGCTCCAGCAGCACGTCCTTGCCGGCGATGCCCATGTCCGCCGCGCCGTATTGCACATAGGTCGGCACATCCGAGGCGCGCACGATGACCACGCGCACGTCAGCGCGGTTGGTACCGATGATGAGTTTGCGCGACTTTTCAGGATCTTCGGCCGGCACGATCCCCGCGGCAGCCAGCAAGGGCAGGGTTTCCTCGAAGATGCGGCCCTTGGACAGGGCGATGGTGATTCCGCTCATGTGACTATTTTACCCGGCGAATGTCGGCGCCCAAAGCTGCCAGCTTGTGTTCCAGCCCCTCGTAGCCACGGTCGAGATGATAGATGCGCTCGATCAGGGTTTCGCCCTGCGCCACCAGCCCGGCAATGACAAGGCTGGCCGACGCGCGCAAATCGGTGGCCATCACCGTTGCGCCATCGAGTTTGGCGACACCTTTGACAAAGGCCGTGTTGCCGTCGATCTTGATGTCGGCCCCGAGCCGGATCAGTTCCACGGCATGCATGAAGCGGTTTTCAAAAATCGTCTCGCGCATCACGGCAGTACCTTCGGCCACAGCGTTGATGGCCATGAACTGGGCCTGCATGTCGGTAGGGAAGGCAGGATAAGGTGCCGTTCGGATGCTGCCGGCGGTCAGCCGCCGCGGCGCCTTGAGGCGTATCGCGTCGCGCTCGGCGACAATCTCGCAGCCTGTATCCATCAGCTTGTCGATCACGGCGTCGAGATGAGCGGCCGAGGCGCCTATGAGGCGTATCTCCCCACCCGTTGCAGCGGCGGCACAAAGATAGGTGCCGGTCTCGATGCGGTCCGGCATGATGCGATGCGTCGTGCCATGGAGAGCGTCGCCCCCCTGAATGCGGATCACGTCGCCGCCGGCACCGGAAATCCGCGCGCCCATGGCGACCAGGCAATTGGCGAGATCGACCACTTCCGGCTCGCGCGCCGCATTCTCGATCACAGTTTCGCCCTGCGCCAGGCAGGCGGCCATCATCAGGTTCTCGGTGCCGGTGACCGTCACCATGTCGGTGAACAGGCGAGCCCCCTTCAGCCGAGGGGCACGGGCATGGACGTAGCCGTGCTCGACGGCGATGTCTGCGCCCATCGCGGTGAGGCCCTTGATGTGCTGATCCACCGGCCGCGCGCCGATCGCGCAGCCACCCGGCAGCGAAACCCGGGCCTCCCCGGCACGCGCCACCAGCGGCCCGAGAACCAGGATCGATGCGCGCATGGTTTTCACCATTTCGTAGGGCGCCACAGCATTGTCGAGCCCCGAGGCATCCAGCGTGACCGTGTCGCCAGCGCCGACTTTTGCCGCCTCGCGCGTGACCCTGACGCCCATCTGAGCCAGAAGCTTCAGCATGGTGCCGATGTCGTTGAGGTGCGGCACATTGGTGAAGGTGACGGGCTCCTTCGTCAGCAGAGCCGCGCACAGCAACGGCAAGGCGGCGTTTTTCGCGCCGGAAATTGCCACTTCACCCGAGAGCGGAGTGCCTCCCGCGATCCGCAGCTTATCCATTGGCTTTCCATTCATCGGGCGTCAAGGTCTGCATCGACAGTGCGTGCAGTTCGCCCGAATCGAAGCGCGCCTTGAGGATGGCATTGATGCGCTGTTGCCGCTTGACGCGGTTCAGGCCGGCAAACTCGCCGCTGACGATGACGGCGGCGAAATGATGGCCGTCACCCTCAACGGAAAGATGCTCGCAGGGAAGGCCGGCGGCGATCCAGGTCTCGATTTGTTTGGGGTCAAGCATTTGTAGCTCCTTATGCACGCAGTTTGTAGCCGCGCTTCAACAGATTCAGGGTAAAGACGGTCAGCACCGCAAGGCACACGCCGACCACAGCCAGACTCAGCCACGGCGACGCGGCGGAGACGCCGAAGAAGCCATGGCGAAAGCCGTCGATCATATAAAAGACCGGGTTCCAGTGCGACACATGCTGCCAGAAAAGCGGCAATGAACTTATTGAGTAAAACACACCGGAGAGGAAGGTCAGCGGCATGATCAGGAAGTTCTGAAAGGCTGCGAGCTGGTCGAATTTGTCGGCCCAGATGCCCGCGATCACACCGAGGCTGCCGAGGATCGCCCCGCCCATCAGGGCAAAAACGAAAATCCACTGGGGTTGGGCAAACGTCAGCGGCGCAAACCAGAAGGTGGCGAGCAGGACACCCGCCCCCACGACAAAGCCGCGCACCACCGACGCCAGAACATAGGCGAGGAAAAATTCCAGATAAGAGATCGGTGGTAACAGGACGAAGACGATGTTGCCCGTAACCTTCGACTGGATCAGCGACGACGACGAATTGGCAAAGGCGTTCTGCAGTACCGACATCATGACCAGACCGGGGATCAGGAATGCGGTGTAGGCAATCCCGTGGATCTTTACGTGGCCTTCCAGCACATGGGAAAAGATCAGCAGGTAGAGCAGCGAGGTGAGCACCGGCGCCGCAACCGTCTGCGAGGCGACCTTCCAGAAGCGCAGCACTTCCTTGTAGAGCAGGGTGGAAAAGCCGTGGCCCATGTCAATTCACTGGCGCCTCGGCCTGCCCCTGCATAACGCGGATGAAGACTTCTTCCAGATCCGGCTTGCCGATCTCGAGATCATCTATCCTGCAGCCCGCGGCGCGTATCCGCGCCAGCAGCGGTTCCACTTCTTCAAAATTATCAAAAGGCAGGGACCACCAGCCGCCGCTTTGTGCAGCCCCGCGAACCAGATCCGCAGGTATTTCGCCATGACTGCGCAGGCGCAGGGTGTGGGTCGAAAACCGGCGGAGCAGCCTGGCGGTGGTATCAAGCGCGACGACGCGTCCGGACTGCAGCATCGCAATCCGGCCGCATAGGCTCTCGGCCTCTTCAAGGTAATGCGTGGTCAGCACGATGGTATGCCCCTCTTCGTTCAGGCGCCGGATGAACGCCCACAAGGTCTGCCGCAGTTCGACGTCGACTCCCGCCGTCGGTTCGTCGAGCACGATCACCGGCGGCCGATGGACCAGGGCCTGGGCGACCAGCACGCGCCGCTTCATGCCGCCGGACAGCATGCGCATGTTGGCGTTGGCCTTGGCAGTCAAACCCAGGTTTTCGAGAATTTCATCAATCCAGCTGTCATTGTCGCCGATGCCGAAGTAACCGGACTGGATCTTGAGCGACTCGCGCACGGTGAAAAATGGATCGAACACCAGTTCCTGGGGCACCACGCCCAGATGGCGGCGCGCAGCCCGGTAGTCGGACTGGACATCGTGGCCCATTACGCTGAGGCTGCCGGCAGCGGCGCGGACCAATCCGGCCAGGGCGGAAATCAGGGTCGTTTTGCCGGCGCCATTGGGTCCCAGCAAGCCAAAGAATTCTCCCTGGTCAACCTCCAGATCCACCCTGTCCAGAGCCTGGGTGCTGCCAAAACACTTGGAGACCTGCTGAATGCGGATCGCAGCGGACATTGCGCCAACGCGAGGGCCGCGGTCAGGGCTTTTGCTGCGGGAGAAGATCTGCAACGCCGTAGACGGCGGCGAGGCTCAACAGATTCTGCGGCAGATTCAGGAAACGCAGGCTTTTCCCCGCGGCATTGGCAGCCCGCGTCCAGCCAAAGACCACGGCCAGGCAGGAGGAATCCATGTCAGTCACTGCCGCAAGGTCGAATGCCGAAGCGTTGGCTGCAATAGCGGCTTCACCTTCGGCAAGCAGTGCAGTTGCGGCCGACAGGGTCATCGGGCCCGACACCTCGGCGCAGTCACCGGTGATGCGAATCATGTGGCGAAGCCGGGTTACGCGGAAGCCAGCAAGCGCCGCGGAAAGTCGATCATTTCTTTACTGAGGCCGCATCGCCTGACTTGTTCTTCGTCTGCAGCAATTTGATCAGACCGTCGATACCGCTGTTCCTCACCTCGGCTGCAAAGGATTCCCGGTAATTGGTCACGATGCTGATGCCGCCGACTTCTATGTCATAGACCTTCCAGCCGGCAGCTGATTTTTCAAGCCAGTAATCCAGTTCGATATTCTTGCCGGCACCCGACTGCTTGATTTCGGTACGAACCCTGACATCGGTCTCTCCAGCCTTGAGCGAAAAAGGCTTGTATTCGACAGTCTGGTTCTTGTACTCGGTCAGGGCTTTGGCGTAGGTACGCACCAGCAGGGTATGAAACTCGTCGGTCAGGATCTTCTGCTGGGCCGCGCTGGCCTGCCGCCAATCGCGAGCCATTGCCAGTTGCGTCATGCGCGTGAAGTTGAAGTTCGGCAACACCTTGGACTCGACCAGATCGATGGCTTTCTTGGTGTTGCCGGACTGGATATCCTTGTCCTTGCGGACAATGTCGAGTACTTCGTTGGTGACCGTCTTGACCAGAACATCGGGTGCGACTTCCTGAGCCATGACCGTCGAGGAGATCAGCAGGCTGCTGACAAAAGCGAGCAAGAGCTTCATTGGGGTTTCCTGAGATTACTGGGACAGAACTTTGACAGCGAGCAACGCGCCCAAGGAGCAGCGTACTATTTCGCCTCTGCGGTTTCCGTGCGGGCCACCAGCATGGGCGAGTCGGGAGCAACAGTATCAGCGGCGGCTCGCGGCTCGACTGTGGCCGCTTCAGCCATTACCGGGCGCTCCACCTGTTCAGCATCCGCTTCCGGCTCGCGCGGCGCATTGCCGTCGAAAATCTGGTTGCGACGCCGCTGAAGATAGGCATCACGTATGTAGGAATACTTGTCCAACGCGGCTTCCTCGATCACCTTGTCAGCGGGCAGGAGATTGGCCCGGTCATTCACCGCACGCAGAACGAGAGAAACGTTCCGAGCTGCAATCGGCTGAACATGGGTCACCGGATCGGCTGCGACATCAAGCACGAGGCCGACCGTATCACGTGCCGTACGCGGCCCGAAAACCGGAATCACCACATACGCTCCGTTACCGACTCCCCAGCGGCCAAATGTCTGGCCGAAATCCTCGGCGTGCTTTTCCAGGCCGGCATCCGACGCAATATCGAAAACACCGAGCAGACCGACGGTGGAATTGATCACGACCCGGCCCAGATCGCTAACCGCCTCAGAGCCCTTACCCTGCAACAGGTTATTCACGCCAATCAGGAGATCGGCAATATTGCCGAAGAAATTCGTAACACCGGTTCTGACGGGCGATGGCAGCGCCGCCTCATAGCCGGTAGCAACCGGCTTGATGATGGCCGAATCGAGCCCCTCGTTGAAGGCGAACATGGCTCGATTGAAGCCCTCGATAGGATCCTTGGGATTTCCCGAAGTTGCACATCCGGCCAGCAAGCCGGCGGCAGCGAATGCCAAAGCGAGGGATTTGACGCGGACAGGCAGCATGGTCTTCATTCTGTTTCAGGCACCCGTGTTATTGATTATTTCTTGCCGCCATCTTCGGCGGCCTTGTTGAACATGAACTGGCTGATCAGTTTCTCCAGAACCACTGCCGACTGGGTCTTCTTGATCGTATCACCCGCTTTAAGCATGGCCGTATCGCCACCGACTTCAAAACCTATGTACTGCTCGCCCAGCAAACCCGACGTATTGATCGTCGCGAAGGTATCGCGAGGAAACTTGTAGCGGGAATCCACCTGGATGGTTACCACCCCCAGATAGGCCTCGGGATCGAAGCGAATCTCCGTCACCCGCCCAACCACAACGCCGGCGCTCTTGACCGCACCGCGCACCTTCAGGCCCCCGATGTTATCAAATTTGGCATAGATCGGATAAGTTTCCCCGCTACTTGTGGTCGCCAGGTTGCCCACCTTGAGGGCTAAAAACAACAGTGCGCCCAACCCGACAGCAACAAAAAATCCAACCCAGAGGTCAAGTGTAGTACGGCTCATGTCATGTCCCTGTAAACATGAAGGCGGTGAGAATGAAGTCGGCGGCCAGAATGGCCAGCGACGATGTTACAACGGTACGCGTGGTCGCCCCTGAAACCCCTTCGGCGGTCGGCACGGCATCATAACCCTCGAAAACCGCGACCCAGCTTACGATGATGCCAAACACAAAACTCTTGATCACGCCGTTGAGAACGTCCTGGCGAAAATCGACCGAGGCCTGCATTTGCGACCAGAACGAGCCTTCATCGACCCCGATCAATTGCACACCGATCAGGTAACCGCCAAATACGCCCGTCGCGGAGAATAGCGCGGCCAGCAGGGGCATCGAAATCACTCCGCCCCAGAATCGGGGCGCCACGACGCGGGCAATGGGATCAACCGCCATCATTTCCATGGCGGAAAGCTGTTCAGTGGCCTTCATCATGCCGATTTCCGCCGTAATTGCCGAGCCGGCGCGACTGGCAAACAGTAGTGCCGCGACCACGGGCCCCAGTTCACGCACCAGCGACAATGCCACGAGGACGCCGAGCGCCTCGGTTGATCCGTAGCGCGCCAGGGTGTCATAACCCTGCAACCCCAGCACCATGCCGACAAACAGGCCGGAAACCAGGATGATGATCAGGCTCAAAACGCCGGTAAAGTAGATTTCGCGTATCGTCAGATACACACGCCTCAGTGACGTGCCCGAATGGAGCATGATCGCCAGGAAGAAACGGCTGGCATAGCCCAGGCGCCAGATACGCGAGGTAACCCGCTGACCCAATCCGCGCAGTGCTCTTGTCAGTCCGTTATCCACGTCGCGCCGCTCTTTCCATCAGTTCTTCGCCATAGGGACGCGCCGGATACTGGAACGGCACGGGTCCATCCGCCTCTCCCCAGATAAATTGATGCACATAGGGCACCGTCGAGCGCTTCATCTCCTCGGCCGTGCCTTCGGCAACGATTTTTCCTTCGGATACGAAATACACGTAGTCAACTATCCTCAAGGATTCCTGCACATCATGTGTGACCACAATGGAACTGGCACCCAGGGCATCGGTCAGTTTGCGGATAAGCTCGCCGACAATGGAGAGCGAAATCGGGTCAAGACCGGCGAAGGGCTCGTCATACATGATCAGCATCGGATCCAGGGCAATCGCCCTCGCCAGAGCAACCCGCCGCGCCATGCCGCCGGAGAGTTCGGTAGGCATCAGGTCGTGAGCGCCGCGCAACCCGACTGCATGCAGTTTCATCAGCACCAGGTCGCGAATCATGGTTTCCGGCAGATCGGTGTGCTCACGCATCTGAAAGGCAATGTTGTCATAGACCGACATGTCGGTAAACAGGGCCCCGAACTGGAACAGCATCCCCATCCGCCGTCGCAAAGCATACAAACCATCGGAATCAAGCTCGTGCACCACTTGCCCGCCGACCCTCACTTCACCCGAGGTCGGCTTCAGTTGCCCACCGATCAGGCGCAACGTCGTGGTCTTGCCGCAACCGGAAATTCCCATCACCGCAACAACCTTGCCGCGCGGAATCGTCATGTTGATTCCGGTGAGAACCGGCCGGCTGTCATATGTGAAGTTCAGATTGCGGATTTCGACGAGGGATTCCTGGGACATATTCAACACCGGGAACCCCGGTCAAATTCACAGCGGGCGATTCTAGCAGAACCCTGTTCGCCATCAATCCATCAATCCAGTACGGTGCGAAGGCGAACGCCATCCACAATCGGATTTGACAGCCAGCGGATTCCGCTATGATGCTGCGCTCAACTCAACTTACCCAGGCCTAGCGAAACTATTGACCTCGCCTACCAGCAAAACCGGGTTGCTCATTGTCGACGATGATCCGCTGATCACCGACACGCTGGGTTATTTTCTCGGCCGCGACTACGCTGTAACCGCCGCCTCAACGCGTGCTGAAGCGGTTGGGCTGTTGCGGGACGGGAAGCATGCCCCGGCTCTGGCGCTAATCGATCTCGGCCTGCCACCGACGCCCCACCGTCCGAATGAAGGCTTTTCCCTGATCGCGGACATTCTCGCGCATGCCCCGGAAACCCGCATCATCGTGCTGTCGGGCCAAAGCGACGAACTCAATGCGCGCCATGCACGGGCGCTCGGGGCGACAGAATTCGTTGTCAAGCCCGCTGATCCGGAATATCTGCGCAAACTCATCGGGCGAGTGTTGTCTTTTAGAGACATTTCGACCGAGGTAGATACCGGCCTGATTGGCGAAAGCGCCCCGCTGCAAAAATTGCGCGCGCAGCTCAGTCAGTTCGCGCCTTCACCATTTCCGGTATTGATTGAAGGCGAGTCGGGTAGTGGCAAGGAACTTGCCGCCGCCGCCCTGCACCGGCTCTCCGGGCGTGCGGCGAAACCCTATCTGGCACTGAACTGCGCCGCGATCTCGCCCAGCCTTGTCGAAGCGACCCTGTTCGGTCACAGCAAGGGGGCATTTACGGGTGCCTCCGGGCCACGCGCCGGCTACTTCCAGGACGCGTCGGACGGCACGTTGTTTCTCGATGAAATCGGCGAACTTCCCCTCGAACTGCAACCCAAACTCCTGCGCGTGCTGGAAAACGGCGAATTTCAGCGCATCGGAGAAACGTCGGCGCGACGTTCATCTGCGCGCATCGTCGCCGCCACCAACCGCGATCTGAAGAAAGATGTGCGCGAAGGTCGCTTCCGCGCCGACCTCTACCATCGGCTATCGGTATTCACAATCGCCATACCCGCCCTGCGCGAACTCGGTGACGACTGCCTTCGACTGCTCGAACATTTTCAGGCCATCTATGCGGCGCAGGCCAATCTGGCACCATTCAGGCTCAGCGCGACTGCAGCAGAACGGCTGCTTGCCTATGAATTTCCAGGCAATGTCCGCGAACTGCGCAATATCGCAATCCGCCTGACCACCAAATTTGCCGGAAAGCAAGTTAATGCTGATGACCTCGAAGCCGAGCTGGATCTCGGCAATACATTGCCTGAAGGCGCCGTCCTGGCAGCGCCGACTTCGGCGAGCAGAGCCCAGCTTGTGGCGATTGCCCTGGCTGATCTACAGAGCCGTCGCGACTTCAATCTGGACGCCACACTACAGCTTTGGGAAGCGTCTTACATAGAGGCCGCACGGCAGATCGCCCATGACAACATGAGCCAGGCAGCGCGGCTGCTCGGCATAAATCGCACCACGCTTTACAATCGGATCGATACGCTGGAACGCGCGCGAAGCGCACCACCCCGCAGTGAGCGACCGGATTGACTGAACGACGGATACCATGTACCTGGAACACTTCGGCCTCAACGAACCGCCCTTCCGCATCACGCCCCATACCGACTTCTTCTTTGACGGAGCCAATCGCGGTGCGACACTTGATGCATTGATCTATGCCATCACCCACGACGAAGGCATCGTCAAGGTCAGCGGCGAAGTCGGCAGCGGCAAGACCATGCTCTGCCGCGTATTGATGGAACGCCTGCCCGACAACGTCACCATCATCTATCTGGCCAACCCGTCCCTTGCGCGCGACGACATCCTCTACGCCATCGCCGAAGAGCTGCGCCTGCCAATACCTGACAATGCCCGTTCGTCGGTGGTCATGCGCAGCTTGCACGATCATCTGATCAAATCCTATGGCGAAGGCCGGCAGGTAGTCGTGCTGATTGACGAAGCCCACGCCATGCCCGTGGAAACGCTGGAGGAAATCCGCCTTCTGTCGAACCTCGAATCCAGTCGCAGCAAGCTGTTGCAGTTGGTGCTGTTCGGCCAGCCCGAGCTGAACGATGTTCTCGCGCGACCCGACATGCGGCAGTTGAAGGAGCGCATCACCCACAACTTCGGCCTGAATCCGCTGGTGCGCGATGACATCAGCCACTATCTCGATTTCCGCATGCGCGCCGCCGGCTATCGGGGCCCCAGCCCGTTCGCTCCGTCGGCGCTGAAGATGATCGAGCAACGCTCGCTCGGCCTTACCCGGCGCATCAACATACTTGCCGACAAGGCCCTGCTGGCAGCCTTTTCCTCGGGCAACCACCAGATCGGCTCCACAGAGATGCAAGCCGCCATCCGCGACTGCGAATTCAGCGATGCTACCTACGGAGGCGCAGCGGCAAAAAAGGCCCGGATCCTCCGGCTCAGCGGAGTGTTCGTCACAGGCATCCTGGCCGCCATCGTTTGGCTAACCGTGTTGCGCGCCAATACCAGCGTCCCGACAAGGCCGTCCGCCACCAGCGCACCGTCAATCGCAGCACCCTCGTCCGCCGCTCCATCTGTCACGGTCGGTCCCTCATCCACACCCTCCGGCGCCAGGGGCACGCCACTTGCCGAAGTAGCGACAAAGACGGACGCCATCGTCACCGCACCGACGCGGCAAGCCATCAAACCATATATCGGGCTGCTGACGCGCGAACGGCTTGAAGCCGGACATGACTGGCTGGAAAAGTTGCCGGATGATCGCTGGTTCATTCAGGTATTCGCCACAGACGCCAACCAGCACGCCGAAGTCGAAGCGCTGCTGCGCCTGCTTTCATCCAGCCAGGCTGAAATGAGCAACACTCATGTCTATTATTCAGAACTCAGCGGCAAGCCGCGCTTCGGCGTAACGTACGGCGACTATCCAACACGGGCGGCTGCATCTGCCGCGATTCGCGAGTTGCCCAGTCCCCTGCGCGGGAACAATCCATACCCGCGCATGATCGCGCGCCTTCGCTGACGCCGCACCACCCCTGAAACCGAGCCAAATCAGCCCATCAAATCATTGAGTTGTAACGAAAATACCTTGTGTTATCCTAATTCCAGTATGCTCCTCAGATCGGGAATCCAATTGCGCCCAAGAGTAACAGCACCATTCATGGCCGCGCTGCCCGCCGGCCTGTTGATTGCAGCATGCGGCGGCATACCACCGCCGCCGCCGTCAGCGGCGCACATCCGTGCCGAAGGTCTGGCCACCCCAAATCCCGACATCCCGCCACCGGTCGCCAGCACAGTGATGCTTGCGCGCCCCAAAGCGGCAGCAAAAGCCGAGGCCTACTCTGTATCGGTGCGCAACATTCCGGTACAAGACCTGCTGTTCGCCCTGGCTCGTGACGCCAAGCTCAACGTCGACATTCATCCCGGGATCAATGGCATGGTTACAGTCAACGCCATCGACCAGACGCTACAGCAGCTCCTGTCGCGAATTGCGAAGCAGGTCGACATGCGCTGGGAAATTGACGGCCCCAATCTGGTGGTGATGCCGGATTCGCCCTTCCTGCGCAGCTACAAGGTCGACTACGTCAACATGTCGCGCGACGCGACCGGCACCAACTCGATTAATACGTCGATTGCATCGACCAGCACCGGCGCGGTCGGCGGAAGCACCGCCGGTGCCAGCGGCAACAACTCCACCACGACCGTGACGAGCAAAGCCAGGAACGATTTCTGGCTGTCGCTGGAAAAAAACCTGAAAGACATACTGCACGAAACCGACAAGATCCTGCCCGAGGGATCGAGCGAAACAGTCATCGAGCGCTCGGACCAGCAGGCCACCACCGGTACCGGCGCCCAGACCGGCCCGGGAGTCGCGAACCGGGTTGCCGCCGCGACCACCAGCCTCGCCGGCAGCCCAAATGCCGCCAGCCTGCAACAACAGGGCACCACGGTGGTGAAGCGCACCACCTTCCGCGAAGCCGCTTCGATCATCGTAAACCCGGAAGCGGGTGTCGTCGTGGTTCGCGCCACGTCGAGACAGCACGAGAAGGTTCAGGAATATCTCGACATGACGACCACCAGCGCACGGCGCCAGGTGATCATCGAAGCCACCATCGCCGAAGTCAGCCTGAATGACCAGAACCAGCAAGGCATTCAGTGGTCGAGCCTGCGTTCCATGCGCCCCGGACCGCCCTCGGCAGGATATTCGATGGTCCAGAGGACTGGCGGCGGCGCCCTTGCGCCACTGCCCGGGGTGACCGATGTTGCCAAAACCGGCCTGCCTTTCCTGCTGAACTATGTGTCGCCGGGCCTGGGCATCGTCGCAACGCTCTCGCTGCTGGAAACCTTCGGCAACGTCAAGGTCCTGTCCAGCCCGAAAATGAGCGTGCTCAACAACCAGACCGCGATGCTCAAGGTGGTTGATAACCTGGTTTATTTCAACGTCAAGACCGATTCCGCGGTGGTCACGGGCAACGCTTCCTTCCCGCCAGTCCAGACCGCCACGGCCCAGACAGTTGCCGTGGGTCTGGTCATGAGCGTCACTCCCCAAATCAGCGAGAACGGTTCGATCCTTCTCAATGTGAGGCCGTCGATTTCCCGCAAGTTCGGTGAAGTCGATGATCCGACGAATCCGTCAAACAAGGTGCCCGTAATCCAGACCCGCGAAATGGAATCCGTGCTGCGGCTCACCGACGGTGAAATCGCCGTCATGGGGGGCCTGATGTCAGACGAACTCAATAACACGACCGATACGGTGCCCGGCATCGCGAAATTGCCCGCGCTCGGCATGCTTTTCAATTCACACAAGGACACCACCACCAAGACTGAACTTGTCATCCTGCTAAAACCCACGGTCATCCGCGATCCAAGCATCAATGGCGACTACCGCGGTTTCCGCGACCAGTTGCCTGCCAAGGATTTCTTCGGCAAGAATCCCGGCCCGGAACGGTTGCAGCTACCCGGAACGGCTGGAGCAGGCACGCAATGAGCCTGCTGATGGACGCGCTGAAGAAGGCCGAACTGGCCAAGCGTCAGGGGCAAGGTACGGCTGCGGGCGATTCCGCCGGGCCGGAGGCAACGACAGGACTGGCGCTTGAGCCGCTTATCGAACCAAGTGTGGCGGAATCCGCCGCAAGCTCGCCGCGCGCCCCGAACCTGTCGCCCCAAGCCCTGGCGTCGCACCTTGAAGAACTTGACACACGGTTTCTGGCAGAAGCCAAAGAGGCGGCGGCCATGCGCTTCAAAGCACAGCAATCGTCCGTATCGTCCGCCGTGGCGGTTGAGCCGACTGCCGAGCAACCGGGCGGGGGAGGAAGGCCGCCGCGCACGTCGGGCAGCACCGAAGCACGCCGCCCGCAAGCAGGGAAAACACTCCCGCAAGAAAAATCGGCCGCGCAAAACCTCTTTGCCGCAAAGCAGGTCGATGAATCGCCGACACGGAAAACATTTGCGTTAGCGATAGGAACAGCCACCTTCCTGGCGATCTGCGGCATCGGCGGATATTTCTGGTGGCAGTTGCAGCCGAAAACCTCGCTGGTCACCATACGCGCGCCAGTGCCGCCCGCTGCAATGCCGTCGCCGGGTGCCGTACCGCCAGCGCCGACTCTTGCAGCCCCGCCAGCCGCGCCAATAGGCGTTGCATCGAGCGCCGCCCGTCCCGCAACTGCCGCTGCCAGGGACAAGCTCGAAGAAAATGAAGTTGTCCCGCGCGCGGCCAAGGCTCCGGACCAGCCTCGTCACCTGCGTCAGTCCCCGGCGACGGAGCCTGATACGGATAGCCCGGTTCGCGTGACCAAGGCGCCTTTGAAGGTCGACCCGGCCCTTTTGCGCGGCTTCGATGCGTACAACCGGGGCGACCTGGAATTGGCGCAGCGCGAATACGAACGCGCACAGAAGTCGGACCCGCGCAACACGGATGCCATGCATGGCCTGGCGGCAGTCGCCGTGCGTCAGGGCCGCCACGACCAGGCTGATTTGCTCTACCGGCAAATCATCGAGGCCGACCCGCAGGATCCGGCGGCCATGTCAGCCCTCATCAACATTCGTACACAGATCGATCCCGGTGCTGCCGAAAGCCGCTTGAAATCGCTTTCGGCAGCTCAGCCCGAACTCGCGGCGCCGCAGTTCGCGCTCGGCAATCTCTATGCGCGTCAGGACCGCTGGAACGAAGCCCAGCAGGCCTACTTCCGCGCCTACGGCGCCGAGCAGGACAACCCCGACATTCTCTACAATCTGGCCGTCAGCCTCGAGCACCTGCGCCAGAACAAGCTCGCCGCACAGTATTACAGCCTGGCCATCGCCGCCGCGCAGAGTCGGCCGGCTGGCTTCGACAGGGACCAGGCAACGGCGCGACTGCAGGCCCTGCTGCGCTGACGTCTGACTTCGTTTTTCAAAGCGCAGGGATTGCCCTCGCAAGTAGATGCGGGATAATGAAATTCGTATGAATTCGCCACCCAGCCGCCGACCCATTGGCCAGATCCTCATAGCGCAAGGCGTAATAAGCGAGGATCAACTGCGCATTGCATTGCTGGAGCAGATGAAATCCAACCAGCCGGTAGGCAAACTGCTGGTTGCTCTCGGTTTCGTATCCGAAGCCACTCTGCGCGACGCATTGGGGGAATCGCTCGGTCACAAGCCCGTAGACCTGTCCAATTCGATCATCGATGCGGATGCCTTGCGCCTTGTACCGCGCGAATTGGCCAAGCGGCATCTGCTTCTGGCGCTCAGTTATTCGCAACACGAGCAGCGGCTCACCATCGCCATTGCCGATCCGAACGACATCGTCGCCCTGGACAAGCTGCGAACGCTTATTCACCCTGAATTGCAGATCGAGACGCTGATTGCCGGCGAATCGGAGATTGCCCTTGCCATCGACCAGTATTACGGCCATGAGCTCTCGATTGACGGCATCCTGCATGAAATCGAAACCGGCGAGATCGACTACCGCAGCCTGTCCGCGTCGCTCGACGAATACAGTCAGCCGGTGGTGCGCCTGGTCGATGCGCTGCTCACCGACGCCGTCAAGCATGATGCCTCGGACGTCCACTTCGAACCGGAAGCCAACTTCCTGCGCATTCGCTATCGC
>VEPA01000169.1 GCA_012026675.1 Betaproteobacteria bacterium | reverse complement strand
CTTCATTCCCAATCCAGCGCGCCCTTGGCCCAGGCGTAGATGTAACCAACAACCAAGATACCGATGAATACGAACATCTCGACGAAACCGAAAAGCTTCACGGCGTCGGTATTGACGATTTCCTTGAAGATCGACGCCCACGGGAAAAGGAAGGCGATTTCAAGGTCGAACAGGATGAAAAGAATGGCAATCAGGTAGTAGCGCACATCGAACTTCATGCGCGCATCTTCGAAGGGAGCGAAACCGCACTCGAAGGCAGAGAGTTTTTCGCTGTCGGGACGGTTGGGCGCGACCAGCCATCCGAGGAGAATGGGCGCACAGCCAAAGCCCAGGCCCACTAAAATGAATACGAGGATCGGAAAGTAATTATCCAGCATTTTGGTGGCAAGCCACTTCACTCGTTGTTGTTGGCCGGCCACCCCGCGATACGCTGCAAGACAATCGACGCTCAAAACCTTGTTGCTGCTCTGTTACCGCCAGAATTCCTGGTGCCGTCGGTGAGACTCGAACTCACACAGCTTTCGCCACTACCCCCTCAAGATAGCGTGTCTACCAATTTCACCACGACGGCAATTTCCTTACTGCGGGAGCGGCGCGAATTATATAACAAGCCATTGACTCGCTCATGCGCCGCAACAAAAAAATCTATTGACCGGCTTGCATCGCGACCTACTTCGGGATGTCCTTGGCTTTCGAATCAGGTGCAGTCGGAGTCTGCGCCGGCGCGGCGGGCGCCGTCCGCACGGGCACCGAATCCATCACGCTGCCCGATACCCGGGGGCTCGAAGTAGCGATATAGGACAGCGCGAGACTGGTCAGAAAAAACACCGCCGCGAGGACTGCCGTGACGCGAGAAAGAAAATTCGCGGAACCGGTGGCACCAAACAGGCTGCCCGAGGCACCGCTACCGAAAGCCGCGCCCATGTCGGCGCCCTTGCCGTGCTGGAGCAGGACGAAGCCGATAAGGCTGAGACCGGCAATGATGTGCACGGTCAGAATTATTGTATGCAGCAATTCCATATCAACCTCTTGAGAATATGTTCAGGCGGCGGCACAGATGGCGAGAAAGTCCGCTGCTACCAAAGAAGCGCCGCCAATGAGCCCGCCATCGATGTCGGCTTGACCGAAAAGCTCGGCCGCGTTGTTCGCCTTGACGCTGCCGCCATAAAGAATGCGCAACCCGGCAGCGATTTCGGCGTTTTCCCGGGCGAAGCGGGCGCGAATCAGCGCATGAACTTCCTGCGCCTGCTGCGGCGACGCGGTGCGCCCGGTGCCGATCGCCCATACCGGCTCATAGGCGACGACCGCATGGGCAAATGCCGCAACACCGGAATTCGCCAATACGGCATCTATCTGGCGGCTTACCACCTCGCCGGTAATTCCCGCCTCGCGCTCGGCCAGCGTTTCGCCGACGCACAGGACCGGCTTTAAACCGGCCTTGAGCGCTGCGGCAAACTTGGCCGCAACCACGACGTCAGTGGCGCCAAAGTAGGAACGGCGTTCGGAATGGCCGACCAGAACATAAGTACAGCCAAAATCGGTCAACATCGACCCGTTGACCTCGCCCGTCCAGGCGCCCGTTTCGTGTTCCGAGACATCCTGCGCACCCCAGGCCACGCTGCTGCCGGCTAGCACCGCCTGCGCTTGAGCCAGATACGGATAAGGAACGCATACCGCAGTCTCGGCGCGGCCTTTGGCCCCGTCGCGAACGGCATGCAGAAGCCCCGCGTTGGTGGCGAGACTACCGTGCATTTTCCAGTTTCCAGCAACAAGCTTTGTACGCATGGTGGCGCAGAAGCAACTATTTATACGAAGCCAGCCATTATACCGGCTGCGCCGGGCAAATGCCAGACTACCCTAACGCCTGGCCCGAAAATATGGGCATCGTCAAATGCATGTCGGAATGCCACGGCTAGCCGTTTTGACACAAATCAACAAGAACCCCCTCAAAGCGCCGACAATGGCGACCCAAGACCAACAATCAGCCTACGAATGAACCCAATGGAAACCTTCACGACCGATGTCGCAATCATAGGTGCCGGGGGCGCCGGTCTGCGTGCCGCGATCGCCCTTGCCGAGACCGATCCCAGGCTGCGCATCGCGCTGATCTCCAAGGTCTACCCGATGCGCAGCCACACATGCGCGGCAGAAGGCGGCGCCGCCGGCGTGATCAAGCCCGACGACAGCTTCGACCTGCACTTCGACGACACCGTGGGCGGCGGCGACTGGCTCTCCGACCAGGACTGCGTGGAATACTTCATTCACGAAGCGCCCAAGGAATTGTTGCAACTCGAACACTGGGGCTGTCCCTGGAATCGCGAGGCCGATGGCTCGGTGGCGGTGCGGCCCTTCGGCGGAATGAAAAAGAAACGCACCTGGTTCGCCGCCGACAAATCCGGCTTTCATATCCTGCACACCCTGTTCCAGACCTCGCTGCAGTTCCCGACCATCACACGCTACGACGAGTATTACGCGCTGGACCTGCTGGTGGATGACGGCCGCTGCCAGGGCGTCACCGCCATGGAAATGCGCAGCGGCGAACTGCGCCAGATCCACGCCAAGGCCGTAATCATCGCCGGCGGCGGTGCCGGACGCATGTTCCCCTTCTCCACCAACGGCGCCATCAAGACCGGCGACGGCATGGCCATGGCCTACCGTGCCGGCGCACCCTTGAAGGACATGGAATTCGTCCAGTACCACCCGACCGGCCTGCCCAACACCGGCAGCCTGCTGACCGAGGCCTGCCGCGGTGAAGGCGGCATCCTGGTGAACAAGCATGGCCGCCGCTACTTGCAGGACTACGGTATGGGCCCGGAAACGCCGGTGGGCCAACCACAATTGAAGACCATGGAACTCGGCCCCCGCGACCGTGTCAGCCAGGCCTACTGGCACGAACTGCAGAAGGGCAACACGGTCACCACCCAGTGGGGCGAATGCGTGCTGCTCGACATGCGCCACCTCGGCGAAAAGAAGATCAACGAACGCCTTCCTCTGGTGCGCGAACTGGCAGAGGCCTACCTCGGCGTCGACATCGTCAAGGAGGCGGTGCCGATCCGCCCCGTGGTGCATTACATGATGGGCGGCATTTCCACCAATACGGCGGCCGCGACGCCCCTGCCAGGCCTCTTCGCCGCCGGCGAATGCGCCTGTGTCAGCTTGAACGGCGCCAACCGCCTGGGCTCGAATTCGCTGGTCGAACTGCTGGTCTTCGGCCGCCGTGCCGCGCTCTCCGCCATCGAACATGTGCAAGGTCTGCCGGCCCCCAATGCCGCTGCGCTGAACGCCCATGCGGAAAAAACGCAGCAGCGCATCGGCGAACTGTTCTCCCGCACCAACGGTACCGAATCGATGTCCGGCCTGCGCAGGGAGATGCAGGAAACGATGGAAAAGAACGTCGGCATCTACCGAACCGAGGAAGGCCTACAGGAAGGTGTGAGCAAGATCCATGAGTTGCGCCAGCGCTACCGCCGCGTGAAACTCACCGACAAGAGCAGTGTCTTCAACACCGACTTGTTTCAGGTACTCGAACTCGGTTCCATGCTCGATTGTGCCGAAGCAGTCACGGTGGGCGCATTGGCCCGCAAGGAATCGCGCGGCGCCCACCAGCGCCTCGATTACGTCGAACGCGATGACAGGAATTTCCTGCGCCACACCATGGTCCATCACCAGGGCATGGATTCACCGCGCGTCGACTACCTCGACGTGGTCATCACCAAATCGCCGCCAGGCGTGCGCGACTACTCGGGAGACCACAAATGACGCCACTCAAAGAGCGCCTGGTCCAGCTCGAAGTCCTGCGCTACTACCCGGACACCGACACCGAGGCCCACTTCCAGACCTACGAAGTAGTCTGCCAGGAAGAATGGGTGGTGCTCGATGCCCTCAACAAGATCAAGGCGGACATCGATCCCACGCTCAATTACCGCTGGTCCTGCCACATGGCCGTATGCGGCAGTTGCGGCATGATGATCAACGGCGAACCGAAGCTCTCCTGCCATGCATTCCTGCGCGAGTACGAAGGCGTGATCCGGGTCGAGCCGCTGGCGCATTTTCCGGTCGAGCGCGACCTGGTCACCGCGCCCGACGATTTCATGGAAAAGCTCAAGCGCGTCAAGCCCTACGTCATCCCGAAAGAAATAAAGCCGATCAGCGAGGGCGAATACAAGCAGACCCCGGCGCAACTCATGAAGTTCCGCCAGTATTCGATGTGCATCAACTGCATGCTGTGCTACGCCGCCTGCCCCCAATACGGCCTGACGCCGAGCTTCATCGGCCCGGCGGCGCTGACCCTGGCACACCGCTACAACCAGGATTCGCGCGACGGGGGCCGCAAGGAAAGACAGGAAGTAGTCGCCACCCATGAAGGCGTCTGGGAATGCACCTTCGTCGGCGCCTGTTCCGAGGTCTGCCCGGCTCATGTCGACCCGGCAAGCGCCTTGCAGCAGATGAAGATCACCAGTTCCATCGACTGGATCGTCGAACACCTGATTCCGGGAGGAAAATCATGAGCCGTCGGCCCCTGGTTCGCGAATGTCCGCCGACCTCCTGGTATTTCCGCCAGCCGCGCTACCTGCGTTACATGTCGCGCGAGATCACCAGCATTTTCGTCGGCGCCTATTGCGTGCTGCTGGTGGTCGGGCTGCAACGCCTTTCTGCCGGGCCGGCGGCCTGGGACGGCTTCCTGCTGGCTCTACGCAGTCCGGCTTCAGTCGTATTCCAGTTCCTGGCGCTGGTCGCCGCCGTGTATCACGCCGCCACCTGGTTCAACGCCACGCAGAAGGCCATGCCGCTGCAAATCGGCGAGGACTTCGTACCCGGCAATATCATTTCGGGTGCGCACTATGTGGCGTGGGGAGTGTTGTCCGTCGTTGTCCTCTTTCTTGCGGGAGTGTTTTGACCATGGCCAAGTCGCACAAGCCCGTTGTCTGGTTCCCCTTCGCCGCCGGAGGCACGGTCATCGCGTTCTGCATTCCGGTGATCGTCCTCCTCACCTTCCTCGCCGCGCTGGGCCATGTTCCGGCCGGCCTCTCTTATGACAAAATGCACTCCTTTGCCGTCAGCGTCCTCGGCAAGCTGATCATATTCGGCGTGGTGGCCCTGTCGTTGTGGAGTTCGGCGCATCGCCTGCGCTGCACCTGCTACGACTTCGGCCTGCGCGCCGACACACTGGCCGCGGCCGTGCTGTATGTCGCGGCAATCATCGGCAGCGTTGCTTCCGCGGTATTCCTGCTGCGAATCTAACAAGGGCAAGCGGTAACAACTCGATTCCACGGCAGGAAAGGAAATTCATGGCACCACCTTCACCGGCCACGCGCGAGGCCGTACGCGAAGAACGTCTCGGCGATGTCTGGAGCAATCAGCTGGACGACGTCTTCGCCGACGTCGCCCCCTATTACGACCGCGCCAACAACATCGCGGCACTGGGACAGTTCGGCAACTTCCTGCGGCGCTTCATGCAACTGGTGGATCTGCAGCCGCGGCAGAAGGTGCTCGACGTCTGCGCCGGCACTAATGCCATCGGCATCGCCCTGCTCAAGCGTGAGCCGACACTCGACGTGCATGCGATGGACCGTAGTGTCGCCATGCAGACTGTCGGCCAGCAGCGTGCCGCCGCACAGGGCTTCCAGATCAAGAGCACCATCGGCGACGTGCATACCTTGCCCTTTCCCGACAACCACTTCGACATCGTCACGCTGCAGTTCGCCTCGCGCCACCTGCGCGTGCGCGAGGTGTTCGGCGAGATCCTGCGCGTACTCAAGCCCGGCGGCCATTTCCACCATTCCGACATGTTGCGCCCGCGCAATCCGATCGTTAAGAAGCTTTACTACACCTACCTGCGCGGCTGCCTCGGGCTGACCGGCCTGATCGTCGGCAGCGGCCCGGCCGCGGTCGAAGCCAAGCAGTATTTCCTCGATGCGCTGGAACTGTTCTACACCGCCGAGGAACTGTCGATACTGCTGCGCGAACTCGGCTACGTCGAAGTCAAGGCGGACACCGTGTTTCACGGCATGCTGGGCTTTCATCGCGCGGTAAAGCCGCTGCCGGCTGCCCACGCACAAGTCTGAGCCGGACCGCAACGCGGTGAAACCGGCGCATTCCCTCGCCAGACTCAACGGCCGGATACTCAACGCCTACAGCCGGCGCACCACCACCGCGCTGCGGGATGCCCTCCCCCTGCGCCTGGCCCTGCCGCATCTGGAACCGGTGCTGGCGCTGAACGTGGACAAGGAAGTGAAGAAGGACACTCTGGAGATCCTGCGCGCCCGCGAGTTGATGCAGGCGGGCCCGCCCGACTGGAACGAGGTCCTGCCGCAACTGCTGCAGGCAGCCAAGGAAATCGACCGCCTGTTCCTCGCCCGCATTGGCGCATTTCCCGTCGACATCGTGATCCGCTACGAGGAGATCGCGCCGATCCGCGCCAGACGCATGAAACTGCTCTACGACGCCGCGCTGAAAGTACTCGCGGCGCGCGACCGCGCCCTGCGCCTGCGCGGCGCCATGCACGCCAGCTTCTCGCGCGACGAACTGGCACAGCTGCTGGACCAGCTGTTCCGCCTGTATGCCGAGGAAACCCGCTCCCTGAGCCGCTCGGTACGACTGCCGGCACTTTTGGTGCCGCTGCGCGAACTGATCGCGCAGGAACTGCTGAACGTCATGCTCCGCGTCGCACGACCCCTGGCTCTCGAAATCGCCGCGACTGTCTTTCAAAAGACCGCAGCAAGCCCTGGGCCTGCACCTGGAACGGAAGCTTGAGGGAATCGCCGATTGACGGCCGCCACCCGGGCCGGACATACTCGTCGCGCTCCCGTTGAATCTGGAGTCGTTCCACGGCATTTCGCAAAGGAGTGACGCATGAATTTCCTGACAAGAATCGCCGCAGCATGTCACTGGCGGGCATGGGCGGCGCCTCGCTGGTTGTTCAGGCTGGCGATCCTCCTGGCGCTCACGGCGGCCATGTCAGCCGTGAATACAGCTTCAGCAGCCGAACCCAGAATGCCCATCTTCGACGCCCACGTCCATTACAGCCAGGACGCCTGGGAGAGCACGCCGCCCAAGGCGGCCATCGCCATCCTGCGCAAGGCCGGGCTCAAGCGGGCGATGGTGTCCAGTTCCAGCGACGATGGCACGCAGAAGCTCTACGCCGAGGCGCCGGACCTGGTAGTGCCCTCCTTGCGGCCCTATCGCACGCGCGGCGAGAATTCGACCTGGGTGCGCGACGAGACCGTCATCCCGCACCTCGAGGAACGCCTGAAAAAATATCGCTATGTGGCCATCGGCGAGTTCCATGTCTATGGCAGCGATGCTGACCTGCCGGTGGTGCGCCGCACGGTGCAACTGGCGAAGCAGCACAAGCTCTGGCTGCACCTGCACGGCGACAGCGATGCCATCGAGCGAGTATTGATGCAAGACCCCACGGCGCGCATCCTCTGGGCGCATGCGGGCTTCGACCGGCCCGACGCCGTGCGCGCAATGCTGCGCAAACATCGCATGCTGCATGCCGACCTGGCCTACCGCAACGATCACGCCAGCGGCGGCAAGGTCGATCCCGCCTGGCGCGAGGCCTTCATCGAGTTCCCCGACCGCTTCCTGGTCGGCACCGACACCTTCACGCCCGAGCGCTGGCATTACATCGCCGCCCATGCCGACTGGTCGCGCGCCTGGTTGGCCGACCTGCCGCGCGATATCGCCGAGCGCATCGGCTGGCGCAATGGCGAGACCCTGTTCGCCGCGATGATGGCGACGAAGCAGTGAAGATCAATGCACCGCGACATGGCCCGAAGAGTCGGCGCTGGCGACACGGCGACATGCTGCTCCGCGGCCGGGCAACGCTGGCTCTGGGCTTGCCCGGGGCGGCGGCGCACGCGGCCTGCCCGCCCGGCGCGGACGACGGCGCGGTGATCAGCAAGGACGGACTGGTGCTCGCCTACCGGCCTCTTGCAATTGCCGGCGAGGACAAGAATGCAGGCCGCATACCGATGGCGAAGCACTTCGTGCTGGAGCTGCAGTTGTGCGACACAAGCGGCGTCTCCGCCGCGCGCCTGGTCAAGGCCGATGCCACGATGCCCGAGCACCGGCACGGCATGAACTATCGCCCGCAGATCAAGCCACTCGGCGGCGGGCGCTTCCGCGTCGACGGCATGATGTTTCACATGGCCGGGCACTGGGAACTGGCCTTCGAGGTGCAGGCCGGCAAAGAGGTGACGCGCTTCACCCATGACCTGCGGATCGATTGACCGTCTCCTGTATCGTCTGGCGTTCGCCGCCGCATTCGCCGCTGCCTGGCTCGCCCTCACGGCGGCAGTCTGTGCCGCAGACGAAGCAAGGGACTTCAGCGCCGCGGAACTCGCGCGCATCGCCGCCCATGGGCCGTGGCCCTTGGCGTCGGCGCCCGACCCCGGCAATCGCGTTTCGGGCAATGCCGCGGCGATCCGCCTTGGCCATGACCTGTTCTTCGATCCGCGCCTGTCGGCCGACAGGCGCGTGGCCTGCGCTTCCTGCCATGATCCGGTACAGGGATTTCAGGACGGCCGAGCCACGGCACGCGGGCTGCTGACAGGTACGCGCAACACGCCCGGCCTGCTCGATGTGCGCCACCGGCGCTGGTTCGGCTGGGACGGCGGCCACGACAGCTTATGGTCGGCAAGCCTGCGCCCCATCCTCGATCCGCGCGAAATGGGCGGCAACGCCGCGCGCGTTGCACGAACCCTGCGTGGCAAGGCCGGGCTGGATTGCCACTACCGTCAGGCCTTCGGCAAACCGCCCCATGCGAACGATCCGGACCTGCTGGTGAATGTCGCCAAGGCGCTCGCCGCCTGGCAGGAGACGCTGGTCTCGCCGCCTACTCCGTTCGACCGGTTCCGCGACGCCTTGCAGCGCGGCGAAGCACAAGGGGTCGCGGCCTACCCGACAGCGGCAGTGCGCGGCCTGCGCCTGTTCCTCGGTCGCGGCCAGTGCGCCACCTGTCACGCCGGGCCGCTGTTTTCCAACGGCGAATTCGGCGACATTGGCGTGCCCTTTTTCATCAGGCCCAGCGGCGTCGATCCCGGCCGCCAGGGCGGCATCAAGCGTCTGCTGGCGAGCCCCTGGAACCTGCTCGGTTCCTACAACGACGACGCGACCCGGGACAATGCAACGCAGACAAGATTCCTGCGGACGGAACATCGCAACTTCGGCGAATTCAAGGTGCCGACCTTGCGCAATCTCAAGCTGACCGGGCCCTATATGCACAACGGCAGCGTCGCCACGCTGCGCGAGGTGGTGCGCCACTACTCGGAACTCGACGAGGACCGTCTGCACACGGACGGCGAGCGGATACTCAGGCCACTCAGGCTCACCGACGCGGAAAGCGCCGACCTGGTCACGTTTCTGGAATCACTGTCACCCGCTTCGCCGTTGCCACCGCCAGCCGTGCCATCGGTTGTCGCGGCATGTCGTGCGCCGTAGCGCCAGCGCCGACTCTCAGCCGAAGCGGCCGGTGATGTAGTCTTCCGTCGCCTTCTTCTGCGGCTTGATGAAGATCTGATCGGTGACGCCGAATTCGACCATCTCGCCCAGATACATGTAGGCCGTGAAATCGGAGATGCGCGCGGCCTGCTGCATGTTGTGGGTGACGATGAGGATGGTGACCTTTTCCTTCAACTCGATGATCAGTTCCTCGATGCTGGCCGTGGCGATCGGGTCGAGCGCCGAAGTCGGCTCGTCGAACAGGATGATCTCCGGGTCGGAGGCCAGGGCGCGGGCGATGCACAGGCGCTGTTGCTGACCGCCGGAGAGATTGGCGCCGAGTTCCTTGAGCCGTCCGCTGACTTCGTTCCACAAGGCCGCGCCCTTGAGGGCCGACTCGACGCGATCGTCGAGTTCGTTCTTGTTGCGCATGCCGCGCGCACGCAGGCAGTAGGCGGCGTTCTCGTAGATCGACTTGGGGAAGGGATTGGGCTTCTGGAACACCATGCTGATGCGCATGCGCACTTCGATCGGATCGACCTCGGGCGCCAACAGATTGGTGTTGTCCGGATAGAGCACGATGCCGCCGCCGGAGTAGCGGTTACCCGGATACAGGTCGTGCATGCGGTTGAAGCAGCGCAGCAGCGTCGACTTGCCGCAACCGGACGGCCCGATCAGCGAGGTCACCATGTGATCATGGATCGGCATGGAAACCCGCTTCAGCGCATGGAAGGCTCCATAGTGGAAATCGAGTTCGCGGACATCGGCCTTGAGCACGGCGCCTTCGATGCCCGCTTCCAATCCAGTCTGTAGTTGCATCGTGTTCACCACTTGATGTTTTTGCGCAGACGATAGCGCACGTAGATGGCCAGGCCGTTCATGGCCAGGGTCATGAATACCAGGACGAAGCCCGCCGCCGCCGCATTGACGGTAAACGCCGCTTCCGGGCGCGAGGTCCAGTTGAACATCTGGATCGGCATTACCGTGAAAGGCGCGAAGATCCAGTCGAAGAGGCCGGCCGGCGGATCGCCGGCGAAGGGCGCGGTGGGCAGAAAGGCGATGAACGTCAGGGCGCCGATGGTGATGATGGGCGCCGTCTCGCCGATGGCGCGGGCCATGCCGATGATCACGCCGGTGAGTATCCCGGCCGACGAATACGGCAGGATATGGTCGCTGACCGTCTGCCAGGTGGTTGCGCCGCAGGCGTAGGAACCCTCGTGGATCGACCGCGGGATGGCCCGGATCGATTCGCGCGTGGCGACGATGATCACCGGCAGGATCAGCAGCGCCAGCGTCAAGCCGGCGGACAGGATGCTCTGGCCGAAGCCGAAGTAATAGACGAAGAGGCCCAGCGCCAGCAGGCCATAGACGATGGACGGGATGCCGGCCAGATTACTGATGTTGATTTCGATGATGTCCGTCATCCAGTTCTTCGGCGCGTATTCCTCGAGATAAACGCCCGCGGCAACCCCCAGCGGCACCGCGGACAACGCGGTCACCAGCATGACCAGCACGGTGCCAACCCAGGCCGAAAGGATGCCGGCATTTTCCGCCCGGCGCGAGGGAAACGAGGTGAAGAAATCCATGCTCAGACGCGGCACGCCCTGGATCGCCATGTCGACGAACAGCACGGTGAAGGTCAGCACGCCCACCATCAGCGACAGGATGCCGAGCAGGGAGAAGAACATGTCCCAGCGCTTGGCGCGCGTGATGATGGCACGAATCGCAGCGAGGTCGGCAGCTTGCATCATGTCAATACACCTCGCGGAAGCGTTTGCGCAGCCAGTAGCCAAGCAGGTTGAAGGCCAGCGTCATCAGCAGCAGGGTGAGGCCGGCAGCGAAGATGGTCTGGTAGCCGATCGAACCGTGCGGCAGGTCTCCCAGCGCCACCTGCACGATGTTGGAAGTGATGGTCGCGCCCGGCTCGGTCGGATTGAAGGTCAGGTTGGGCTGCATGCCGGCCGCCACGGCGAGGATCATGGTCTCGCCCACCGCGCGCGAAATGCCGAGGATGTAAGCCGAGGCGATGCCCGAGGTCGCCGCCGGCGTCACCACCCAGAGCGCCGTCTGCAGCCGCGTCGCGCCCATCGCGTAGGAACCCTCGCGTAGCGCCATCGGCACCGCGCGCATGGCGTCTTCCGAGAGGGAGGCGACGTAGGGAATGATCATGATGCCCATGACGAGGCCGGCCGAGAGCAGGTTGAAGCCCGGAAGGTCGGGGTAGACCTTCTGCAGGATCGGCGTCAGGAAGGTCAGGGCGAAATAGCCATAGACGATGGTCGGCACGCCACCCAGCAGTTCGAGGAAAGGCTTGGCGATCTCGCGCACCTTGAAGCCGGCGAACTCGGACAGGTAGAGCGCGATGATGGTGCCGAGCGGGATCGCGACCAGCAGGGCCACGCCGGAACTGGTCAGGGTGCCCGAGAGCAGCACCATGATGCCGTAATGGGCGTCGTCGAACAGCGGCGTCCATTGCGTGTCGAAGAGGAAATCGGTGATAGGGACCGTCTGGAAAAAAATCCAGGATTCCTTGACCAGCACATAGACGATGGCGACCGTGACGAACACCGAGAAGGCCGCCGCGCTGAACAGCAGCGCCTCGATGATGCGTTCCTTGACGTGGCGCGAGGCCTTCTTGCTCAGCCGGTCGCTGACACCGGTGCCAATGGGCGCGGAGAGGGATGGCTCCGATGCGCTTGCACTCATTGCTGGATTCCGGAAAAGTTCAATTCAAGACTCTGGATCAATTATGGGATCGGCTGGACAGGAAGGGAAGTCGTCGTCTCGGCAACGGCGACCGCCCTACCGTGCAGGACATTACTCCTTCGGGTTGCGCTTCAGCAGGTCGGCCACCTTGACGCCGATTTCGGCCTCGCCGCCGAAGGCCGTGCCTGTCTTCTTCTTGCTGAAGTTATCCAGCGCGTGCTTGTAATCGGCGTCGCCCAGCGGCACGTACTTGACTTCCTTGGCCAGTTTGCCGCCCTGCTTGAGGTAGAACTCGACGAACTCCTTGACCTCGGGTTTGTCCATGGATTTGGCACTGACGTAAATGAAGATCGGCCGCGCCATCGGCTCGTATTCGCCGGCCATCACGGCCTCGATCGAAGGCGTCACGGCCTTGCCCTTGGGATTGACGATGGGCACGGCCTTCAGCTTGCCCTTGTTTTCATCGTAATAAGCGAAACCGAAGAAGCCCAGCGCATTGTTGTCGCGCGAAACGCCCTGCACCAGCACGTTGTCGTCCTCGGATGCGGTGAAGTCGCCGCGACTGGACTTGGACTTGCCGTTGATGGCTTCGGTGAAGTAGTCGAAGGTGCCCGAATCGGCGCCGGGTCCGAACAACTTGAGCGGCGCATCCGGCCAGGCCGGGTTGATCTGGTTCCACTTGGTGATCTTGCCCTGGGCGCCCGGCTCCCACATCATTTTCAGCTCGGCCACGGTGAGCTGCTTGACCCAGGTGTTCTTCGGGTTCACCACTACGGTCAGGGCGTCGAAGGCGATCGGCAGTTCGACATACTTGATGCCGGCCTTGGCGCACTCTTCCATTTCCTTCTTCAGGATCGGGCGCGATGCGTCGGAGATATCGGTCTCGCCGCGACAGAACTTTTTGAAGCCGCCGCCCGTACCGGAAATGCCCACGGTAACGCGCACGCTGCCCTTCTTGGACTTCTGGAAATCCTCGGCTACCGCCTCGGTAACCGGAAACACGGTCGAGGAACCGTCAATCTTGATCAGAGCCTGTGCATGGACAGCCGCCGAAGCGAAGATGCCGGCCACGACCGCGGCAATTTTCAGGGATTTCATGAACTAACTCCTTTGTGCAGTGCGATATGAGAATCCCGGAGTCTAGGCAAGGAATGTTACAGCACCGTGAAATCGTGTCGGCGGGACGGGTGCGGATGGTGCTCGGTGATTCGGCCACCGAAACTGATCCCGCCTGGCAGCCTGTCGTCATCGCGGTGCCGTCCGCAGCGTCGCAGCCGGCCGTGTCGCCAGCGCCGACTTTCCACCAACCGCCGTAACCCAATACGGCTGGATTCAGCACGGCAATACAACTGTAATAATTTTCATGCAGCCCGGAGGCTACAATCCCGCCACCCCCCGCCGGCATCGACCCCATGGCCCAGCAAATCACCCTGAAACTTGAAGTCGCCGAAGATCGCCACGCTTTTCTGCAACGGCACCCGGCGCTGGCAGGGGCGACGGTCCGCGAACAGCACCAGTTGGTCAGCATCTACTACGACACCGGGCGCATGGCCCTGCGCCGTGCCGGCATCCTGCTGCGCCTGCGCCGCCAGGGCGAATCGTGGCAGCAGACGATCAAGCGCCAGGAAGGTTCCGACGGAGGCCTGACGCGACGTCCGGAATGGCAGACGCCCTACCTCAACCATTTCGACTTCTCGCACATCGACGACGCGGAACTGCGCGACTGGCTGCAGAAGGACAAGATCAGCGGCCGCCTCGCCGCCATCTTCGAATCCAAGGTGCGTCGCACCGTCTGGCAAATCGACCGCGGCCCCGGCAAACGCATCCTGGCTAAGCTCGACCGCGGCTGGATCGCCTCCAGCGGCCGTCGCGACACGATCTCCGAACTGGAACTGCAGCTGCTTGCCGGCAGCGTCGACAGCCTCTACAGCCTGGCGCTGGAACTGGCACAACGCCAGGCGCTGCCGCCGCTGCTGCTGTCCAAGGCGGAACGCGGCTACCGCCTGTTCCTCAACACGCCAGCACAACCGGTGAGAGCCGGCAAGGTCGCGATAGATGCGCGCGACCCGCCGCTGGCGGCTTTCCGCCTGATCGCGCTGGACTGCCTGTCGCATCTGCAACTCAACCACGCCGGCGCGGTGCGCAGCGAGGATGCCGAATACGTGCATCAGATGCGGGTCGCCACGCGCCGCCTGCGCGCCGCGCTGCGCATGTTCGGCCCGGTGCTACCGGCCGGCTTTGCCGAGCAGCTGGTGCCGCCGATGCGAGAACTGATGCAGGCACTGGGCCAGGCCCGCGACCTCGATGTGCTGATGGCTGAAATCGTTGCCCCGGTAGCCACCGCCCTGCCCGACGAGCCGCGCCTGACCGATCTGGCCAGCGCCATCACCAACCGCCTCTATGCGGCCCGCAGCGCCATCCGCCACACGCTGCGGCAACCCGCCTACGGCCAGTTGCTGCTGACCGCCGCCAGCCTGCTGCAGCGCACGCCTTTCGTCGAAGCACCCAACCCCGACGAGGAAACCCTGTCCCTGCGGCAGTTCGCCGACCGTCGCCTGCGCCGCCTGCTGAAGAATATCCACGAGCTGGCCGCGGCCGCCCGGCCGGAAAACCCGCCCTCGCTGCATGAGCTGCGCATCGGCATCAAACGCCTGCGCTATGCGATCGAATTTTTCGACCCGATGCTGCCGGGCAAGTCCGGCGTCGCCGTCATCAAGCGCCTGGCCGGACTCCAGGAAGAACTGGGACAGCTCAACGACCTGGCCAGCGCCGGCACCCTGCTGATGGTCTGCGCCGGCCGCGAACCGCACCTGAGAGAAGCCGTGACACTGATCGGCGGCTGGCATGGACAACGCCATGCCGCGCTGCTCGCCGACATCCCCAACAAGCTGAAAACGATACGCGGCCTCGACTTGCCGCGGCTTGGCCAAAATTCAGGCTAGCGCGCAACGACGATACGCAAACCATGCTGCGCGCGGTGCATGACCCCTGAACGAACTTTGCGGCCGCTGGCCGTTCCATTCAGCGATTACTCGCCAAATGCCTGTCGTACTGCTCCCGCAATGGCCTCCGCCTGCACCAGCACGACAGTGCTTTCGCGACCTTCCACCATCACCCGCAGCAAGGGCTCGGTCCCCGAGGGGCGCAACAGCACGCGGCCGCCGCTATCGAGCGTCGCCTCGGCCGCTCTCACCGCCGCGCGAATCCCGCCATCGGCTGTCCAGTCGAAGCCGGCCGGCATCCTGACGTTGATCAGTTTCTGCGGGTACAGCGTCAGGTCGGCACAGGCCTCGCCCAGGGTTTCGTTGGCGGCGCGCAGTGCCGCCAACACCTGTAGCGCGGCAATGATGCCGTCGCCGGTGGTATGTCGGTCGAGGCAGATGATGTGTCCGGAATTCTCGCCACCAAGGAGCCAACCCTTCTCCTGCATCATTTCCAGCACGTAGCGGTCGCCCACCCTGGCACGGCCGACGGCGATGCCGAGCCGCCCCAGCGCATGTTCGAAACCCAGATTGCTCATCAGCGTGCCGGCCACGCCTGGTACCGGCTGGCTGCGTGCGCGATGGCGGGCGATGATGTAGAGCAGCTGATCGCCATCGTACAGCGCTCCGGCCGCGTCGACCATGACCAGCCGGTCGCCATCGCCATCGAGCGCAATGCCGCAGTCGGCGCCGGTTTCCAGCACAGTCCGGCGCAGCGCCGCGGGCGCCGTGGCGCCTACATCCTTGTTGATGTTCAAGCCGTTCGGCGTGTCGCCGACGCCGACTATTTCGGCGCCGAGTTCATGGAACACATTGGGGGCGACGTGATAGGCCGCGCCATGGGCGCTATCCACCACGATCTTGAGGCCGCGCAGGTCGAGGTCGTTGGGGAAGGTGCTCTTGCAGAATTCGATGTAGCGCCCGGCGGCATCATCGACCCGGCGGGCCTTGCCGAGCCGGGCCGAGTCCATGCAGTTCATGGGCTGCTCGAGCCGCGCCTCGATGTCGCGTTCCACCGCGTCGGGCAGCTTGGCGCCCTGCGCCGAAAAGAACTTTATGCCGTTGTCGTCGAACGGGTTGTGCGAGGCTGAAATCACCACGCCCGCCTGCAGCCGCAGCGCGCGCGTGAGATAGGCCACGGCCGGGGTCGGCATCGGCCCGCACAGCATGACGTCGACACCCGCCGCGGAAAAGCCGGCTTCCAGGGCGGCTTCCAGCATGTAGCCGGAAATGCGCGTGTCCTTGCCGATCAGTACCGCAGGCCGTTCATTGACACCCAGCCCGTCACGCGCCACCAGCGACGAGCCTGCGGCAAAACCCAGGCGCATGATGAAATCCGGCGTAATGGGCATCTGCCCGACACGGCCGCGGACTCCGTCCGTGCCGAAATATTTGCGTCCCATTCAGTATTCCTCCCCTGCTTGCAATACGGTTGGTGTCGCGACGAGTTGCCTTCCCCGGGCGATGACCGCTTCGGTATTCCCATGCAGACCGTCGCCGGAAAAGGAGTTTTCCGACAGCTTGACGACACCCATGGACAGCGGGCGTCCGGCATCGAGCACGAAACGGCCGCGGTAAAATTTCGGGATCATGAAAAAGTGCGGGCCGCCGAATCGTAAAGACTTTGGCGGCCCATCTGCGGGACGGCGGGACTCAGGCGGGAGCCGGCGCAGTCGGCTCGGGCCCCGGCGTGCTATCGGCCCTGGGTGCCGGCGGCGCGCTGGAAGGTTTGGGCGGACGCGGCGGCAGGCCGGCCATGATGTCGTTGATCTGGTCGGCGGCGATGGTCTCGAGCTCCAGCAAGGCGGCGGCCATGGCCTCGACCTTGTCGCGATTGTCTTCCAGCAGGCGGCGCGCACGCGCGTACTGCTCGTCGAGCACGCGCCGAATCTCGACATCGACCTTTTGCATCGTGGATTCCGACATGTTCTTGTGCGTGGTGACGGAACGGCCGAGGAATATTTCGCCCTCTTCTTCGCCATAGACCATCGGCCCGAGGCTGTCGGACATGCCCCATTGCGTCACCATGCGCCGCGCGAGATCGGTCGCGCGCTGGAAATCGTTGGAAGCGCCGGTGGTCATCTGCTGCATGAACAGTTCTTCGGCGATGCGACCGCCAAACAGCACGCAGATGGTGCACAGCAGGCGTTCGCGGTCCTGGCTGTAACGTTCCTGGTCGGGCAGCTGCATGGTCAGGCCCAGCGCGCGGCCACGCGGGATGACGGTCACCTTATGCACCGGATCGGTCTTGGGCAAGAGCTTGGCCACCACCGCGTGGCCGGATTCGTGATACGCGGTGTTGCGGCGCTCCTCTTCGGGCATGACCATGGACCGGCGCTCGGCGCCCATCATGATCTTGTCCTTGGCGCGCTCGAAGTCTTCCATGTCCACCAGGCGCTTGTTGCCGCGCGCCGCGAACAGCGCGGCCTCGTTCACCAGGTTGGCCAGATCGGCGCCCGAGAAACCGGGACAGCCGCGGGCCAGGATGGAGGCGTCGATGTCCGGCGCCACCGGCACCTTGCGCATATGCACCTTGAGAATCTGCTCGCGACCGCGAATGTCCGGCAGCGGGACCACCACCTGGCGGTCGAAGCGACCGGGGCGCAGCAGTGCCGGAGCGAGTACGTCGGGACGGTTGGTGGCCGCCACCACGAGCACGCCTACCGAAGGCTCGAAGCCGTCCATCTCGACCAGCATCTGGTTAAGTGTCTGTTCGCGCTCGTCGTTGCCACCGCCGAGGCCGGCACCGCGCTGGCGGCCGACGGCATCGAGTTCGTCGATGAAAATGATGCACGGGGATGATTTCTTGGCCTGATCGAACATGTCGCGTACGCGCGCCGCGCCGACGCCGACGAACATTTCCACGAAGTCGGAACCGGAAATCGAGAAGAAGGGCACTTTCGCCTCGCCGGCGATCGCCTTGGCCAACAGGGTTTTGCCGGTGCCGGGCGAGCCTACGAGCAACACGCCGCGCGGAATGCGACCGCCGAGTTTCTGGAACTTCGACGGATCGCGCAGGAAGTCGACCATTTCATAGACTTCCTCCTTGGCCTCGTCGCAGCCGGCCACGTCGGCAAAGGTGATGTTGTTCGATGATTCATCCATCATCCGTGCCCGGCTCTTGCCGAAAGAAAAAGCACCGCCCTTGCCGCCGCCCTGCATCTGGCGCATGAAGAAGATCCAGACGCCGATCAGGAGCAGCATCGGGAACCACGAGACGAAGATGCTGGTGAGGAAGGACTGCTCTTCCTCCGGCTTGGCGACGACCTTGACGTTGTTCTTGAGCAGGTCGGAAACCATCCACAGATCCGCCGGAGCGTAGGTGGTAATACGCTTGCCTTCGGTCGTGGTAGCTTCCAGGGTGCGCCCCTGAATCACCACTTTGGTGACGCGACCGGCTTTCACCTCTTCAAGGAACTGGGAGTAGTCCAGCGATCCGAGCACAGCCGACTGGCGTGTGTTGAACTGATTGAACACCGTCATCAGGACGATGCCGATTACCAGCCAGATAGCCATATTTTTGAACATGTTATTCAAGGTGTCGCCTCTCTTTCCCGCACCCGGGATTACGTATCAAGTCATTCTAGTGCCGATCGTCCTGCCCTGCAAACGACGACCACCTGCTGTCAAGCCTTCCTGCCGCGTGCCAGCAGGTAAATCTCGGCACTGCGATTGCGCGAAGCGGCCGGTTTTCGCATCTGGACGGTCTGAAACTGCTGCTGCAGGGCCCGGCGCAATTCCATGAAGCCATCGCCTTGGAAAACTTTGACCAGCATATCGCCGCCTGGTTTCAAATGCAGGCTGCAAAACTCCAGCGTCAATTCGGCAAGCAGCATCACCCGGGCCTGATCGACCATGCCAATTCCCGACATATTGGGGGCCATGTCCGACAAAACAAGGTCCACTGAGCGACCCTGCAGCGCATCGGCCAAGGCACGCAAGACCACATCGTCATGAAAATCGCCCTGGATGAACTCGACGCCGTGGACAGCTTCCATGGGCAGCAGGTCGAGCGCGATCAATCGTCCGCCTGGCGCCACCCGCCGGGCGGCCACCTGCGACCAGCTGCCAGGCGCGGAACCGAGGTCGACCACCGTCATGCCGGGCTTCAGCAGCTTGTCCTTGTCGTCGATTTCAATCAGCTTGAACGCGGCCCGCGAGCGCCAGCCCTCGGCACGGGCCCGCTGCACATAGGCGTCATTGACGTGCTCGGTGATCCAGGCCTTGTTGGTCTTGTTCTTCTTGCTGCTCTCGACCTTGCTCACGTTACAATCGCACCATGACTGAACTATCTCCTTCACAGCGCCGCGCCCTGCGGGCCGCCGCGCATCACCTGAATCCCGTCGTCTCGATCAGCCAGAAAGGCCTGACGCCTTCCGTCCTGGCGGAGATCGACCGTTGCCTCAAGGCCCACGAACTGATCAAACTGCGACTTTACGGCATTGAACGGGATGTACGCGCGACCCTGTTCGGTGAAATCTGTATGGCGCTCAAATGCGCTGAGGTGCAACACATAGGCAACCTGCTGGTGCTGTGGCGCGAGAATCCCAAGGATGCTGCGACGGAGAAGTCGGCACCGGCGACACGACGCAAGGCCGAAGCGATGACCAAGAAGCAGGCCGCCGCGCGCAGCGAAGCACGCAGCGGCAAGCCCTAACGCCCTTTGCCCCGTTCCTGAAGAATCACCAACGCGATTCCCAGCAGGGATTGCACGAGGTACAACGCGCTCGACACCCCATGCCAGGTACTAAAGCGATCGCGCAGCGCGCTTTCCATGACCTGCCGCGGCAAGGCATCGGCCTTCAGCTGGGCAAGAATCGGCTGCACGCCGAAATGGCCGGCCACGGTCAGGGCCAGCATCGGCAGCACAATCCAGAACACGCCGGACTGAAAGGCGCGCCAGCCTTTGCCGAACATCAGGTATAGGATCAGATAGGCGCCGCAGCCAAGGCCGACCCAGGCAATGACGGAGAACATCGCCCCGGCGACTGTCCCGGCGACGCTGCGATCGGCAAGCTGGGAGAACAGCACCGGTGCGGCAAGGTAGCCAATCGCCAGCAAACCACCGACCCAGAGGGTCACCGCAAGGCTGTACAGCGCCGACGCCAGGCCCTTCATTCAAATGTATTTGACGTCAAGTATTTCGTATTCGCGGCGGCCGCCGGGGGTCTGCACCTCGGCGACGTCGCCGGCGAACTTGCCGATCAGTGCGCGCGCCACCGGCGAATTGAGCGACAGCATGCCGGCCTTGATGTCGGCCTCGTCGTCGCCGACGATCTGGTAGCTCACCTTGCTGCCGCTGTCCATGTCTTCCAGCTCGACCGTGGAGCCAAAGACGACACGGCCGTCCGCATCGAGCGATGCCGGATCGATGATCTGCGCATTGCCCAGCTTGCCTTCGACTTCCTTGATGCGGCCCTCGATGAAGCCTTGGCGCTCCTTGGCAGCGTCGTATTCGGCGTTCTCCGAGAGGTCGCCATGCGAGCGCGCCTCTGCAATGGCAGCAATCACTGCCGGACGATCGACCGCCTTCAGGCGTTGCAACTCTTTGCGCAGCAGTTCCGCGCCGCGCAGGGTGATAGGGAACTTACCGCTCATACTTTTAGCTCGGCGTGCAAGGCCTGCAGGGAATAGGTTTCGAGGCCAGCATGGCGCATGCCGGCACAGGCGGCACGGCCGCCTTCGATGGTAGTAAACAGGGTTACCTTGGCGCCCAGAGCGGAGGTACGAATCGAGCGCGAATCCGCAATCGCGGCGCGCTTCTCCTCGACGGTATTCACGATCAGGACGATTTCATTGTTCTTGATCATATCGACTATATGCGGCCGCCCTTCAGTCACCTTGTTCACTATGGCAACCGGGATGCCGGCGGCGTTGATCGCGCCTCCGGTGCCTCGCGTCGCCACCAGGGAAAAACCCAGTTCGTGCAATTCGCGGGCGACATCGACGGCCTTCGGCCGGTCGGCCGGCTTGACGCTGATGAATACCTTGCCGGACACTGGCAAGCGCGTGCCGCCGGCGAGCTGCGACTTGACGAAGGCCTCGCCGAAGCTTCGGCCGACACCCATCACTTCGCCCGTGGACTTCATCTCCGGTCCGAGGATGGTATCGACGCCCGGGAACTTGATGAAGGGGAACACCGCTTCCTTCACTGAGTAATAGGGCGGAATGATCTCGCGCGTCACGCCCTGGTCGGCCAGGCTGCGCCCGGCCATGCAACGCGCGGCGATCTTGGCCAGCGGCAGGCTGGTGGCCTTGGAGACGAAAGGAACGGTGCGCGAGGCGCGCGGATTGACTTCGAGCACATACACCACGGCCTCATCGCCACGGCCCTGAATGGCGAACTGCACGTTCATCAGTCCGACAACATTGAGGCCCTTGGCCATCATCTCGGTCTGCCGCCTCAGTTCGTCCTGGATTTCTGCGCAGAGGGTGAATGGCGGCAGCGAACATGCGGAGTCGCCCGAATGCACCCCCGCCTGCTCGATGTGTTCCATGATGCCGCCGATCAGCACCTGCGTGCCATCGGACAGCGCATCGACATCGACCTCGGTGGCATCGTTGAGAAAACGATCGAGCAGCACCGGTGAATCGAATGAGACCTTGATCGCATCGCGCATGTAGCGTTCGAGATCCTTCTGCTCATGGACAATCTCCATGGCACGGCCGCCCAGCACATAGGAAGGCCGCACGACCAGCGGGTAGCCAATTTCGGCGGCGAGACGGATCGCGTCGGCCTCGGTGCGCGCCGTGCGATTCGGCGGCTGCTTGAGGCCGAGGTCGTGCAGCAATTTCTGGAAGCGCTCGCGATCCTCGGCGGCGTCGATCATGTCGGGACTGGTGCCGATGATGGGGACACCGTTGGCTTCGAGTTCGCGCGCACGCTTCAGGGGCGTCTGGCCGCCGAACTGGACAATGACGCCGGTCGGCTGCTCGACATGGACGATCTCCAGAATGTCCTCGAGGGTCACCGGTTCAAAATACAGACGATCCGAGGTGTCGTAGTCGGTCGACACGGTCTCCGGATTGCAGTTGACCATGATGGTCTCATAGCCGTCCTCGCGCATCGCCAGCGCGGCATGGACGCAGCAGTAGTCGAACTCGATGCCCTGGCCGATGCGGTTGGGGCCGCCGCCGAGTACCATGATTTTCTTCTTCTCCGTCGGCCGCGCCTCGCACTCGTCCTCGTAGGTCGAATACATATAGGCGGTCGCCGTGGAAAACTCGCCGGCGCAGGTGTCGACGCGCTTGTACACCGGGCGCACGCCCAGCGCGTGACGGCGTTCGCGCACTGCCGTTTCGCCGCTGGCGCCGGCGGCAGGATCGGCGCTGGCATTGACCAGGGTGCCGATGCGACGGTCGGAAAATCCCTTGCGCTTGAGATTGCGCAGGCTGGCGGCATTGAAGTCGTCGAGATTCTGCGAGCGCATCCAGCCTTCGATGGTGATGATTTCCTCGATCTGCACGAGGAACCACGGATCGATCTTCGTCAGGTCGAACACCTGCTGCAGCGTGTAGCCCTCGCGAAAGGCCTGTGCCACGTACCAGATACGCTGTGGGCCGGGGCTGGCCAGTTCGCGGTTTATTTCCTCCGGATCGGCGTCGATTTCGTCAAAGCCATAGACGCTGACTTCCAGCCCGCGCAAGGCCTTTTGCATGGATTCCTGGAAGCTGCGACCGCTCGCCATGACCTCGCCGACCGACTTCATCTGCGTCGTCAGGCGATCATTGGCCATGGGGAACTTCTCGAAGGCGAAGCGCGGCACCTTGGTCACCACGTAGTCGATCGATGGCTCGAAGGAGGCCGGCGTGGCGCCGCCGGTGATGTCGTTCTTCAATTCGTCAAGCGTGTAGCCGACGGCGAGCTTGGCCGCCACCTTGGCGATCGGGAAACCCGTGGCCTTCGAGGCCAGCGCCGAGGAGCGCGAGACACGCGGGTTCATTTCGATCACCACCATCGCCCCGTTCCTGGGGTTGATGGCGAACTGCACGTTGGAGCCGCCGGTATCGACGCCAATCTCGCGCAGCACGGCAATGCTGGCGTTGCGCATGATCTGGTACTCGCGGTCGGTCAGGGTCTGCGCCGGCGCGACGGTGATCGAGTCGCCGGTATGCACGCCCATCGGATCAAGGTTCTCGAT
>VEPA01000038.1 GCA_012026675.1 Betaproteobacteria bacterium | reverse complement strand
TCGGTTTCCATGTAGCAGGTATAGAGTTTCTTCAGGGTATCCACGGCTTGCGCCAGCGATCCTTCCGGCACGCCGATGCCCTTGGCCAGTTCGTTGGCTTGCGCATCGGTCAGACCAGTTGCCGGATCGACGAAGACCTTGATGATCTTCTCGGGTGTCTTGTGCGCGACTTCCTCGATGTCCATGCCGCCTTCGGAGGAGGCCATCATGGCGACCTTCTGCGTGGCGCGGTCGGTCAGCGCGGCAACGTAGTATTCCTTCCTGATGTCGGCACCTTCTTCCACCAGCAGGCGACGCACCTTCTGACCCGCGGGCCCGGTCTGGTGGGTGACGAGTTGCATGCCGAGAATCTGGCCGGCGTAGTTGCGAACCTCATCCATGGACTTGGCGACCTTGACGCCGCCGCCCTTGCCGCGACCACCGGCGTGGATCTGGGCCTTCACCACCCAAACCTTGCCGCCCAGGGTTTCCGCCGCCTTGACCGCTTCGTCGACGGAAAAGCACGGGATGCCGCGCGGGACGGTCACACCGAATTTTTTCAGGAGTTCCTTGCCCTGATATTCGTGGATTTTCATGCGTCTTCCTTGTTGTATATGGTGCGTTGATCGGGGGCCGGCATTTGAATTGACTCAGGTGCCGGTCTTGTTGCCGCGGAGCCAGCGCGTACCATACCGCCAGGCTGATTCCGAAGTGGTTGTGCGCCGCCGCAAGGGCAGGAAATGACGATGTGACGCTATTGTTGCGGCGCGGAATACTAACATAAGCGCACTTAATGGAAGCTTACAATCGACGCTGCCGGATTTGGCGGTTGCGAATCACGCAATCTGCATAATGGTTCTTCTTTCGAATTGCCACTGCGCGCAGTCCTTAATTGCCGGAGACATCCATGGCCCCTCCCCGTTATCTGCTGGCGCTGGACCAGGGTACTTCCAGTTCGCGCAGCATCGTATTCGATACGCAGGGTCGTATCGTGGCCGTCGCGCAGCGGGAATTCCGGCAGATATTTCCCCGGCCCGGCTGGGTCGAACATGACCCGCGCGAAATCTGGACCAGCCAGCTGGCAACCGCGCAGGAAGCCTTGGGCAGGGCCAATATCGCGGCCTCCGAGGTCGCCGCCCTCGGCATCACCAACCAGCGTGAAACCACGCTGGTATGGAACCGCCGCACGGGCGAACCGCTTTGCAATGCCATCGTCTGGCAAGACCGGCGCACCGCGCCAGACTGTGCCGCGTTACGTCAGCGCGGTTGCGAAGCCATGGTGCGCGGCAGAACCGGCCTGGTGATCGACGCCTACTTTTCCGGCACCAAGCTCAAATGGATACTCGACAACTGCCCGGATGCGCGCGAAACGGCGTGGCGCGGCGAACTGGCTTTCGGCACGATCGACACCTGGCTGCTATGGCAACTGACGGGCGGCGCCGTGCACGCCACGGATGTCAGCAACGCCTCGCGCACCCTGCTCTTCGACATTCATCACAACGAATGGGACGACGATTTGCTGGCGATCCTCGATATCCCGCGCGAAGTCCTGCCCGAGGTGCACCCTTCCAGCCACGTGTATGGACATACCCGGGCCGGGCTGTTCGACGTACCAATCGCGATCGGCGGCATCGCGGGCGACCAGCAAAGTGCGCTGTTCGGACAGGCCTGCTTCACGTCGGGCCTAGCCAAGAACACCTACGGCACCGGCTGCTTCATGCTCATGCATACCGGCGCACGCTGCCTGGCTAGCAGCAACGGACTGATCACCACCCGCGCCGCGCAAATCACCGCACGGCCCGAGTTCGCGCTGGAAGGCAGCGTGTTCATCGGCGGCGCGGTAGTGCAATGGCTGCGCGACGGCTTGAAGTCGATCCCGGGCAGTGCGGCCGTACAGGACCTGGCCGAAAGCGTGCCCGACAGCGGCGGCGTGATCTTCGTGCCGGCCTTCACCGGTCTCGGCGCTCCCTACTGGAAACCCGATGCGCGCGGCGCCATCCTCGGTCTGAGCCGTGGCACGACCGTGGCACACATCGTCCGCGCCGCACTGGAAAGCATCGCCTTCCAGAGCACGGCCCTGCTGCAAGCCATGAGCCGCGATCTGGAAGACGGCAAGGGCGTGACGGAATTGCGCGTCGATGGCGGGGCCTGCGTCAATAATCTGCTGATGCAGTTTCAGGCCGACCTGCTGGGGATCCCCGTGGTACGACCTCAAGTGACCGAAACCACGGCGCTGGGTGCCGCCTATCTGGCCGGCCTGTCCTGCGGCGTCTATGCCGGGCTCGAAGACCTTGCCTCGCATTGGCAGGCGGAAAGAACTTTCCAACCGGCCATGACACGCGAGCGGGCCAATGAACTGATGCAGCGCTGGGAGCATGCGGTGGCGCAAACGACGCTGCAAGCGCCGTAGCACCGGCACCGACTCTTACTTGCCGGCCTGTCGGGCTTCCTGGAGGGTTTTCAGCTCAGGCAACTTCAGTCTCTGGCGATCCGGCTCGACTGCAGTCAGGGCCTCGACCTCGCGCATCGTGCCGGCACAGCGCCTGACCAGGTCATGGTAGACGCTGGTGCCTTCGACTTTCCAGGCCATTTCCAGCTCGGTCAATTCGCGCATCACCTTGGCCGGCACGCCGCCGGCCAGCATGCGCGGCGGAATTTCCATGCCGGCCTTGACGAAGCTCTGCGCCGCGACGATCGCCGATTCTCCGACCACCGCGTTGTCCATCACCACGGCATTCATGCCGACCATGCCGTTCCTGCGCACGATGCAGCCGTGGAGTATCGCCCCATGGCCGATGTGGCCGTTTTCTTCGATGATCGTGTCGCTGCCCGGAAAGCCATGCATCACGCAGCAGTCCTGTACATTCGCGCCGACACCGATGAACAGGCGGCCGAAGTCGCCGCGCAGGCTGGCGCAGGGCCCGACGTAAGCACCCGGGCCGACCACGACGTCGCCGATCAGGACCGCCGAGGGATGTACATAGGCTGCCGGATCCACCACCGGCACGATGCCGTCGATCGCATAGACTTTCATACGGTGTTTCTCCATTCCTCGTCCCGCCGTCGGACTCTCGTTAAACGTTAAACGTGACGCCGACTCTGAACCACAAAGAAGCGGCTGGCGACAAAGGCGCTGTCGGTCAGGCAGGCATTCGCCGCCGGGTTGGCGCCGGTGGCGTGGAAGTCGGAGAAGCCGGCCGACTGATTCACGAAGACGGCGCCAGTGAGATTGATTGACAGCGCAACGCCCGCACGCAGGGCCGCCTCCTCCGCCTGTTCCACGATCAGCGGATTGGTCGAATAGAGGGCGAAGGTGATCGCACCCTGCTCGCGAATCACGCGCTCGGCTTTGGCAAGGCCTTCCATAGTGGTCGCCGTGTCCACCACGAGCGTGATCGGCCCGAAGCGCTCTTCCATGTAGGCGCGCTCGTCGGCCGCCGCCACCCGGAGGATCAGGGGGCTGCGCACACGGGCAGTGGGCCACTGCGGGTGCGGGATCTCGCTCGACGCGCGCAACACCTCGCCCAGACCATGGGCCGCTTCCAGGCGCGCCAGCGTTGCCGGCGACTGGATGGCACCCAGCACTTCCACGGCACGCGCTGGATCTTCGAGGAATTTCGAGACCGCATTGGCCAGATCACGCCCGAACTGCCCGGCGGAGATCACTCCTTCCGGTGTTTTGACACCCTCGCGCGAAACGAAAATGGTTTGCGGCGTGGTGCACATCTGGCCTGAATACAGGGACAGTGTAAACGCGAGGTTCTTCAGCATCGCCTTGTAGTCGTCGATCGAGTCGACCACGATGCAATTCACGCCGGCCTTCTCCGTATACACCATGGCATGACGGCAGTTCTCTTCCAGCCAGTTGCCAAAATCGGGACCACCGGTGTAGTCGATCAGGCGCACCGCGGGATTCATCGCGACGTCCTTGGCAACCGGCGCCGCCGCGTCATCGATCAGCAGGCTGACCAGATTCGGATCAAAACCGGCCTCCTTCAGCACGTGGCGCGCCACGGCGACACTTATGGCCAGCGGCAATATCACGGTCGGATGCGCTTTGACGATGACCGGGTTGCCGGTGACCAGGCTGGCAAAGATACCGGGGTAGCCGTTCCAGGTCGGAAATGTCGAGCAGGCGATCACCAGCGCGACACCGCGCGGCGCGATGGTGAACTTCTTCTCCATTTTCAGCGGCGGATTTTTGCCTTGCGGCTTTTCCCAGAGCGCTATTTCCGGCACATGCTTCATTTCGCGCCAGGCGCAGGCAACCGCTTCCAGGCCACGATCCTGGGCATGCGGCCCGGCCGCCTGAAAAGCCATCATCAGCGCCTGCCCGGTGGTATGCATCACGGCATGCGCCATCTCGAAACTGCGGGCGTTGAGACGCGCCAGGATTTCCAGGCAAACCCCGGCCCGGGCATCGGCTCCGGCTTTGATCCAGCCCGGCATGGCGGACTTCGCCGCCGCGAGCAGGGCATCAGGAGCGCAACGCGGATAGTTGATGTCGAGCGCCAGTCCATAGGGTGACACTTCGGCACCACCGCGATCGATAACTCCCGGCTGGTCGAGGTAGAACTGCGCGCCGCGGTAAGCCTCGAAAGCCTTGCGTCCATCCTCTACGGCGGTCTCGCCATAGGCGCGCGGGCTTTCGGCATACGGACTCCAATAGCCGCGCGATTCAATCGCGGCAACGGCCTGCTGCAACAGGGTCTGGTGCTTCTCGAACATGGCGTGAGGCATCCTGTTCTCCGGGGGAATTGCTGTTTATTGGTTTAAGACGACGCCTGAAGGGCGGTAACGTGATACATTTTCATTGTACATTGCAGTCGCTATCTGTGTCATAATTAAATCGATACTATTTAAGCGTTAAATATTAACGCTCCTGCATCCCGTTGCCGCGAATCGCGAAATGCTTCTATAGTCCGGCTGCAGAGCGCGGGCGCACATCGTGGAGCGAAACATGCAGAATCAGGATCCTGACTTTCGCCAGCGCAGCGTCACCGCCAACCCCGCATGATCGACCCAAGACACTCGCCCATGAGCTACCAGTACATCATTTTCTCGCTTGAAAGCAACATCGCGCGCATCACGCTGAACCGCCCCGACCGGCTCAACAGCTTCAACGCCGAGATGCATCTCGAACTGCGCGATGCCCTGACCCGAACGCGCGACGGCCACGCCCGCGTGCTGCTGCTGACCGGCGCCGGACGCGGCTTCTGTGCCGGGCAGGACCTGTCCGACCGCAACGTTTCGGCGGGCAGTGAACCGGTCGATCTCGGCTACAGCATCGAGACCTACTACATGCCACTCGTCCTGAGTCTGCGCGCGCTGGAAATGCCGGTCATCTGCGCCGTCAACGGCGTCGCCGCCGGCGCCGGCGCCAACATCGCGCTGGCCTGCGACATCGTGCTGGCCGCGCGCTCGGCCTCCTTCATCCAGGCCTTCTGCAAGCTCGGCCTGGTCCCCGACGCCGGCGGTACCTGGGCGCTGCCGCGCCTGGTCGGCACCGCCCGCGCCATGGGGCTGGCAATGCTCGGCGACAAGCTTTCCGCCGAGCAGGCAGCAGACTGGGGACTGATCTGGAAATGCCTCGACGACGACAAGCTGGTGGCGGAAGCCGAACGGTTGGCGGTCCATTTCAGTACGGCCCCGACCAAGGGACTCGCGCGCACCAAGCAGGCGATCTATGCCAGCAGCGGCAACAGCCTCGAGCAGCAGCTCGAACTGGAACGTGCCTGCCAGCAGGAACTCGGCCTCGGCCACGACTACCGGGAAGGCGTCGCCGCCTTCATGGAAAAACGCAGCGCGAACTTCAAGGGCGAATGATGGGACTGACAGCACAGCAGATTGCCGAACGCTGCACCGAGGTCATGTGGCCGGACGACCACGCCGCGCGCGGCCTGGGGCTGACCATCGCCAGCACCACCCCCGGCGGCGCCGTGGTAACCATGAAAGTGCGCCAGGACATGGTCAATGGCCACGGCATCTGCCACGGCGGCTTCATTTTCGCCCTGGCCGACACCAACTTCGCCTATGCCTGTAACAGCTTCAACCACCGTGCCGTGGCGGCCGGGGTGGATATCAATTTCATTGCGCCCGCGCATCTTGGCGATACGCTTACGGCCAGGGGCGGTGCCCGTCATCAGGGGGGACGCAGCGGAATCTACGATATCGAGGTCACCAACCAGGACGGCAAGGTAATTGCCGTCTTCCGTGGCCGCTCCACCCGCATCAAGGGACACTTTTTTGACGAAAGCGAATCCGCATGACTACCGAGGCCTACATCTGCGACGCCATCCGCACCCCGATCGGTCGTTACGGCGGCACGCTGTCAGGTATCCGCACCGACGACCTCGCCGCCCTGCCGATCAAGGCCCTGATCGCCAGGAATGGCCAGGTCGATTGGGCGCAAGTCGAGGATGTCATCTACGGCTGCGCCAACCAGGCCGGCGAGGACAACCGCAATGTGGCGCGCATGGCCGGGTTGCTCGCCGGCCTGCCGGTGGCCGTGCCCGGCACGACGATCAACCGCCTATGCGGTTCGGGCATGGACGCCGTCGGCACGGCCGCGCGGGCGATCAAGGCCGGCGAAACGGCGCTGATGATCGCCGGCGGCGTCGAGAGCATGAGCCGTGCGCCCTTCGTCATGCCCAAGGCCGACAGCGCCTTTTCTCGCAGCAACGCCGTATACGACACCACGATAGGCTGGCGCTTCATCAACAAGCTGATGAAGCAGCAGTACGGCGTGGACTCCATGCCGGAAACCGCCGACAACGTCGCCGCCGAATTCAAGATAGCCCGCGCCGACCAGGATGCCTTCGCCCTGCGCTCGCAGCAGCGCTGGGGCGCGGCCCATGCCGCCGGCCGCGTCGGGGGCGAAATCGTCCCGGTCGAGATTGCGCAGAAAAAGGGCGAACTGAAGATTTTCGACACCGACGAACACCCGCGCCCCGATACCACGCTGGAGCAACTGGCCAAACTCTAGGGCATCAACGGTCCGGAGCTCACCGTCACGGCGGGCAATGCGTCGGGCGTCAACGCCGGCGCCTGCGCGCTGCTCATCGCCTCCAAAGCCGCCGCCAAGGCTCACGGACTGACGCCGAAGGCGCGCGTCGTGGCAATGGCTACGGCAGGCGTAGCGCCGCGCATCATGGGTTTCGGCCCGGCGCCGGCGGTAAGGAAGCTGCTGGCCCAGACCGGGCTGCGCCTGGACCAGATCGACGTTATCGAACTCAACGAAGCCTTCGCCGCCCAAGGCCTGGCCGTCACCCGCGATCTGGGCCTGGCCGACGACGATGCCCGCGTCAATCCCAACGGCGGCGCCATCGCCATTGGCCATCCGCTGGGCATGAGCGGGGCGCGCCTGGTGACCACGGCGATGTATCAATTGCATCGCAGCGGCGGCCGCTATGCCTTGTGCACCATGTGCATCGGCGTCGGCCAGGGTATCGCGATGATCATAGAGAGAGTCTAAGCTGGCGGCCGACCACTTTTCCGGCCATGCCGCGGATTACGCCAGGGCGCGTCCCTCCTATCCGCCCGAACTGTTCGCCTGGCTTGCGCAACAATGCTCCGCGCATGGCATGGCATGGGACTGCGGCACCGGCAACGGCCAGGCTGCACGCGCACTGGCGGAACATTTCAGCCGCGTCCATGCGACCGATCTCTCGGCAGAGCAGATTGCGCAGGCGATCCCCGACCCGCGCATCGACTACCGCGCCGCTCCGGCAGAAGCCAGCGGTTTGCCTAACAACAGCTGCGACCTCGTCACCGTGGCGCAGGCCCTGCACTGGTTCTGCAACGATGCCTTCTATGCGGAGGTGAAACGCGTGCTCAAGCCGAACGGAGTATTCGCCGCCTGGACCTACACCCTGCTGCACGGCGATCCGGCACTGAACGCCATCGTCGAGGATTTCTACCGCAACACCGTCGGCCCCTGGTGGCCGCCGGAGCGGCGCTGGGTCGACCTGGCTTACCGCGAGATGCCCTTTCCTTTTGCCGACATCGCCACGCCGCAATTTGAGATCCGGCTGGAATGGACGCTGGCCGACCTGCTGGCCTACCTGCGCACCTGGTCGGCGACCCAGCGCTACATCAAGGAACGCGGCCACGATCCCTGTGTCGAACTCGGCGAGCGCCTGCGGGTAATCTGGCCGGACCCGCAAGCGAGGAAGTCCATAATCTGGCCCATTGCCCTACGCTGCGGGAGACTCGAATGAACACTGAACTGGCAACGCTCGGCGGAGGCTGCTTCTGGTGCCTCGAAGCGGCTTTCCTACAACTGGCCGGCGTCGAATCGGTGGTCTCGGGCTATGCCGGCGGACCGAAGGCGAATCCCGACTATCGCAGCGTCTGCAGCGGCAGCACCGGCCACGCAGAAGTCGTGCAAGTCCGCTTCGATCCCGCCGTGATCGATTACCGCACGCTGCTCACGGCCTTTTTCGCCGTCCACGATCCGACGACGCTCGACCGTCAGGGCAACGATGTCGGCAGCCAGTACCGCTCGGTGATCTTCACCCACGATTCCGGTCAGGAAAAAATCGCGCGGGATCTGATCGCGGAACTCGAAGCGGCAAAAATCTGGCCTGCACCCATCGTCACCGCCGTGTCGCCGGCGCCGACTTTCTGGCGCGCCGAGGACTACCACCAGAACTACTACGCGAACAATCCGCTGCAGGGATATTGCCAGGCCGTCGTCGCGCCGAAGGCGGCAAAACTGCGCAAGGTTTTCGCCGGACGCCTCAAGGCCTGATGAAGCCCCTGCATAGCAGGCGAGCCAGCAAAAGTCGCTGACCTCGCCGCTACGGATGATCACTCGGCGTCTGGTTGCAGCGCCGGCACCGATTTCGCAAACGCCGGCAGCGTCAGGCAGTGTTCATGGATGCGCATCACCGTCGGCACGTGGTCGAGCCGGGCCTTGAAGCGATGGGCATTGAAGATTTGCGGCACCAGGCAGATATCCGCCAGGGTCGGCGTATCGCCGTAGCAGCAGGCGCCGGTGCGCGGGTCGCCGGCCAGCATGGCCTCGACCGTCGCCAGCCCGGTCTCGCCCCAGTGGCGATACCAGGCGTTTCTCTGTTCCTCGGCAATACCGAGGGTCTTGTTGAGGTAGCCCAGCACGCGCAGGTTGTTGAGCGGATGGATCTCGCAGGCAATCGCCAGCGCAATCGCCCGCACGTGCGCCCGATCGGCCGCAGCCGCGGGAAGCAAGGGCGGTTGCGGCCGCGTCTCGTCGAGGTACTCGATGATCGCCAGGGATTGCGTCAATACGGTGCCGTCATCGTCCAGCACCGGAACCAGCGCCGCCGGATTCATCGCCCTGAACCCGGCGGCGAACTGCTGGCCGCCTCCCTGCAGCAGATGCACCGCCGCATACTCGTAGTCGAGGCCCTTGAGCGCCAGCGCAATGCGCACACGGAAGCTGGCGGAACTGCGAAAGTAGTTGTAGAGCTTCATGAACCCGGAACATGCTGGCGGACCACCTGGTCGATGGCGCCAAAGATGCTGGCACCGTCGCCATCCCGCATCTCGATCCTGACCCGGTCGCCGAAGCGCATGAAGGGAGTTTTTGGTTTTCCCTCTTCGATGGTTTCATACATGCGCAGCTCGGCGATGCAGCAATAGCCCACGCCGCCATTGATCACCGAGGAGCCGAACAAGCCGCCCTGCTTGTTCGACACCGTACCGGAACCTATCACCGAGCCGGCCTCTATCTCGCGCGTCTTCGCCAGGTGCGCGATGAGTCGGGCAAAGTTAAAGGTCATATCGACGCCGGCATTCGGCTTGCCGAAAGGCTGGCCGTTCAATTCGACCGCGAGCGGCAGATGCAGCTTCGTGTCCCGCCACGCCGCGCCCAGTTCGTCAGGTGTGACGGCCACCGGCGAGAAGGCCGAGGCCGGCTTGGACTGCAGGAAGCCGAAGCCCTTGGCCAGTTCGGCCGGAATCAGGTTGCGCAGGCTGACGTCGTTCACCAGCAGCAGCAGGCGGATCTGGCGCGCGCATTGCTCCACCGTGGCGCCGAGCGGCACGTCGCCGGTGACCACCGCCACCTCGGCTTCGAAATCGATGCCCCAGGCTTCGTCGCAGGCCAGGACGGGATCACAGGGGCCGACGAAACTGTCGGAGCCACCCTGGTACATCAGCGGATCGACGTGGAATTCCGGCGGCAGTTCCGCGCCGCGGGCCTTCCTCACCAGTTCGACGTGGTTGATGTAGGCCGAGCCGTCGGCCCACTGGTTGGCGCGCGGCAGCGGACTGTGGCATTGCCGCGGATCGAAGGGCACGGCGTGGCGCGCCGCGCCGTTATTGAGCGCCTCATACACGGCCTCCAGTTGTGGCCGCGCGGCATCCCAGTCATCGAGCGCGCCCTGCAGCGTGCGGGCGATGCCCTCGACCGGCTGGCACAGCGACAGGTCTTGACTCACGACCACCAGGGTGCCGTCACGGCCGCCGGTCTTCAGCGTGGCCAGTTTCACTGCCGGCCCCAGTTCTTGTAGCTGCCGTCGTGCATCCAGCGCGCGTGCTGCGGCGCCTTGCGGGTGACCGCCCATTCATTGATCATGTCCCATTTCACCTCATCCAGCCGCCGCATCATTTCCGGCGTGTGGGTGTTGCACGCCAGTTCGAGCCGGTGGCCGCTCGGATCAAAAAAGTAGATCGACTGGAACAGCGCATGGTCGGTCGGGCCGATCACTTCGATGCCGTCGGCTTCGAGTCGGGCCTTGGTATCGAGCATCTCCTCCATGCTGCCGACTTCCAGCGCCAGGTGCTGGGTCCACGAGGGCGTATTCGGGTCGCGCCCCATGTCCGGTTTGGTCGGCAATTCGAAGAAGGCGAGGATATTGCCGCCACCGGCGTCGAGGAAAACATGCATGTAGGGATCGGCCTCTCCGGTGGAGGGCACCGCATCTTCGGCAATGGCGAGGACGAAGTCCATCCTGAGATACTTGCCGTACCACTCGACGGTCTGCTTGGCGTCCTTGCAGCGGTAGGCGACGTGGTGAATCTTTTTGACGAGAGGGGTGGCCATGTTCAGACTCCTTCGCGGGCGACCGCGAGGGCCTCGCGCAGCGTCGCAATGTCGCCGATGTGATTGGCGAGAAGCAGGATCAGGCGCGCATTGAGCAGTTCCGACTGCTCGTCGGACAGATCGCGATGGGCGTTGATCAGCATCTCGTAGAAGTCGTCGGCTGGCGAATACGCGGAGAAATAACGCTTGCCTGCTTCGGAGAGATTCGGGTTCAGATTGAGTGGCATGAGCTTTGATCCTTTCAGGCGTTGCAGGTCGCACGGGCGACCGCGGCCTTGACCTTGGCCGCATCGAGGCTCCGCCAGCGGGCGGCGACATGCTGGTCGGGGCGCACCAGATAGACCGTCCCTGGCTTTGCGTCGTAGCGCCTAGCGACGATGCCGCGCTGGTCTTCGAGATGCGGAATGTCACCGGCGACACTGCCGGTCTTTTGCGAAATCACCATGGGCTGCACCGCAATTCCGTCGAAGGAAAGAGCGGACAGCGCCGCCACGGTGGCGGCATCGAGCGCGGCCGGATCATCGGCGAAATACAGCGCATGGAACTGCTGGCCCACCTTGTTCAACAGCCAGCCCTCGTCGCCATTCTCAAACACCGGTGCGTCATCCATCGGCGCCCCCGGAACCATGCGTCCGGCAAAGACGTCCTGCTCGAGGTCGGGTGTATTCAGGCTCGATGTCGTGAGGAAAGCCGGCACCGAGAGCCGGCCCGAATTCACCAGGGCGCGGGCGAAGGCATGATCCCTGGCAAGCCCCAGCACGGCATTGCGGAAGATCCGGCTGATCTTGCTCTTGGGCGTGATGAAATCGGTCGAGCGCGTCGAATTCAACAGGTTCTCGGCGGCGGCGAAAACCCGCTCTTCGCTATAGCTGTCGAGCAGTTTTTCGGGAGCCTTGCCATCGATGACCAGTTTCAGCTTCCAGCCCAGGTTGTCGGCGTCCTGCATGCCCGAGTTCGCGCCGCGCGCGCCGAAGGGCGAGACCTGATGCGCGGCATCGCCGACGTCCGGATGCAGTCGGACTTCCCGCCCGAGCGGCGGTTCTGGTTCGACCCGCCGTTCCACCCGAACCAGTCGGCGCTGCTGCACCGGCAGGCCGACGACGTCTGGCGCATCGACCTGCAG
>VEPA01000247.1 GCA_012026675.1 Betaproteobacteria bacterium | reverse complement strand
CCTGGGTGGCGGGGCGCGTCCTTCGACGCAGCCTGCCGGTGGCGGGCGTGACTTCGGTGGCGGACGCGATTCCGGTGGCGGCGCATTCGGAGGCAGCAGCGCTTCGGGTCGCCAGACGCAGATGGACAGCTCGCGCGGTGCCGCGAGCCGTGGTTCGATGTCGGGTGGCGGTTATGGTGGTTCCCGTGCTGGCGGCGGTTACAGTGGTGGTGGCGGTGCTCGTGCCGGCGGTGGCGGGTTTAGTGGAGGTGGCGCCCGTGGCGGTGGCGGCGGTGGTCGAGGCGGCGGTGGCCGCGGCGGCGGCGGACGCCGCTAGGAGCTGAACATGAATCCCCTGCGTGCAATCAACATTGTGATGACTCCCATGAGCTTATTTTCTGGAATCAAGGCCGGTTTTCGCCGGCTGGCACTGATTTTCTTGCTGACCTTGCCGCTGGCTGCCATGGCGGCGGAGCAGCGGACATTCGCCACTCCGGAGGCCGCCGTCGACGCCCTGATGGCGGCGTTGAAGGCCAACGACGAAGCGGCGCTCGGGGCGATTTTCGGCGACAAGCACAAAGAGATGGTCAGCAGCGGCGACGCGGCACAAAACGCCGCCGACCGCGCAAAAGCCGCTGAGGCCCTGGCTGCGTTTCGCGTCCTCGACAGCCGTGGCGAGGACCGTCGCGTGTTGCTGATGGGCGTCAATGCCTGGCCGATGCCTATTCCGCTGGTTAGGGTGGGAGGCGTCTGGCGCTTCGCGACCGAGGAAGGTATCGAGGAATTGTTGAACAGGCGCATCGGCGGCAATGAGAACGCTGCCCTTGAGGTTCTGCGTGCCTATGTCGGTGCCCAAATCCAGTACGCCTCGGTCGACCGCGACGGCGACGGCGTGCGGCAATACGCGCAGAAACTTGCCAGCACGGCGGGCAAGCATGACGGCCTATACTGGCCGGCCGACGCCGCCAAGGGCGAGGAAGACAGCCCCTTCGGGCCGCTGATTGCCAGCACTTCGGCCTACCTCAAGGGCCACAAGAAGGGCGATCCCTATCGCGGTTATCACTTCCGGATCCTGACGCGCCAGGGCAAGAATGCCGCCGGCGGTGCCTACAATTACGTTATCAACGGCCGCATGATTGCCGGATTCGCAATGGTTGCGTATCCAAGCGAATATGGCGAGACCGGGGTGATGAGCTTCATCGTCAACCACAATGGCAAGATCTACCAAAAGGATCTCGGCAAGAATTCCGAGAGTATCGGTGCCGCGATGACAGCGTTCGATCCGGGCCCCGGTTGGAAGGAAGTCACTCCCTGAGTCGCACCGCCGGACAGCGGATTTCTGTCCGGCGCTCTTGCGAAGGAATCGTCCCTTGACTTCCGCGATACGGTATCCGGGTGCGTGAAGCCTGAAGCCTGATGCCGGCTTGCCCGGCGGCGGAATCACCGTTGCATCGATAACACCGGAATATCCTGATCCGGACTTGATCCGGGTGCGCGCCCGGATTTGGCCAATCCTTCCTCAAGCTGTCCACCTCTGCTGGGCGTTGGCGCGTGTCGCCTGTAAATGCCTGCGACTCCCGTCTTGCCTGCCTTCGTGCAGAGGCTCAGCCTGGGACACTGCAAGTGTGTTCCGGGGATCCGGGCCATCTCCACTAACAGAGATGGCCTTGGTGAGATATCAGAACGGTCGACCCAGATAGAAGTAGAAGCTGCTGGGCCCGTCCTGTGCCTGTCCGTAGCCCAGATACGCCGGTCCGAGCGGGGTGTCTGCCGCGACGAAGACGCTTGCGGCGCGGATCCAGTCATCCCGGTTGGTCGGAATCAGCGGATGGCTGACCTTGCCGGTTTCCAGCGAAAAACCGCCGTAGGCGCCCTCGAAAATAGAGCTGCGCATCAGCCGGTGGTAATACATGGCGCGGCCGAACTGCATCTTTTCGCCGATCAATTGGCCGGTCGACAGGCCTGACAACTGCAGGAAGCCACCCCAGGTAAACTGGTCATAGGCTGGCAGCAGGCTCGAACCTGAAAGGGCGCCGGCGACGCCGGCAATGTTGATCGTATGCTCGCCAAACGAGTGGACGAAGTTGGCAACGGCGTCCCACCTGTTGTAGGAATCGGTTGCGCCGAGTGCGCTGTCGGACTTTAGATAACGCAAGTCCGCCCTCCAGCCGTTACGCGGAAAATGTACGCTGTCCATTTGATCGAGGACCAGGCGTGCGCTATAGGCGCCCAGCGTAATGGTGTCGGAGTCTACCGGTATGGGCAGCGTTCCCGTGTCCAGTTCCCGCTTGACCTTGCCGCCGAGAATACCCAGCCGGAAGGATCCGTATTCGTGGAAGTTGGCGCCCAGGTCCAGATTCACCCGGGCCAACTTCTTGTCAACGGTCGCGAGTCGTGTGTCGCCCTGATATACCGGTCCGGTGGTGCGCTGGAGGAACGCGCCCGGTGCAATGAAGAAGGCGCCGGAGGCAGTCAGCGGCTGATAGAACTCGGTCGCCACGCTGGTGGTGCTGCCGATTTGCAGGTCGGTCCTCCATTCCGCGCCCAGCGAGTTGATCCAGCGCTTGCGATAGGAGACGAGCACGTTGTACAGCGCGTCGCCGGCAAAATCGCTGGACAGCCCGAGGCCGAATCGCAGGCTGTCCTGGCCCCAGGATTTTTCGACCGCGTCCACCGCCAGGATGCGCTTGCCGGGCTCCTCGATAAGACGGTAGTTGACATGTTCGAAGTCCCCCGTGCCGTAAATGCGGCGCATGTCCAGGTCGAGCTTCTTCTGGTCGAGCGGCTCGCCGGGCTTGGTCTCCATGCTTCTCCGAGCGGACTCCGGGTTCACCAGGGCAAGATTCTCGAAACGGATCTCGTCGACCGGCCGGACATCGGGGGCCACGGCGACCATCTGCCGCTCGCGCAGGGCGGCATACTCCGCGGCGGGAATCGACAGCCGGGCCAGTCTTTCCGCCACCTTGCGCGCCGCGGGCTCGCCGAGCGGTGCAATCTTGGTCAGGTTGTCGAAGTCCCCGGTCGCGTAGCCCTCGAGTTCGGGGGTGATCAGGATGTCGTCGGGTTTCAACGATGCGAGCGATTCATTCACATTCTGTTCGGTCAGTATGCTCAGCATCTGTCCGAGCACGCCACCGATCCCGTTCAGCTCCTCCCGTTTCAGCAGGGGGGTGCCGACGTTCACTGCAATAATGACATCCGCGCCCATTGCCCGCGCCGCATCGACCGGCAGGTTGCTGGTGAGCATGCCGTCCACCAGCATCATGCCGTCGAATTCCGCCGGCGCCACCGCGCCCGGTACCGACATGCTGGCGCGCATGACGTTGGCGAGTTCGCCACTCTTGAATACCACGGCCTTGCCGTTCACCAGGTCGGTCGCCACGGCGCGGAACGGTATCGGCAGCTTGTCGAAGTTCTGGTAGCCCTTGATTTTGGAGAGCTGGCGCAACACGGTCTCGAGCTGAACGCCGGTGACGATGCCCTTGCCTAGCGATATCTTTCCGTCCTTGATGCCGACCTCGGGGCCGAAGAAGGGCTTGTAGTCGTCCGCCTTGCGCCGCATCGACAGCTCCGCGCGCGGCGGCTTTTCCTTGAACAGCACTTCCGTCGTGATGTTCGCCATGATCTCGTCCATTTCCGCCACCGTCGTACCCGAGGCATAGGCGGCGCCCACCAGCGAGCCCATGCTGGTGCCTGCGATGCAGTGGATCGGCACGCGGTACTCTTCAAGGACCTTGAGCACCCCGACGTGTGCCGCGCCGCGCGCGCCGCCTCCGGACAGCACCAGACAGATTTTCGGGCGCTTGGTCGTCGGTGCCGGCGTGACCGGCTCGGCGGCGACCACAGGCAAGGCCAGGGCAGTCAGCAGCATGGGCAGGCTCAGGCACGAAACAGCCTTGATGGCGACCGTACGAAGTCGACAGTACATGGGCAAATCCTTTATTGGTGAGGTACAGGCCTTATGGTTTTCTCGGGTCTGCCGCCGACGTCTCGCGGATGCGTCGCGAAAAGTCGGCGGCGGTGTCGGCGGCCTGCGCCCGCGCGTTGACGTGCGCGCGCCGCTGAAGTTCGGGGAAGGGCAGGCTGGTATCGAGCCGTCCCAGTTCGTAAAGGTACTCGGGCACATATCCACTGGCCAGGATCTTCCAGCTAAATTGCATATGCGATGCATTGACCAGGGTGTTGTACCAAAGATCGGTCGTACAGTTGTTGATCAGGGTGTTGTAGAAGTCGGGCTTGGCCTTCAGCGCATTCATCTTGCGTACATACTCGAGCAGTAAATTGCGGCCACTCTCGATCGGCCCCCGCACCCGATATACATAAACGTCTTCCGGCGGGTCATGGCGATAGTTGGTGCGCAGGCGGATGACGTCGCGTTCGTCGGCTACCACGTAATAAAGCTCATATTGGCGGAAGAAACCCTTGATCGTGGAATAGGCTTCCCCCTTTTCCTTGCGCGTTTCGATGGAAATCGCGAGATGATCGCCGCCGGCGAAGGCAAAGCTGACGAGCGTATGTGCAATGGCCGGTCCCATCCAGTAGACGGCCACCAGATCGACGCCCTCCAGCTTGCGCAGGTCGTAGGTCTTGTCGTACCAGGCCGGCGTGTAGTCCGTTTCGCTGCGATAGGCGAAGTTGCGGATGTTATGTACCGTGACCATGTCGCCTTCGACGGTGGCGTAGGCTAGCCTGGCCACGTCCGGCTGCCAGTCGCGATCATTCGAGGGTTCGATGCCCAGCCACCATGCCACTAGGGCAGCAAACAGCACAAGGTAGGCAGCCAGCGCGCGCCAGCGCCAGCGGCGAAAGCCCAATGCCGTAACGGCCAGCATGGCGGCGAGGGCAACTGCTCCAGTCAGGCCGGTCTGCACGACGGGGTTTTGCGAGCCCGAATAATAAAGGGCCAGCGCACCCCAACCGGCGGTCGAGATGACCAGCACGACGAGCAGTAGCCAACCCGCAATCGCGATTGCCCGTTTCATGGCGGCAGTACCGTTGCGCAGGTGAAAATCACGGCAGACTCCGTTTCGTTGCTTGGCAGATTCACTCGGCGGCCAAGGGCATGCAACGTATCGCCGTGTAGGGAGAAACCGGCATTCTGTACGTTTTCTCCCATGTTCCGGTCTGATAAAATAGATAAAAAATTCTACCATCAACCCGGTAGGGCGACCTCGACAAGGCGCGTTGAAAAAAGATGCCTGCCCTCCATTTTTTTGTGCGGGGATGTTTTTCAGTCATCTTCAAGGCAGTTCAGGCGTTATTTCCCCCATGTGGTAAAGCCGGAGATTGGAAGTCGCGAGGTCACGATGCCGTGAAAACAGGTTCTGCCGCCAACGGATACATCCTTCGTCCGTGTCAGAATGACAATCCGGTCAAATTGGCAAACAGATCTGTCGTCGCATGGCAGCATAATTGTTCAAGCAGCAGTCAAATCGAATAACGGAAGAATTGGAGAAGCGACATGAGAATTGATCGTTGGGTAGTGGCGGTGTCCGCCGCGGTGTTTCTGCTTGCCGGACCTGTCGTTGCACAGGACAAGGGGGCCAAGTCCATGCAGTCCGGCTTTCTCGGTGATGGGTACTCCAGGCTGAAAGATGCCGAATCCGCGTCCGGGCAGAAGGTCAAGCGCTGGGTCGCCCCGGAAATGAAGGCTGGCAGCTACGAGTTCATATTGATCGAGCCGAACATCTTCTACCCCCAGCCGCGCAGCACAGAGCAGATGTCCGAGCAGACGCTGAAGGAAATCAATGCATATTTCGACGAAGCGGCCCGGCGCGAGCTGACCGGTCTGTTTCAGTTCGCCAAGGAACCCGGTCCGAAAACGCTGCGGCTCAAAACCGCGATTACGGCAGTTGCCGCGAAGGACATGGGTTTGAAGCCTTATCAGCTGTTGCCAATCGCATTTATCGCGACGGGCGGCAAGACATCCAAGCAGGCCTCGCTCGCAGCCGAGTATGAAGCGTTGGATGCCGACACCGGCAAGGTTGTTGCTATTGGGATGCGCGAGGGCGTTGGCGTCGAACTTAAGAGTGCGACAGAAAAGCTGACGCTTGCCCATGTCAAGCCAGTGATCGACACTTGGGCCAAGGATGTGCGCGCTTTCGTCGAAGCGGCCAGGCAAAAGAAATAGCATCGTAGAAAGACGCAAGCCAGCACGCTGCCGATGCAGAGCCCAGGCAGTTTCAATTTTCTTAACATCAACTTCAACTTGAAGGAGTACGACATGAGCAGATATTTTTCGGTGACCAGAACTTTCTTTATCCTGATGGCCGTATTCATCGGCCTCATTGCGCCGCGCCTGGCTGTCGCCCAGTCCCAGATCGAGAAGGATTCGCGTGCGGCACTGAAGTCGCTGTACGACGGATCGCCGGGGGCCAAGGCTCTGGGGGCAAAGGCACGCGGCATATTGGCCTTTCCCAATGTCGTCAAGGCGGGGCTGGTGGTTGGAGGACAGGGCGGTGACGGCGTCCTATTGATGAATGACAAGGTCGTTGACCACTACAACACGGCGGCAGTCTCGGTCGGGCTGCAGGCCGGCGCGCAGTCCTTCGGCTATGTGCTGTTCTTCATGAGCGACAAGGTGCTGAATGACTTCCGCGCAAGCAAAAACTTCGAGATCGGCGTCGGGCCGAACATCGTGATCGTCGATGCCGGAGCGGCCAAGGACCTCAACACGGAAACGGCCAAGGCCGATGTCTACGCAATGATTTTCGATCAGAAGGGACTGATGGCAGGCATCGGTCTGCAGGGTTCGAAGATCACCAAGCTTAAGCGCTGAGCATCTTTACTTTCCATAGACACATCGACAAACAGAGGTAGGTACCATGCGTAATCTGATGAAGACGGCACTGCTGGCAGTGATTGTTTCCGCTCAACCGGGTTTTGCCCAGCAGGCTCCCGCGGGAGGGCAAATAACTGCCAGCGAGCCAGGCAAGGTCGCCATTGCGCAGGGCGTCAAGGCATCGGCCGTGGTCACTGCCATAGACAAAGCCACACGTACCGTGACGCTGAAGGGGGCCGAGGGGCGCAGCTTCGACGTGGTCGCCGGCGATGCCGTGAGGAACTTCGCCCAGATCAAGGTCAATGACGAAGTGGTCGTGGAATACGTGCGGGCGCTTACGCTGGAAGTAAAAAAGAGTGGCGGTCCAGCCCAGCGAGTTGATACAGTCGATGCCGTGCGCGCCAAGCCGGGCGCCACGCCGGCCGGCGCGGTCGGTCGCCAGGTGATGATCGTCGCGGACGTGATCGACGTAAACCCGAAGGACAAGACGATTACCGTCAAGGGTCCGAAGGGAAACATTGTCGAGCTTGAAGTGAAGAATCCGGATCACTTCAAGGTGGTGAAGAAAGGCGACCAGATCGAGGCAAATTACGTCGAAGCAGTTGCCTTGTCCGTGGAACCGGCCAAGAAGGCTGCCAAGAAGTAGATGTCGTAAGCGCCGCAAGGCGAGCGGGATTGCCTGCGGGCAATCCCGCTTTCGACTTACCCCGTACATAACGCGGAGAAATGCCATGAAATGTCTCAAAACCTGGTGTGCGCTGACGGCCACCTTCGCCACGATGAGTTTGCTCGCCGGTCAGGTGCAGGCCAAGCCCATCGTTTACCCGTCGAAGGGCCAGAGCCCGCAACAGCAGCAGAAGGATGAGGGCGAGTGCTATGTCTGGGCCAAGAACAGTACCGGCATCGATCCAGCCGCCGTGGCTGCGGCACCGTCACCGACGCCGCAGACAGGTCCGGCGGTTGGGGGCGGCGAGCGCGCGCAAGGTGCCGTGCGCGGCGCCGTGGTCGGCGGCATCATCGATGGCGGCGATGGTGCTGGCAAGGGTGCCGCAATAGGCGTCCTGGCCGGAGGCATTAGAGCGCGCAACAACCAGAAAGCGCAGAATGCCCAGGCCCAGCAGCAAGCTGACGCCCAGAAACAGGGGGCGATGAATACCTTCTATCGTGCCCAGGGGGCCTGCCTCGAAGGCCGTGGCTACACGATCAAATAAGGGTAAGCCATGAAAAAAAATCGAATTCTGGTTCTATTGAGTCTCGCTGTGCTTGCCGCGCCTGCGCTGGCTGCCGATTTTGACGGGTCGAAACCGCTGCTCTGCGCCACTCAGGCGGCGCTGGATTGCTCGCGCGGTGATGACTGCGCCGCCGGATTGCCGGAAGACATCGGCGCGCCGACGTTCATGAGACTGGACCTGGCGAAGAAAACCGTGATCGGGCCCAACACGACCTCCGAGATCCTGTTGCAGGACAAGTCTGGCAAGCAGTTGCTCCTGCAAGGCAGAGAGGCCGGATTCGGCTGGACCATCGCGGTCGACAAGGAGAGCGGCCAGCTCACGTTATCCCTGACGAATCGTAGTGGCGCCTATGTGTTGTACGGCGCCTGTACCCTGCTTTAAGCGGGCGTTCAACCTGCAATACAGTAAGTCTGCCGTATGCAGACAAAACGGGGGCCTGAAATCAGGCCCCCGTTTTGTTTCAGAAGCTTCGCTGGCAACTCAGGACTCGCGGCGGAGAGTCATGACACCGGGCAACTGGCGTTGGTGCCCGCAAACAATTCCTTCATCAATGCCGTCTCGCGCTCGGTGATGATGGCCAGGAATTCGTCGGCACCTTTCATGGCACTGAAGGCGTCGAATCCCCGCTGCAGGAAGGAATGCAGCGCGCCAAGCCCGGAAAGATGGGCCGGGCCGCTCATCAGCTTGAGGGAGAAATGGATCAGCGGCATGCGCGTCAGGCGATCGAGAGTCTTGCCGATCTTGTCGATCAGCGCGATCTGCAATTCGCGATCCTTCCTTCGTCCGCAAGTGCGATAGGCGGCGATATATGCGGGCCAGTCGATGGCCTTGCTGCTCCCGGTCTTGCGTAGGGAGAGCACCATCGCAGTGTCGAGCGATTCGGAGAGCGTGTCCATTTTCACTGCTTCGAGCAGCGTCTGCAGCGCCTTCGCCGGCAACACATGGACCATTATCGGGACGACGCGCGCCAGTTCCTCGTCGCGGCTGCGGAAATCCTTGGGGCCGTAGAGGTCGCTGAGGAAGAATTCGGCGGCCGGCTTGTGGCGCGGGCTGGCCAGCAAATCAGCATAGGTGCCGGCGAGGCGTGCCGCCTGCCACTCCTTGAGTCGCGGATAATCCTCAGGCTCGGGATCGCTGCTCCGGGCGGCGCGCAACTCCCTTGCTTCGGCGATGCAGGCAGCCAGTTCGTGGCCGATGGCTTCCTTGTCGAGATCTTCATCCATAAAGCGAATTATCCGTCCGGCCAGTGCAGGGTCGTTAGAGTACCCTGCCTAATCGAGAGACTGTCAGGCGTTTAAACTGAATAAATATGCTGTGCCTTCCAGGAGGATACTTGGAGTGAACGCTACAGAACCTGCAGCACAAGAGCAGGTGACAGACGCAAGCGCATTGCGACGCAGCTTCGAGACCATGCGTGCCGCGACCCGGCGCAGTCCCGTGGTGGAACGCAGCCGCAGGCAGGTGCAGCTGGATGCCTTGATGGTCCTGGTGCATGACAACGCCGACCGCTTTGTTGCGGCGATCTCGGCCGATTTCGGCCATCGCTCGGCGCATGAAACCCGTCTGCTCGAATTGTTCCCCAGCCTGGAGGCGATTCGCCACACCCGCTCGCATTTTGCGGTATGGATGAAGCCGCAGCGCAAGGCGGCGTCGATCTGGTTCCGTCCGGGCCGGGCGCGCATCATCCCGCAGCCGCTGGGCGTGGTGGGCATCATCGTGCCCTGGAACTACCCGCTGTTCCTGGCGATTTCGCCTCTGGCGGCGGCACTGGGGGCCGGCAACCGCGTGATGATCAAGATGTCGGAATTCACTCCGCGCACGGGCGAACTGCTGGCCGAACTGGTCGCCAAGTATTTTGCCGCGGACGATGTTTCGGTGGTGCTGGGAGATGCCGCAGTCGGCGCCGATTTCGCCGGCCTGCCTTTCGACCACCTGTTATTTACCGGATCGACACGCGTCGGCCGCGACATCATGCGCATGGCGGCGGACAACCTGACTCCGGTCACGCTGGAACTGGGCGGCAAGTCGCCGGCGATAGTCGGTCCCGACTACCCGCAGGAAAAAGCCGCCGAGCGCATCATGGTCGGCAAGCTGATGAATGCGGGGCAGACCTGCATTGCGCCCGACTATGTTCTGGTTCCGGCAGGTCGCGAACAGGCCTTCGTTGACGCTGCGCGCGCCGTGGTCGCCAAGTGCTTCCCGGCGATGGCGACCACGCCTGACTACACCGCGATAATCAATGACCGGCACTACCAGCGACTGCTGGGCTACGTGAGCGACGCGCAGGAGCGAGGTGCCAGGATAGAGCCGCTGTCGACCGCCGACGCCGACGCCACGACTCGCCGACTGCCGCCGCTGGCGATCTTGAATGTCGATGATGACATGCGCGTGATGCAGGACGAGATCTTCGGCCCGTTGCTGCCCGTTCTTCCCTACGCGGACCTCGATGCCGCGATTGCCTATGTTAATCAGCATCCGCGACCGCTGGCGCTGTACTGCTTCGAGAACGACTCCGGCCAGAGGGATCGTGTGCTGAACGAAACCGTGGCCGGCGGCGTCACGGTCAATGACACCATCCTGCACATTGCGCAGGAAGACCTCCCCTTCGGCGGCGTTGGCCCCAGCGGCATGGGCCATTACCACGGCATCGAGGGCTTCAGGACCTTCTCCAAGCAGAAGGGCGTGTTCTACCAGTCGTCGCTCAATGCCATGTCGCTGTTCAACCCGCCCTACGGTGCGCTGTTCGAGCGCCTGGCGAAGTTTTTGATTCGCTGAAAGTCGGCGATGGCGGCACGACAATTGCGGTGGATCCTGTTCGGCGAGTTGCTGGGCTATCTCATCCTAGCCAACTGGCTGGTTGCCGGCAAGGGCTGGACGCCGAAGCAGGCGCTTGCGCGCGCGGTGGGCTTCGTCTTCGCCGGACGCCTGTTGTTTGTCCTGGCGACTTTTGCCCTCTCGCATCCGGCATCCGAGCCCGTGCCGGCGGCCATGCGCCTGGGTCCGCTCGATGCGCTGCGCATGGTGGCCGGGGAATTCCTCGCGTTCTTCGTATTATTCACCGTGGTCCAGCCCTTCGAGCGTTTCTGGCTGGGCCCTGACCGGCTGGCACGCTGCGCCGCCCGACCGTTGCCGCTGCTGCTGATCCACGGCTACCAGTGCAATCGCGGCGTGTGGGTCTGGTTGCGGCGGAAGCTCGAGAGGGCGGGCTGGACCGTTGCGACGCACAACCTGGAGCCCGTGTATGCGGATATCGACGGCTATGCGGAAGGCATCGCGCGGCGGATCGACGAGGTGTTGGCCGCCACCGGCGCTTCAAAGGTGGTACTGGTTTGCCACAGCATGGGTGGATTGGCCGCGCGCGCCTACCTGCGGCGTCACGGCGCGGGCAAGGTGGCGCGCCTGATCAGCCTTGGCTCGCCGCATCAGGGCACGCACCTGGCGCGTTTTGGACTCGGCCGCAATGCCTTGCAGATGTGCCTCTCCAGCTCCTGGCTGGCCGGGCTGGCCGCCGGTGATGTGATACCTCCGGGATCGGTATCAATCTACAGCCGCCATGACAATTACGTCGCCCCGCAGGCAGCCTGCTCGACGCTGGCGGGCGCCACCAGCAGCGCCATCGGCGGCGTCGGCCATCTGGGGATGGTGTTTTCGCCGCTTGTCCTGGAGAAACTTCGCGAGGCGCTGGAGCCGGCATGAAGGAATTCGATTACATCGTGATAGGCGGCGGGTCCGGGGGCTGTGCCGTGGCCGGGCGGCTTTCGGAGGATCCCGGGGTCAGCGTGTGCCTGCTCGAAGCGGGACGGAGCGACGAGCAGATGCTGGTCAGGGTGCCGTTCTGTACCGTGCTGATGTTGCCCACCGCGATCAACAACTGGGCCTTCCAGACCGTTCCCCAGCCGGGCCTCAATGGCAGGCGCGGCTATCAGCCGCGCGGCAGGGTGCTGGGCGGTTCGAGTTCGATCAATGCGATGGTGTACATGCGCGGCCATCCCTGGGACTACGACCACTGGGCCTCGCTGGGCAATGACGGCTGGTCCTTCCGCGAGGTATTGCCCTACTTCAAGAAATCGGAACACAACGAGGATTTCCAGGACGAGCATCACGGCCAGGGCGGGCCGCTGAACGTCGCAAGCCTGCGCTCGATGAACCCTTTCCAGGAAATCTACCTTGAAGCCGCGCGCCAGGCCGGATTCCAGGTGATCCGCGATTTCAACGGTGCCGACCAGGAAGGCATCGGCATCCATCAGGTCACGCAGAAAAATGGAGAGCGCTGGAATGCCGCGCGCGCCTACCTGACGCCCCACCTGGCCAGTCGCGCCAACCTGCAGGTGATCACTGGCGTGCGCGCACGGCGCATATTGTTCGATGGCAAGCGTGCCAGCGGGGTGGAATTCCAGCAGGGAGGCGAAGTCCTTACCTTCCAGGCACGGCGCGAACTCATCCTCAGTGCCGGTGCATTGCAATCGCCCCAGCTGTTGATGCTCTCCGGCATTGGTGCAGGTGCGGAACTGCAAGAGTTCGGCATTCCGGTGATTCACGATTTGCCCGGCGTCGGCAAGAATCTCCAGGACCATCCGGACTATGTTTTCAATTACCGGGCCAAGTCGCTTGACCTTCTCGGCCTTTCCCCGGGCGGTGCCATGCACCTGATGAAGGACATCGGCCGCTACCGGAGGGATCGCACCGGCATGATTGCGTCAAACGGTGCTGAGGGCGGTGGCTTCCTGCGGCGATTTCCGGATTCGCCGGCGCCGGATTTCCAGCTGCATTTCGTCGTCGGCGTTCTGGACAACCACGTGCGCAAACTGCACTGGGGACACGGCTATTCCTGCCATGTCTGCCTGCTGCGACCGAAGAGCGTCGGCAGGGTCAGTCTCGCCAGCGTCGATCCGCTGGTGGCGCCCGACATCGACCCGAAGTTCTTCGACCATCCGGACGACCTCGATGCGATGGTCGATGGCTTCAAGCTCACCCGGAAAATCATGGATGCGCCGGCCCTGGCCAACATCCGCAGCGGCGAACTCTACAGCGCGGGAATAGATTCCGATGACGCCATACGCGAGGAACTGAAGAACCGGTCGGACACCATCTATCACCCGGTCGGAACCTGCAAGATGGGACTCGACGCGATGGCCGTGGTCGACCCGCGGCTGCGCGTGCATGGCATTACCGGCCTGCGCGTGGTGGATGCTTCGATCATGCCGACGCTGATCGGCGGCAACACCAACGCACCCGTCATGATGATCGGCGAAAAGGCCGCGGACATGATTCGCATTGATGCCGTTCGTGCAGCTTGATTCGGTATCTGCCTGAAAATGCCAAGGCGTTTGCCGATCCGCCTTAGCCCGGCCGATTCCGCGAACCGAGCGTAGCGCGATGTTGGGTGATAGAGTTGAAATCCGGGGAAGTTGCATGCCCCATATTAAAGCCGGGGACGGATCGAGGGCGGGGGCGAGCTTCTTGTTCGTTGCCGATTGTCATAGGCATAACGAATGACCTGTGTCCTGCCTGAGGGAGCCGTTCGCACCAGGCTGTCGTTTTGAAGGAGAATTTTTTGATATCCGAATTTCTGAGCGAGTCACTTCGCACCACGGCACTGAGTGCCGCCATGCGCGGCGCCGGATTGGCCGTGCGCTTCCTGCCCATACCGCAGCCTACGATCCTGGTCGGTCCGGGGTCCAGCGGCAGGCTGGGGCAAACGATTGCCGGGTTTGGTCACGGCAGGATCCTGATCGTCACCGACAGCATCATCTCCAAGCTCGGCTTGCTCGACGACCTGACCAACGCCCTGACTGCCGGGGGGGCCGAGTACGTGATATTTGATGCCATCACGCCTGACGCACCGATCCCCCTGATTGAAGAGGGGATCGACTTTTATTGGGAACACGGCTGCGATGCCATTGTGGCATTCGGCGGGGGATCCTCGATGGATGCCTCCAAAGCCATTGCAGCGGCAGTCTCCAATCCCGGCAAGACGCTGCGCGAGTTGGCCGGCTATTTCAAGGGCCTGAATACGCCTGTCAAGATCTACGCCGTTCCTACCACCGCGGGCACCGGCTCGGAGGTGACCGTCGCCGCCGTCATCTCGGATCCGAAAAGCCATACCAAGCTGGTGATCGTTGATACCCGCCTGGTGCCAAAGATGGCAGCGCTCGATCCCTGCCTGATGACCGGGCTGCCTCCGCATATCACCGCAGCGACAGGCATTGCCGCACTGACGCATGCCATCGAAGCCTTTGTCGGTCACTGGGCCAGCCCGAGCACGGATGACATGGCCTTGTCGGCGGTCGGGCTGATATTCAATAACCTGCGTGTGGCTTACAACGATGGAAAGAACCTCGAGGCACGAGAACAAATGGCCCTGGCCGCTACCTATGCGGGATTTGCCTTCACCCGCGCCAATGTGGGCTATGTGCATGCCATTGCACATCAGTTTGGCGGGAAATACCACACCCCTCATGGCCTTGCCAACGCCATCATGCTGCCGCTGGTTCTGAAGTATTCGCTCCCTGACATCACCGACCGCCTGGCCTTGCTGGCAGTGCGCGCAAAACTTGGCCAGGAGAATGAAGCGGAGGAGATGTTGGCGCAGAAGTTTGTCGACGCGGTGGACCAGCTCAATCGCGACCTCGGGATACCGACCTTCCTCGCTGCACTGAAGGAGTCCGATATTCCCAAACTGGCCGAAGCCGCATGCCGTGAAGCTCATACAGGGTATCCCGTGCCACGCTATATGACGCAAGCCATTTGCGAAGACATCATTCGCCAGGTGTTGCCACCCGCTGCTTCGACAAGAAAACCGGCTCGGCGCCGAAAGAAGGTTGGCTAGTGCTCGCCATCCCGACACAAACAGAGGCTGGTGTTCAATCGAATAGATGAGGGTGGATGTCATGAAAAAAGTAGTTACGGTGACCCTGGGCTCATCCAGGAAGGATTTTGAGTTCAAGACCAGGTTTCTTGGGCAGGAGTTTTCAGTCCGACGTTTGGGTGCCGACAAGGACAGCAGCAAAGCCTGGGAGTTGATGCGACGCCAGCAAGCCAATGCGGATGCCATCGCCTTGAGCGACATGCCCGACCACTACCATGTCGGATTGCGCACGGTGGTCAACAAGGAATCACAGCGCCTGATGCAAGTCGTCACGCGAGTACCTGTCACCACGGGCGCCAGCTTGCGCCGGCTGCTGCAAGTGCGTGCCATACGCCATGTGCAGAAGGAGTTGGGTCATTATTTCAACAACAACCTGGTCCTGTTTCTATCCGGAATGCGCAACTACGACATGGCGGTCGCCCTGTCCGATTACACCAGTAACCTGAGCTTTGCCGATCCTGTATTCCAGGCGGGTTCTCCGCTCCTGTTGAGTTCGCTGGATCAGCTCGAGCTTTACGCAAAGGGCAAGGAGCTGATTCCCGACATCGTGCCCGGAGAATTCCTGAAATCCGTGTTGAGGACCGTGAAGAACAAGATTGTCGCCAATGCCGTGGCCAAGTCCCACGTCATTGTCGGCACCTTTCGGGAAATCCAGGCGGTTTCCGCCGGGAGCAATCTGGAGGGCAAGACCCTCATCACTTCGGCCATCGATGACGAAGCGCTCGCATTCTTCACGAAGCACAAGGCCAATCTGGTGGTGGATGTTTCGCCAAAGCTCTTTGACCGGGTGGTGGGCATCAGCACCATCACCGCCATGATCCTTGCAGCGACTGGCAAGGCAGAATCAGAGCTCTCAGACCACGATTTCGAGGAAATAATCAACGAGCTCGACATCAAGCCGCGCTTGCTCCACCCCACCGGGCATTTCCGCAACATCCGCCGTTTTGCCTTTGTCGTGCATCCGCTGAGCCAGGAATACATCAAGAAAGGCTTCCCGTTTCCAAGGAACACGCCCAAGTTCATCATGGACGGAGTGGAGACACTCGCCGCCTACCTGCCGCCGATGGTCTATTGCAAGATGAGCAACATCATCTCGCCCACCGGCGCCGAAGCCGAAGGCTGGCTGATTTCCGTCGGTGGAACGCCCAAGGAAATGCTCTCGCACAGTCCCGAATTCACCTATCGACGTCTGCTGCATGCCGCGAAGATTGCGGAAGAGATGGGGGCGCAAATCATGGGTCTGGGCGCCTTCACCAAGGTCGTCGGCGATGCGGGGATCACCGTGGCGCGACGTGCGAGCATTCCGATCACCAGCGGCAACAGCTACTCCGCATCGGGCGCCCTGTGGGCGGCGGCCGACGCCATGCGGCGCATGGGACTGATATCGGTGAAGAAGGGTAGCGGAAAGGTGCCGGCCAAGACCATGGTGATTGGCGCAACAGGCTCCATCGGGTCGGTCAGCGCTCGCCTGCTGGCCATGGCCTTCGACGAAGTCGTCATCGCCGGTCGCGACATCAAAAAGCTCAATGAACTGCGGGACTCCATATTGCAGGACACACCGGATGCCAAGGTCACCGCATCGACGGATTACGACAGTCTGCTGGGCGATATGGACATGATCGTGACGTCCACCTCGGGGGCCGGCAAGAAGATTCTGGACATCACCAAGGTCAAGCCGGGTTGCGTCATTACCGATGTCGCGCGTCCGCTGGATCTGCCGCCGGCGGAGGTGGCCAAACGTCCGGATGTGCTGGTGATTGAATCGGGCGAAATCGAACTGCCGACACCGGTCAAGGGCTTGAAGTCCATCGGCCTGCCGAAAAACATCATCTACGCCTGCCTGGCGGAAACCATCGTCCTGGCGCTGGAAGGTCGATTCGAGGTATTCACCATCGGCCGCGACACTGAGTGGGAAAAGGTCAAGGAGATCTACAAGCTCGGTCTCAAGCACGGCATGAAGCTGGCGGCCATATCGGGTGTCAAGGGCGTATACACCGACGAAGACATTGCCAGGGTAGTGGCCCTCGCAAGAAAGGCGCGTCTGACCTGGAAGGGTTCGAGCGGTAATGCATCGGCAAAGGCTGTGTCGAAGAAGGTCGTGGCAAAGAAGGTCGTGGCAAAGAAGGCTACCGCGAAAATTGCGGTTGCGCCGAAGAAGCCCGCTTCAAAACGAGTTTCGGCACAGAAAGCGGCAGTCAAGACGATTGTGAAGAAGGCGACAAAGGCGACAAAGGCATAGCAATAGTTTCCTGATCGGCACGAGGGTTGAAGCCATGAATTCCGTTCGTCTCAATCCGCTGGATTCCGCCTGGTTGTTCACCGAGGCGCGCGCTACGCCCACCCACGTCGGTGGCCTCTTGCAGTTCCGACTTCCCGAGGGGGCATCCAAGGACTTCATGCGTCAGCTGATGGCAGAGTTTCGCGGCCACCGGAAATTCAGTCCTCCCTGGAACCGGCGCCTGAAATATGCGTTCAACAAGAACCCCATGCCCGTTTGGATTGAGGACGACGACATCGACCTCGAATACCATGTGCGGCATGCGGCGCTACCCTGGCCGGGCGGCGAGCGGGAACTCGGCGAACTGGTCGGCCGCTTGCAAAGCACGCCGCTGGACCTGAGCCGCCCGCCCTGGGAATGCACCATCATCGAGGGGCTCGAGGGCGACCGCTTCGCCCTGTTCATCAAGATGCACCACTCCCTGATCGACGGCGTGAGCGGCATGAAACTGCTGCAGCGGGCGATGTCGCCCGACCGAGCGAAAAGCGTCGCACTTCCGCCGTTCTGGGACGCCGGCCGGGAGTCCGGGGCGAGGCGGGAGCGTGACACACCCATGCCGACCGTCGCCAACGCCGCAGCCGCGGCGGTACAGGCCTTGCGCGGTCAGATGCAGACGGTTCCACAACTGGTCGCGGCCTTCGCCAAGATGCTCAAGCGCGTGGGGGATCCCAGCGAGGGCCTGATCGTACCCTTTACGTCACCGCACTCCGTGCTCAACGGCCGTGTACGCGAGAAGCGGCGTTTCGCCACGCAGCAGTTTTCCATAGAGCGTCTGCGCACTCTTGCCAAGGCTGCAGAATGCACGCTCAACGACGTCGTACTGGCGATCTGCGGAGGCGCCCTGCGGCGTTTCCTTCTGGAGAGCGACAACCTGCCCGAAAAATCTCTGACTACCGGCATTCCCGTTTCGGTGCGACCCAGGGACGACGAAGGCAGCGGCAATGCGATCACCTTCATTATCGCCACCCTGGGAACAGACATCGCGGATGCGAAGGAACGCCTGGAGGCAATTCGCAATTCGGTCCGCCATGCCAAGAACCATGTCCAGAGCCTGCCGAAACAGGCCATGCTTCAATACACGATACTGCTCATGGCCCCGACCATCATTACGCTGCTGACCGGAATTGGCGGGCGAACGCGACCGATGTTCAACGTCACCATCTCCAACGTGTCCGGACCGGACAAACCGTTGTACTTCAGAGGCGCCGAGCTCCTCGCGACTTATCCGGCGTCTATCGTGACGCATGGACAGGCGCTCAACATCACGTGCCAGAGCTATGCCGGTTCGATGAACTTCGGCTTCACCGGCTGTCACTCATCGTTGCCGAGCATGCAACGGCTGGCGGTATATGCGGCAGATGCGCTGCAGGAACTCGAAACCGCGATTCTTTTCCGGCCGAAGCCTGTGCAAAAGGTATCGCGTGCGCGCTCCAAGACCAGTGTCTCGGGAGCCAGGGCGGCAAGGACCGCAACTGAAGCGGTCGCGACCGTAACCGCAGGGGCGCGCTCACGCAAGCGAGTCGCCTCGAAGCCATCCAGGACCAGACTAACGACGGCCTAGAGTGTTTCCCCTAGGACATTAGTGTGACCTCTCTAATCCGTCTCGCTAGAGTTCATTGTATGGCAGGCACAGCGTCTGCCGCAGCCTCGACTCTGAGGCTCCGGAAACAGGTCAATAAAGGAGGTCGTGATGGTCAAGAAACTCGTGGTAAAGAAACTCCAATCCGTCGGCAAGGACAGCCAGTTGTCTGCCACCATTCGCGAATCGGCCCAGCAGATCTGGCTGGCTGGGCTGGGTGCCTTCGCCAAGGCACAGCAGGAAGGCAATAAGGTGTTCGACGCGCTTATTCGCGAAGGCGAAGCGATTCAGCAGAAAACCCGCAAGGTAACCGAAGACAAGGTCACCGAAATGGCTGCCAAGGCGACCGGCACCTGGGACAAACTGGAGCAGGTATTCGAGAACCGCGTTGCCCGTTCCCTGAACAGTCTGGGCGTGCCGACCAAGCATGACGTGGCGCAGTTGGCGAAGCGCGTTGCCGAGTTGAAGGCCGAAGTGGAAAAGCTCAACAAGGCGGCGAAGCCGAAAGTAGCCACCGTAACGCCCGTGCGTCGCGTAGCACCCAAGGCAGTGCGCAAGCCGGCAACCAAGGCTGCAGCTTGATCGCAGGAGTCCCTGGGAGGACCTGATGACCGCCGGCGGGGAGCCTTGAAGTGAACTCGACTCCCCGTCAGCCGCACACGGCTCTGGCGCTGGCCGGCGGCGGCCCGCTCGGCGCGGTCTATGAGATCGGGGCCGTGATGGCGCTTTCGGAAGCGCTTGATGGCTTCGATTTCAATGCCCTTGACGCGTATGTCGGCGTCAGTGCGGGCGGATTCATTGCCGCCGGTTTGGCCAATGGCTTGAGTCCGGACTATCTGTGCCGGATGTTCATCGACAGCGATTCCGCCGAGATACCTTTCGAGCCGGGGATGCTGCTCAAGCCGGCGCTCGGCGAGTACGCGCGGCGTGGCGCAACCGTACCGGCCTTGTTTTTTGGATCCTTGCGCGAGTATTTGCGTAGTCCCTTGCGGCAGGACTTCCTCGCATCCTTTCAGCGTCTGTCGCGCGCGATTCCCACCGGCATTTTCAACAACGCGGGAATCGACGTATTTCTCCGCCGGCTGTTTTCACTGCCCGGCCTGAGCAACGACTTCCGTCGGATCAGGAGCCGACTATTCCTGGTGGCCACCGACCTGGATTCCGGCACGTCGGTCGCATTCGGCTCAAAGGGCCATGAACAGGTCCCGATCTCCACCGCGGTCCAGGCCAGCGCCGCGCTTCCAGGGCTGTTTCCGCCGGTCGAGATCGAAGGCCGTTGGTATGTCGACGGCGCGCTGAAGAAAACCCTGCACGCCTCGGTCGCGCTGAAGGAAGGGGCGCGGCTGGTTATCTGCATCAATCCGCTGGTTCCTTTCGATGCCTGCCATGCGGCCCATGAAAGACATCTCAAACGGCGCCGGCTGGTCGATGGCGGCCTGCCGGTGGTTCTGGCGCAAACCTTCCGTGCCATCATCCACTCGCGCATGAAGACCGGACTGGCGAAGTATGATATCGAATACAAGGATGCGGACGTAATCCTGTTCGAGCCCAGCCCCGATGATGCCGACATGTTCTTCACCAACATGTTCAGCTATGCCGACCGCAAGCGGCTCTCGGAGCAGGCCTACCAGAAGACGCGCGAAGAGTTGCTGCGGCGCCACGATGAGCTCGCGCCGAAACTGGCGCGTCACGGGGTGTCCATCAATCGCGCCGTGCTCACGGATCCGCACCGCACGTTGGCGCGTCGCATGGCCCGCTTGAAGCGCAGCCGCGCCCGGTCGATGGGGCTGACGGCATTGCGCCTGTCCGACACGCTGGACGATCTCGCTCGAGCGATCAAGCGTCTGCAACGTGCGCGCCGGCCGGCGTGACTCCGCAACAATGACAGACGGGTTTTGGGTTTCTGCTATCCTCTGCCGCTAGTGGAGACTGCTCATCGATGGAAAGAAAGCCGAAGCGCCGCACGCGCGAGCGCATCCTGGAGACTGCCCTGGCACTGTTCAATGAATTCGGCGAGCCGAATGTCACGACGCAGCTGATTTCCGACGAGATGGGCATCAGTCCGGGCAACCTCTACTACCACTTTCACAACAAGGACGAAATCATCGAGTCCCTCTTCGCCGATTTCGAGAAGGCCATCGAGGAAACCCTCGCCGCGCCCGTGCGGCGCCCGCCGAACGTGGAGGATATCTGGCTGTTCCTGCACCTGATCTTCGAAGGCATATGGAACTTTCGCTTTCTCTACCGCGACATCAACGAACTTCTGTCGCGCAACCGCGGCATCGAGACGCACTTCAAGCGTATCGTTGCCCACAAGATCCAGACGGCTAGCGCGATTTGCAGGGGTCTGGTGGCGACCGGCGACATGAAGGCGACACCGGCCGAAATCCAGGCATTGGCGATCAACATGACCGTGGTCGCCACCTATTGGCTGTCGTTCGAGTTCGTCAGTGACCCGCGAAAGAAGATCGACGGCGAGAGTCTGTCGCGCGGCGCGTTTCAGGTCATGGCGCTGGCTGCTCCCTACCTGGTGGGGCGTTCGCGCAAGTTGTTCGAAGAAGTATCAAAGAACTACTTGACTGCCTGAGAGCGAGGGCAGAGAACTGTCATGGCAAAGCTGGTCTGGAAAAAGTTTCCGCACGCGGAAAAGGCGTTCGTTTACGCGGGCGCCGCACTGAAGAAGAACTGGGAGCGCTTGCATCGCGGCGATTGCGAACCCTTTCCCGCAGATGTCGCGGTGCAGGAGGCCTGGCGTCTCTATCATCAAGGTGAATTCCAGAAGGCCTGCGAAGCCGGGCTGGCAGCCGGTCTGGAGGGCTACAACGCGGCCAACAAGGCGACCATGATTTACGCCACCTACCTTGAAGACGACGACAAACGCAAGCTGGAGCTGTATCAGATAATTTCCGCACGTTGCGAGGAATTGCAGCAGGCGCAACCGAAGATTGCCAACGCGTACTACTTCCAGGCCTACGCGCTGGGCCGCTACAGTCAGGGCATCTCGGTGCTCAACGCCCTGACACAGGGTCTGGGCGGCAAAATCAAGCTAGCACTGGAAAAAGTTCTGAAGCTCGAACCAAGACACGCCGAGGCCCACAGCGCGCTGGGTGCCTACCATGCCGAGGTGGTGGACAAGGTCGGCGCGATGATTGGCAAGCTGACCTACGGTGCCAGCAAGGATGTGGCGGTCAAGCATTTCGAAACGGCACTGAAATTTGCGCCTGATTCAGCCATCGCCTGCATCGAGTACGCCAATGCACTGGTCATGCTGTTCGGTCAGAGCCACATGGACGAAGCGGTCAAGCTCTACGAAAAGGCGGCGGCAGCGACACCGGTCGATGCGATGGAGCGGCTCGACGTGGAACTCGCCAAGTCCGAACTCGAGGACTAGCTTTCAGGCGAGGTGGCGGAAGCGCTTCGGCACCCTGGCGGCGGCTACAGGCGCAGGCGCTTTCGCTGCAGGCGCTGGTTTGGGCCGGGCGACCGCTGCCTTCCTGCGTCGCCTGCTCCCGGCTACAGGAGCGGTGGCGCTGAGCGGCGGCGGCAGTACCTTGCCGAAGAGTTGCTGTTCGACCCTGGCCGGGTCGAACGGCTGTTCCCAGTCGAGCATCAGCAGTGCCAGCATCATCTTTTCAACTTCGGCAGCGAAGAGCGGCGCGATGGTTTCCGGATCCGGAACGAAATGGCGATCGGTGATGAGGCTGAACTGGACCTTGTCGTTGTAGCTCAGGATCGAGACGCCGATGCCGATGTCACCGGATTGCGGCACCCAGAACATGCATTGATCCAGACGCGACCCGGCCAGATACAGGGGCTGCTTCGGCCCGGGCACGTTGGTCATCACGGCGCTGGCCTTGGCCGCCAGGATGTCGAGAAACTGCTGCTGGATGATCTTCGGCGCGAGACCGACGGCCGCCAGAATGCCGAGCGTCAGCGGCGGCTGGTACGAGCCCTTGAGTTCGTTCATGCGTTGCCGCACCATGAACAGGCGCGCGAAGGGATTGCCTTCGTGCAGCGGCAGCAGCAGGGTACCCAGGCCGAAGCGGTTGCCCAGCGTTCCTTCGTCCATGGCCGTGCGCAGATTGACTGGAATCATGGCGCGCACTTCCACATCGCGCACGGTTTCGCCCTTCTGCAGGAAATAGGCGCGCAACGCACCGGCCACGGCCGACAGCAGAATGTCGTTGACCGAGCAGCCTAGGGCCTTGCCCAAGGCCTTGACCTCGGGGAGCGGAATCGGGTCCGACCACGCCACGCGCTTGACCGTGCTGGTCTTGCCCTTCAGGCTGGTGGGCGAGTCCGGCGGCATGGTCAGCAACTTGGCGAGTTCGGTGAGCAGGCCGATGCCATGCCGGCCAAGGGTAGATACGCGATCCGGGTCCGATGCCAGATCAAACGCCCTGCCGCCCAGTTCGGAACCCATGCTGAGGGCCGAGACAAGGGTTTCAACGACAGTTTCCAGCAGGCCGGCAGGGATTTCGTCAGCTTCCTCTTCTTCCTCTTCGGGGGCGACGTGCCCTTGCGCAGGCGAGTGTGGCGAGAGATCAGTCAGCGAAAGGATGACGCCCACCAGCGCAATGCCGTCGGCGATGCTGTGATGAATCCGCACCACGATCGCAGAGCCGCCCTCGTAATCCTCGATCAGGTCGAAGCGCCACAGCGGCTTGCCCGGATTGAGCGGTTGTACCGCAAGCTCGCTGGCCAGCGCCTGCAACTCCTTCTTGCCGGCCTTGCCCGGCAGTGCGCGGCGCTTGAGGTGGGCGTCGATGTCGAAATCGGGGTCGTCCTCCCAGAAGGCGCCGGCGACTTCCTGCACGGCACATTGACGAAAGCGCCGATAGCGTCCAATTAGGCGCGCTGCTATGGTTTCGCGCAAGCGCTTGAAGTCGATTCGTTGGCTGAACACCATGACACCGACAATCATCATCAGATTGGTCGGGCGGTCCATTCTCAGCCAGGCCGTATCGACGGCCGCCATTTTTTCGCGTCGGAGCATTGCGCGTACCTTTTAAGGTGACGGCATATAATAGTCCAAGGTCAAATCCCGATGACCAAAGTTTGGAGGACCGACGACATGAGCGCACTCAAGAAAAAATTCGAAGCAGCGGTGGCCGATTCAAAGAAGTTGCCGGAGCGGCCCTCGAACGATGTCCTGCTGCAACTCTACGCGCTCTACAAGCAGGCCACGGACGGTGATGTCGAGGGCAAGCGCCCGGGCTTCACCGACATGGTCGGCCGCGCCAAATACGATGCCTGGGCGGCGATCAAGGGCACCGCCGGCGACGCGGCCATGAAGAGCTACATCGATCTGGTCAACTCCCTGAAAGGCTGATGCCGTCCGGCGTTGATCGAACTGCGCGCCAGGCGAAATCGACACTCCGGAAAGTCGGCGCCGGCGTGACGGCGGCAGTGCGGATGAGTAGCGCGTAATCTACCCGCCCGACCTTATCCGGGAAACATCCGGCTACTTGCCGCTCCAGACCTCTTCCACCCGCGCGTCACGGCCGCAGGATTTGCGGTAGTAGTTGTAGCGGATGGGATTTTTCTTGTAGTAGTCCTGATGATAGGTCTCGGCCAGCCAGAAGGTCGTGGCCGGCGCCAGTTCGGTGTGAATGGTCTTGAACTTGCCGCTTTTTAACAATGCATCGCGGCTGGCCTCGGCGACCTTGCGCTCCGCCTCGTTGGCCCAGTAGATGCCACTGCGATATTGGCTGCCGACATCGCAGAACTGCCGGTCCTTGACCGTGGGATCGATGTGGCGCCAGAAATAGTCGACCAGCTGCGGGTAACTGACTTTTTGCGGGTCATAGATCACGCGCACCGCTTCGGCGTGGCCGGTGCTGCCCGAGCTGACCTGTTCGTAACTCGGATTAGGCGTCTTGCCGGCGGTATAGCCGGACTCCACTTCGATCACGCCGGGAAGCTTTTCGAAATCCTTCTCGACGCACCAGAAACAGCCCCCCGCAAAGATCGCGGTCGCAGCGCCGGCAGGGACCATGGCCGGTGCAGCAGGCGCGTCCGCACGGGCAGCAGTCGCGAATACCGCGATCAGGGCGAGAACCGATTTCAGGCGCGGGCTCATGTCCGCAGCGCCGGCAGGGTTTCGTTCTTCGCAATGAACTTCAACGCGATCCCGTTATTGCAGTAGCGTTTGCCCGTGGGCTGCGGCCCGTCATTGAAAACATGGCCTTGATGTCCACCGCAGCGCGAGCAGTGGTACTCGGTGCGCGGGTAGATCAGCTTGAAATCGGTCGAGGTGCCCAGCGCGCCGGGCAGTCCCTGCCAGAAACTCGGCCAGCCGGTGCCGCTTTCGTACTTCTGCGCGGCGTCGAACAGTGGCAGGTTGCAGGCGGCACAGATGAAAGTGCCGGGACGCTTTTCGGCATTCAGGGCACTGCTGCCGGCCGGCTCCGTGCCTTCCTCGAACAGCACCCGGTAGGCGTCCGGCGCCAGCAGCTTTTTCCATTCCTCCTTCGGCTTGGTCAACGGAAACTTTTCCGCGGCACGTGCACTGCCCTTGGTGCCGAGGGTGACAAGCGGCACCGAGGCAGTGGCGATCAATCCAGAAATGCTAGCAATCCAGTTGCGACGGTTCATTTGGTTCTCCGGTGGTCGGTGGTCAGCCAAGGCGGGTGACCTCTTGTTTTAATCCATGCTGCTTGGTCGTACAACTGCGTCATGGCTTACAGATTCGATTGATTTGTCGAAGTTCCCGCTGTTGGGTCAAAATACCCGGTCTTCCCGCTAGAAGTAAGCCATGGACCTGGATCGACAACGCGAACTGAATGCACTGCGCCCTGACTTGCTGCGCTTCGCGCGCCTGCAATTGCGCGACGCCGGGGCGGCCGAGGACGCGGTGCAGGAAACCCTGCTGGCGGCGCTGACAGGCAGCCAGCGCTTCGAGAGTCGTTCGTCGTACAAGACCTGGCTCAATTCCATCCTGCGCAACAAGATCATCGATACCATCCGTCGTCAGAGTCGCGAGCAGTCCGTAAGCTCGCTGGCCGATGATGAAGCCGGCGACGATCTGCTCGATGATGCCTTGTTCGACCGGGGCGGGCACTGGCAAGACTCGGCAAAGCCGGGACGCTGGGCCGATCCCGAGGCTTCGTTCGAGCAGCAGCAGTTCTGGAAAGTGTTCGAAGCCTGTCTCGACCACCTGCCGGCGAAGACCGCCCGGGTGTTCATGATGCGCGAAATCCTCGGCCTCGAGACCGAGGAAATCTGTAAGGAAACCGGCATCAGTTCGTCCAATTGCTGGGTGGTGTTGCACCGCGCGCGACTCGGTTTGCGCACCTGTCTTGAGACGAACTGGTTTGCCGGAGCGGGGACGTGAAATGCTGAGCTGCCAAGAGGCAACCCAATTAATGTCGCAGGAACAGGATCGTTCGCTGACCCTGGCCGAGCGCCTCGGCCTGCGGCTGCATGTGTTGATCTGCACCGGTTGCAGCAACTACCGCCGCCAGATGGGAATCCTGCGCGCGGCTTGCCGCCGCTTCGGCAGCGGAGGAACGCCATGAGCGCGGTTCCGGCCACGGTCTGTCCGCAGTGCGGCGCGCAGTTTCGCTGCGGCATGGCAAATGGCGACAAGGAGTGCTGGTGCGCGAGCTTGCCTGCCTTGTCGCAGATTCCGGCGAAGACCGATGGCGATTTGGCTGCAGCAACTTGTTTATGTCCGGCCTGCCTGCAACTCTGGCTGGCTGCCGAAGCGGCGGCAAGGGCCGCCTGATTCCGCTGATTCCGTTCTGCGGCGGGCCGCCGCAGTTCTACCGACTGACAATCGCCGGCAGCGCCGACAGGTCGGCGATCTCGCCATCGGGCGTGGCCGGAATGCGCTCGGCCGCTTGGCCGAAACGGTTGCACCAGATCGTCTTGAAGCCGAAGGCCTTGGCCGAATAGGCATCCCAGCCGTTGGATGACAGAAAGCAGATGCGCGCCGGCGCGATCTGCAGACGTTCCGCGGCCAGGCCGTAGACCGACGGATGCGGTTTGTACACGCCGACTTCCTCCACCGAAAGTACGGCGTCGAACGCATCATCCAGCCCCGAGTTCCTGACGACTGCCGCGAGCATGGGCGGGCTGCCGTTGGACAGGATGGCGAGTTTCATGCCCCGGTCCTTCAACTCGCGCAGCATGGCCGGTACTTCGGGATAGGTGCTGAGCTGCAGATAGAGATTCATCAGCCGCTCGCGCAGGACCGGTTCTTGGATACGCAAGGTCCCGAGCGCGAAATCCAGCGCGTCGCCGGTGACTTGCCAGAGGTCGGCGTGATGCTGCGCCAGGCCGCGCAGCCAGGTGTATTGCAACTGCTTCAGACGCCAAAGATCGGAAAGTCGCTGCCAGTCGTCGCCCAGTTCATCGCGGGCGGCGCTCGCGGCGCTGTTGAAGTCGAACAGCGTGCCATAGGCGTCGAAGACGCAGGCATCGATGTCGTGGAGTTGCAGCGTGTTCATCGGGCTCAGGTCCCGCAACTTGGCGCCGCGGCGGTTTCGTGCCCCAGCGCGCCGCTGCAACTCGAACCCTGGCCGGCGGTGCAGCCATAGCAGTGGTCGGCGATCCGGATAGCGTTTTCTTCAAGCGCGGCGGCGCTGGCCCGGCTGATGTGCAGGCGGCCGCCGCGCGAATCGGCGATGGCCAAACCGAGTTGCTGGTTGAAGTCGCAGTCGTAAAGGTAGCCCTGCCAGTCGACGCTGATCAGGCTGCGGCACATGACGTGCGGCAGATTGTCGTCGCGATGGGCGGCGCGCAGGGTGCTCATGTAGGCGTTGAACTGGCCCCTGGAAATCAGCGTGCTGCCGAAGCGCTGGATCGGCATGTTGGCCAGGGTGAACAACTCGTTGAACGCGATACCGTATTTTTCGCCAAGGTGCTGCTTGTAGGCGGCCTGTAGCGCCGCCTGTGGCGGCGGCAGGCGGGGTCCCTGCGGGTTGTAGACCAGGTTGAGGCTGAGGCCGCTGCCTTCACGGCCATAGCCCAGCGCGTTGAGTTGTTGCAGGCCGCGCAGGCTGGCCGCGAATACCCCATTGCCGCGCTGCTGGTCGACGTTTTCCTCCAGGTAGCAGGGCAGCGAGGCGACGATCTCCACTCGGTGGGCGGCGAGGAACGCCGCCATGTCCTCGCAGCCCGGCTCTTCCAGAATGGTCAGGTTGCAGCGGTCGATCACGCGCAGGCCGCGCGCGCGCGCGGCAACCACCATGCGCCGAAACTGCGGATTGAGTTCGGGTGCGCCGCCGGTCAGGTCGATGGTGGTAATTCCCGGACTCGCCGCGACGAAATCGAGCACCGCATCGATCGTCTCGGCCGTCATTTCTTCCGTACGCTTCGGCCCGGCATTGACGTGGCAGTGCAGGCAACTCTGGTTGCAGCGGTAGCCGAGGTTGAGTTGCAGGGATTCCACGGCGCGCCGCGTCAAGGCGGGAAAGTCGGTATGGGTCAGCAGGTGCAGCGTGGCATGCATCGGAATTCTCCGGTGGATTTCCCTGTATGTCGGACCGGCCGGCAACTGCTTACAGTTTGTACCGGCATCAGGCAAGGCGATCGTCCGGCGGATTTTGGCATGCCCCGTAGTGGATGTCCGCAATTGTTGTCGCCAGACCAGCCGGCTAGCATTGGCCCAGGAGTAAGACTGGCTGGCGACCAAGGAAAAAAGACATGGAATTCATCAAGCTGACCCAGGATGGACACATCGGGACCATAGTGCTCGATCGCCACAGGAAGCTCAATGCACTGAGCCACGATCTCGTGGCAGAAGTCATCGAGGCGTTGCGCCAACTCGAAGAAGCCGGGGCCCGCGTCGTGATCCTGCGTGCGCAGGCGGGCGCCAAGGTCTGGTCGGCCGGCCACGACGGCGGCGAACTGCCGGAAGGCGGGCGCGATCCGCTGGGTTGGGACGATCCGCTGCGCCATCTGGTGCGCACCATCGAAACCTGCCGCATGCCGGTGATCGCCATGGTCGAAGGTGGGGTTTGGGGCGGGCCAGTGGAAACCGTGCTTGCCTGCGACATCATCATCGCCGGGCCCTGCGCCACGTTCGCCGTCACGCCGGCGCGTTTGGGCGTGCCCTACAACGTCAGCGGGATGATGACCTTCATGAGCGCGGCCAGCCTGCGCCTGGTCAAGGAACTGGCTTTCACCGCATCCCCGATTTCGGCGGAGCGGGCGGAACGCATCGGCATGATCAACCACGTAGTACCGGCTCCGGAACTCGAGACTTTTACCCTGGGCATGGCGACCACCATCGCCAACAACGCACCTCTCAGCATTGCCGTCATGAAGGAACAGTTGAGGGTGCTGGCGGGGGCAAAACCGGTCAGCCCGCGCGGCTTTGAAAAAGTACAGGGCTTGCGCCGGATTGTGTACGATAGCCATGACTATCATGAGGGAATCCGGGCCTTCAAGGAAAAGCGCCGTCCTGCATTTACGGGCAATTAAGCGCTGCGTGTCGTTCCGTGCAGGAGTTGGCGAAGAGACGCTTGAGGATTTTCGCCCAGAGGATATAGTGTCGTCATACGAGGCTTTCTCGAACCGGGAGAACCAACGATGGATCTGACCCATTTGCCGCTCGACTTTGCCGGCCTGCTGGCCCTGGCGGCGGGGCTTGGCTGGGCTTCGGGTTTGCGCCTTTACACCACGCTGTTCGTCGTCGGCCTCGCCGGCAGGCTGGGCTGGATCGTGCTGCCGCCGGGCCTGCATCTGCTCGAACACCCATTGGTGCTCGGTGCCGCCGGCCTGATGCTGATCATCGAGTTTTTTGCCGACAAGATTCCCTTGCTCGATTCCGTGTGGGACACGGTACATACCTTCATTCGCATCCCCGCCGGTGCAGCACTCGCCGCCATGGTTTTCGGCGGGCAGGGCATCGAATGGCAGGTGGCCATGGCGATCCTGGGCGGCACGCTGGCCGCCGGCACCCACTTCACCAAGGCCGGCACGCGCGCCATGATCAACGTCTCGCCTGAGCCCTTCAGCAACATCGCGACGTCCTTCAGCGAGGATGTCGTGGTGCTCAGCGGCCTGTGGCTGATGTTCGCTCACCCGTGGCTGATGCTGGCTCTGTTGCTGCTGCTGGTCATCGCGACCGCCTGGCTGCTGCCGATAGTCTGGCGGAGCATTGCCGGTTTGATTCGCGCGCTGTCGCTGCCGCGTCCGACGGCGGGCGGCAATACCTGAACCGGCGTACGGGCCGTTGTTCCCGTAGCGCTGGCGCCGACTTTCAATTTACTTCGCAGCCGGGCTTTCCGGCTTCCAGTTTTCGAGGAAGTCGTCGAGCACGGCTTGCAGGCGCAGTTGCAGGGCATCGGCACGCCGGGCATCGACATCCTGATGCCGCAGCCAGTCGCAGATGTCCTCGGGCGTGAGGATCGCGCCGTCGGCCGGCTGGATCGCCGTGTCGTGTATCCATAGGCTGGGAAAGCCTTCGCCGTGGGCATCGCGGCATTCGTCATGGACGATGGCATGCGACCAGTCGAGCATTTCGGCGATGGCGTCGGCATAACGGGCGTAGAGCGTGCAGCGGCCGCCGGGCGGCTGCTGGGAAATGACCTTGACGGGGTTCACTGGAGTACCCTCCCCCCAGCCCCCTCCCCAAGGTAGGGGGCGACTGCGGTTCGCCGCTTCGCGGCTCCATTTGTTGACTTGCGCCCCTGCGGGCGGCCGTGCGGGGCGCTCATGAGCGGTTTGAACTCAGAACACCAGGACCTTGTCTGCTGCGGCGGTCCAGGCCGCTAGGTCGGCCAGGGTCTTGCGCAGGGCGCCAGTCACCATTTCGCCATCCTGCAGGCCGCGTGCGTTCATGCAGGTGCCGCAGAGGCCGACCTCGCCGACGGCGGCGACCATCTTCACCATGTCGCCGGCATTGTAGTAGCCGTCCGGAAGCTTCTGGCCGTCCTTGGCGCAGGCCACGGCGTCGCCCATCAGGAACAGCTGAACCTGCTGGCCGGCAAGTTTGGACACGGCCTTGGCCAGGCGCAGGCCGTTGTAGCTGCGTTCCGTGCCATAGGGTGCGTCGTTGAGTATGAACAAGGTTTTCATGCTGATCTCCCTTTGATAAATATATTGTGAATCCTTAGCGCGCAGCCAGTCGGCTGCGTCGCGCTTCGCCCAGCGCAGCCTTGATGCGCAGCAGGCTGCCGTCGAGTGCGGCCTGTCCCAGCCACCACTGGTAGTCGGGCGACTGGTGGGCGAGACCGAGGCGCAGGTCGCGCAGGTTCTCGTCGCGCAGCGTGGCGAATAGTTTCTCGATCTGCGCCAGTTCCGTCGCGTTCATTTCCTTGCGCGCGAACTCGACCAGCGCCTCGGCTTCGCGCCGTTTCATTTCTCCCAGCGCCAGCCCGCGTTGCGCGGCGGCAAGTTGTTCTGCCACGTAGCGTGGCGAATGGCAGGCGCCGCAACCGGTGCTGGCCTGCTCGCGCGCTTCCTGGCGCGAAGTCTTCTTTGCATAGTGCTGCGGCGCCGGCGTCTTGGCTTCGACGGCATGGCAAGCCTCGCAGCCCGGCGTGCGCCGGCGTTCTCGCCCGGCCTCGATGCGGGCGATGACGCCATGCTTGGACAGCGCCCAACTGCGTTCCGCCGCGCCGGCGTGGCAGGCCACGCAGCTTTTGCCGGCCAGGGCGGGCAGCGCCGCCAGCAGGAGCAGCCAGAGCAGATGGCGCATCAGTTTGCGCATCAGTTGTGCTCCCTGTTGTGCGTGGTGTATTCGCCGCCGAACCACAGCGCCTTCGGATCGGGCCGCGCACCGCGCGCCTTGTCGCGCAGTTGCGCCGCCTGGTCGGCGATGGTTTTTTCCGCCTCCGCCAGCGCGGCGTGGCCTTCCTTCACCAGTGCCGGCGCGCCGTGCGCCGCGGCCTTGTAGGCGCCGAGGTTGGCGAAGTACCACATCTCGAAGTAGTCGCGCTCGATGGGCGAGACGTTGTAGAAGCTCGACGCCTGGCCTTCGAAGAAGCCGATGCGTTCCTTGGGGAACATCCTGTCCATCCAGTCGGTCGGGTAGGGCGGGCGTTCGCCGGCCGCCGGGTAGAAGGCCTTCTCGCTCCTCAGTTCGCGCAGCAGGCGTTCCGTGCGGTTGAGCCCCTGCCAGGCCGCGGCGCGCTCATGGTCCAAGTTTGTCAATTGCCGGCGCGAGAACACCTCGTCATGGCAATCCATGCAGACCTCGACCCAGCGGTCGCGCTTGACCTTGTTCTCTGCCGTGTTCGGATTCACCTGGCGCAGGCCGAATTGCCAGATCGACTTGTCGGCCACGACGTGCTGGCCGTTCCTCATGTGGCAGTAGGCGCAGGTCGGCGTCACGTAGTTGCCCTTCTTGAGCGGCTTGCTCCAGTCGGTCTTCGGCGCGTCGGCGAGGTAGCGCTTGCCGTGGGCCGAGCCGTAGTAGGTCTCGTCGTCGGGATGCGGCGGGCCGCTGTGGCAGGTGGTGCAGGCCTCGGGCCGGCGCGCCTCGGCGGCGTCGAAGCGGTGGCGCGTGTGGCAGGAATCACACTTGGTCGCCACCGAGTGGCATTGCACGCAGGCCGTGGTTTCGCCCTTCGGCTTGTCCACGAAGTGCTTGCTGTCGGTGGCGCGTTCCATGGCCAGCACGTGGCTGGGAAAGCCGTACTGCTTTTCGGACTGGAAGGCATCGTGCTGCACGGCGTGGCATTCGGTGCAGACCTTGGGCGTCGGCATGCGCAGCGTCCGGTGGTCGGCGCCGTGGCAGTCGGGGCAGGCCACCGGCGCGCGATTGGCCGGCTTGCTGTGGCGGCTGTCGCGCCAGTCGGCGACGATGCCCGGCGTCAGCGCCTCGTGGCAGGCGATGCACTCGGCGGCGGGATACACGCCCTCGACGGCCTTCGTCGGCTGGTAGAAACGGTCCGGGTCCCAGTAGCCCTGCACCGGGTCGGGCTGCCACTCGCGCGAATACAGGCCGCTGCCGGCGCCGCCCTTGCTCCAGTCGACATACGCCATCCCGGCGGCGATGCCGGCAAGCGAGAGCAGTACCGGGATCAGCAGCCAGCGCGGGCGCATCACCTGTCCTTGCGGTGGCGGGCGACGGCGCGTGTGATGCCGATGCCGGCGAGTAGCAGGAAGGGCAGCAGCGTGAGACCGGGTAGCGAGTCGTCCGTGGTGCAGACAAAGTCAAAATTCAGCGCGTGGACGTGGGCCCAGGCCGGAGTCGCCAGCATTGCGAGCAGGAGCGCGAGCGGATTCATGTCGCCAGCCTCGGCGCCAGCAGCGGCTGCGGCGCCGCGCGCCAGGCGCGCCAGGTCTTCCAGTCGGCCAGGCGCCGTTGTGCCAGCACCGTGCGCGCGGCGCGGCGGCCGGCGGCGGCGGCGGTGACGATCAGGTCGGCGCCATGCACGGCGTCGCCGCCGGCGAAGATGCGCGGGTGCGAGGTCCGGCCGTGGGCATCGACCTTGATCGCGCCGAATTCGGTGGCGACGCCGCCGGCTTCGAGCCAGCAAGGCGCCGCCGGCTGCTGGCCGAAGGCGAGGATCACCGCATCGCAGGGAATAGTTTGCGAAACCGCCGTGTCGCCGGCGCCGACTTTGAAATCCACCGAGCGCACGGCGGCCTCGCCCTCGATGACGAGCGGCGTGTGCTCGAAGAGGAAGCGCACGCCTTCTTCGACGGCCGCGACGCGCTCGTGCGGATTGGCGCGCAGCTTCTCGGCCGTGCCGCGATAGGCGATGGCGACGCTCGTCGCTCCGTCGCGCAGCGCTACCCGGGCGCAATCCATCGCCGTGTCGCCGCCGCCCAGCACCAGCACGCGCTTGCCGGCGAGGCTGCCGGCAACGGCGCCGTCCTTGTTCCGGTTGATGCGGCCCAGATAGCTCAACGCATCGTCGACGCCGAACAACTCGCGTCCGGGCAGCGCAACGTCGCGCGCCTGGCGCGCGCCGAGGCCGAGGAACAGCGTCTCGTTGTCGTCGCGCAGTTTGAGGAAGCGCTCGGCATCGACCTCGACACCCAGCTCGAAGCGCACGCCGGCCTGTTCCAGCAGGATGCGGCGCCGGTCCAGCGCGCGCTTGTCGAAGCGGAAGGGTGGCAGGCCGCTCGACAGCATGCCGCCGATCTGCGTGTCGCGGTCATACACCGTCACGTTCCAGCCGGCACGGTTCATCGCCTCGGCGAAGGCCAGCCCCGCCGGGCCGGCGCCGATCACCGCGGCATCCTTGTCCAGGCGTTTGGCCGGAGCGAGCTGCGGGCGCCAGCCGCGCGCCAGCGCTTCTTCGGTCACCGCATGCTCGATGGCGCCGATGGCCACCGCGGCGTCGCCTTGGCGCACGCGGGCGCAGGAGCCTTCGCAGAGGCGGTCCTGCGGGCACAGCGCGCCGCAGAGCTCGGGCATCGGGCTGGTACTGGCCATGATCTCGGCGGCGGCTTCGATCCTGCCCTTGGCGGCCTGCATCAGCCACTCCGGAATCCGGTTGTGCAACGGGCAGGCGGTGCGGCAGGTCGGCTCGCCGCAATCGAGGCAGCGCGATGCCTGGGTCTGGATCTCGGCCAGCGGCAGGCGTTCGGCGCAGGCATCGATGCGCGGCAGTTCGGGGGCGGCGACGCGACGCAGCAGGTGGGTCGCATCCTGGCGCAGGGCGGGGCGCAGGAAGTTGCGCACGTCGCGGATTTCCAGTGCGTCGGTGGGGCAGGAGACCACGCAGCGAGCGCAGCCCATGCAGTCTTCGAGGCCGGTGACGCGTCCGTTCGCCTTGCCCTGCTTCCACACCGGAATCCCCATGTCGCAGGCTTGCTCGCAGCGGCCACAGTCGATGCAGCGCTTCGTGTCCATCTTCACGTCATAGAAACCGGCGTGGTTGAGCAGGCCGAAGGTGGCGCCGAAGGGGCAGAGGAAGCGGCAGTAAGCGCGGTTGCCGACCAGCGGCGCAATGAAGAAGGTGCCGAAGTAGGTGGCGGCCACCAGGCCGTAGAAGCCGCTGACGAAGGAAATGGTCCAGGAGTTCGGCGGGTATAGGGTCACCACCAGCACGCCGACGTAGTAGACAAAGAACACCCACTTGATGTGACGCAGCTTCCACGCCAGCTCAGAGCGCGGCGAGTTCTCGCGGAAAGGGAAGCCGACGGTCTCGCGGATGCCGACGCAGGGGCAGCCGAAACCGCAGATCACGCGACGCCCGAAGAGGAATACGACCGCCAGCACCAGGAAGAAAGTCAGCGTGCCCGGCGTGTGCAGCGAGGGGAAGACCGGCTGCGACCAGAGGTAGCCGACATAGGGTTCGAAGAAGGGATTGAGCCACGGCACCAGCCACCACAGACCGGTCACCACGCCGACCAGGATGATCAGGCGGCGCCGCGTGTAGGCGTTCTTTTCGGCGACGATGCGCCAGGTGCCGAAGGCCAGGATGATCGCGTACTCGGTGTAGCGGTTGAGCCAGATCGGACTCTCGAACAGGAACAGCCAGGTCTCGTTGAGCCAGCCGACGAAGGCCAGGGTGAAGGCAAGAAGCGAGAGCAGCTTGACCGGCCAGCCGTAGCGCGAGGGCAGGGTGTCCTGCTCGCCGGCCGTGACGCAATGCGGCGCGCGCGGAAAGCCGCCGACGGCCTCAAGCGTGGTTGTGGCCAAGGGCGACCTCCGCGACGGGGGCGGCGGGCGCGGTGCTGCCTTCCGTGGGATAGCCCAGTTCGCGCCAGGCGAGGATGCCGCCGCGCACCACGCGCAGCCCGGTGAAGCCGTGCTTCGCCCGCAGGCGCGCGGCCTGCCCCGAGCGCACCTGGGTGCGGCAGATCAGCACGATTCCGTCCTTGCGCCAGGAAGCGAGTTCATCGATGTGCGCCGGCAACTGATTCAGCGGCAGGTTCAGCGAGCCGGGGACATGGCCGGTCTCGCCGTCGAAGTCCTTGGCCTCGCGCACGTCGACGACCGCAATGCCGCCCTCGGCCTGCAATGCGCGCAGCATTGCCGGCGTGATCATGAGGCCGGCCTTGAACTGGCGCACCAGGCGCGGCAGGAACATCAGCGCAGCGGCGACGGCCAATGCCAGCATGCCGTTGCGGATCGCGTTGGCGTCACCCGCCAGCGCCGCACGCCCGGCATGGCCCAGCCAGGCATAGGCCAGCGCGCCGGGCAGCATGCAGACTGCCGAGGCCAGCGCGTAGGCGGCCAGCGGAATGCGCGTCAGGCCCAACGCGTAATTCACCACGTTGAAGGGAAACAGCGGCACCAGGCGGACGAAGGCGACGAAGCGCCAGCCCTCGGCCTCGACGCCCTCGATCAGCTGCTTGAGGCGACCGCCGGTTTTCTGCGCCACCCAGTCGCCGGCCAGATGGCGCGCGACGAGGAAGGCCAGCACCGCGCCCAGCGTGGCGCCGGTCAGGCTGTAGAGCGCGCCGGGCAGGATGCCGAAGAGGGCGCCGGCGGCCAGGGTCAGCACCGAGCCGGGCAGGAACAGCACCGTGCCGGCGGCGTAAATGGCGATGAACAGAAGCGGGGCCCACCAGCCGGCCGACGCCAGCCAGGCTTGCAGGGCCGCCTGCGAGAACTGCTCGCGGTTGGCGAAGGCCAGCGCCAGGCCCGCGACCAGAGCGACCAGCAGCGCGGCGCGTACCAGACTAGCGTGCTTCATGGCTCGCCTCGGGGCCGTGGCCGATCGCATAACCCTCGCCGGGACTGACGAAGGGAATCACCAGCATCCCGCTCAGGCTCACGCAGCGCGCATCGCCGGTCAGGCCGGCGACGCCGATGTGCATGCTTTCCTGAGGCAGGCGCGCGGCGTAGTGGTAGGTACCGAACAGGCGGTCCCAGAGCGAGAGGTTGAAGCCGAAATTGCTGTTGGCCTCGGCGTTATCCGTCGAGTGGTGCACCCGGTGCATGTCCGGCGTCACCAGCAACAGGCGCAGGGCGGCATCGACGTCGCCCGGCAGCTTGACGTTGGCATGGTTGAACATCGCCGTGGCATTGAGCAGGACCTCGAACACCAGTACGGCGGCGGCTGGCGCGCCGAGCACGGCGATGACCGAGAACTTGATCAGCATCGAAAGGATGATCTCGAGCGGATGGAAGCGCGCGCCGGTGGTGACGTCGTAGTCCGGATCGGCGTGATGCACCTGGTGCAGGCGCCACAGCACCGGCACCGCATGGACCATGACATGCTGCAGCCAGATGGCGAAATCCATGGCGACCACGGCCAGCAGCAGCGCCAGCCAGCCGGGCAGGTCGATGTTGTTGAGCAGGCCCCAGCCGCGTTGCGCGGCCAGGGTGGCGAAAGCTACGGCGGCGAAAGGGAAGACGAGGCGCACCAGTACGGTGTTGACCACCACCAGGCCAAGATTGGCGGTCCAGCGCACGGTTCGGCTGTGCAGGCGGGCACGGCGCGGCGCCGCGACCTCCCAGGCGGCCATCAAGGTGAAGATGCCGAAGAAGGCCGCAAGGCGGATCGCCGGTTCGTTCGCCAGCGCAAATTCGTTGAATGTCATCGGCACTCCTCCTACACTGTCGCTTGTGCCTGCAAGGGCTTGCGACTACAATTCAATTATTCAACTGATTGGTTGAATAATAAGGAAGGCCTCGGGCGATGTCAACCGGAAATTTCAAGCAGGACATATATGTGCAGCTGGCGCGAGTCGCCAAGGCGCTGGGCCACGCCAACCGGCTGGAACTGCTGGAGTTCGTCGCGCAGGGGCCGCGCAGCGTCGACGAACTGGCGAACATGACCCACCTGTCCGTCGCCAATACCTCCAAGCACTTGCAGGAACTGCGTCAGGCGGGCTTGGTGCGGGCGCGCAAGGAAGGGGTGCGGGTGTTCTACGAAGTCGCCGGGCCGGACGTGGTCGATCTGCTCGGCGCGCTGTCCACCGTGGCCGAGTCGCGCCTCGCCGAAGTCTCGCAACTGGTGCGCACCTACATCACGGCGCGCGACGACCTCGAGCCGGTGCCGGCCGGGGAACTGCTGGAACGCGTGCGCCAGGGCCTGGTGACCGTCCTCGACGTGCGGCCGCCCGAGGAATATGCTGCCGGCCACGTCCCCGGCGCGATCAACATCACTTCCGACAGCCTGAGCAGCCACTTGAAGAAATTGCCCAAGGGGCGCGAAGTCATCGCCTACTGCCGCGGACCCTACTGCCTGTTGTCGGTCGATGCCGTGGCCATGCTGCGCGAAAAGGGCTACCGCGCGCGCCGCATGGAAGACGGTTTCCCCGAGTGGAAGGCCGCCGGTCTGCCGGTCGATAGCCTGTCGAGCACGGCGGATTGACGCGATGAAGGAAAACCGCGCCATCCGTCTGCAACGCATCAGGATCCTCGCGCTGGTGCTGGCCGCGCTGTCCCTCGTGATTCTGCTGGTCAGCGCCTACATGCGGCGCGGTGGCGCCGGCCTCGGCTGCAGCCAGTGGCCCGACTGCTACGGCGAGATACTGGCCGGCACACAAGGCCTGCATACCGAGGGCGCCCGCATCCTGCATCGCAGCGCTGCCTCGCTGGCACTGGTGCTGGGCTTCATCCTCGCCTGGCAGTCCCAGCGCCCGAGTCCGATCCAGCCGCCGGCGCGCTATGCCGCATTGCTGTTGGTGCTGATGATCCTGCTCACCTTCGTCGGCTTGTTCAGTTCCGCGCCGCAGCGGGCGTGGGCCAGTTTCATCAACATCCTGGGCGGCGCCGGACTGGTGCTGCTCTCATGGCGCACCGTGCTGGCCGCCGGCAGTGGTGCCGAATCCCCGGCCGGGCGCAATCGTGTACCCATACTGCATGCGGGGCTGGGCCTGCTGGTCGCGACGATGGCGCTGGGCGCCCTGATCGGCGCGCGCTACGCCGCCATCGCCTGCCCCACGTTGCCCGGCTGCAGCGACCAGTACTGGCCCGCCGCCTCTGGCTGGGGCGCGCTCAATCCCTTCGTCACGATCGCCGCCATCGCGCCGCTGGGCGACGAGGGCGGCGTTGCGCTGCACCTGCTGCATCGCTATTGCGCGCTGGCGACCCTGTTGCTGCTCGGCGTGGGCGGAGTGCGGGCACTGGCGCAGCCGGCCTCCCGCGCCAGCGCCGCGGTCATGCTGCTCCTGTTGTTGACGCAGGTCTCGCTGGGCATCCTGACGGTGGCCAGCGGCTTCAGCCTCGGTCTTGCCATGGCCCATGGCGTTTGTGCATCCGTGCTGCTGGCGACCGGCGTGCAGGTGATGCAGCGAATCAAGGGGGCGGCCGCTGACTTCCGGTCGGCCGGTGTCGGCGAGGAAATGCCAGCAACTCGTTGAGGATCAGGGCGCCGACGACCAGGGCGCCGCCAATCACGGTGTCGCCGGCGGGCACCTCGCCGGCGCCAAGCCAGGCCAGCGCCACGCCGAACACCAGCTCCAGCAGGCCGAGCAGGGAAATTTCCGCGCCGGAGAGCACGCGCGACAGGCGCACCACCAGCAGGCAGGGCAGGGCCAGCTGAAACATGCCGAGAAAGCCCAGCAGGCCGATGTCATGCGTCGTGGCCTGCAGCGGCCAGGCCAGCGGCAGCGTCGCCCCGGCCGAAATCACGGCGCCGAGCAGCACGGCCGGTAGCATGTCCGGCGCGACGGTGCCTTCGACGCTGGAGGCCATGTCGCGGTGACCAGCCGCCTGCAGCAGCGTCCAGTTGATCGCCGCGGCCAGCGGCACGGCCAGCGCGCCCACGCTGCCCGCGAGCGAGACGCCGGCGCCCAGTTGCCGGGCGAACATCCAGACCACGCCGCCGCCGGCCAGCAGGATGGCCAGCCAGGTGCGCAGCGGCAGGCGCTGGGCGAGAAACAGTCGCGCCAATAACGCCGTCATCAACGGCCCCAGCGCCATGATGACCAGCACGTTGGCGACCGTGGTCAGGGTCAGGGCAACCATGAAGGCGGTGCACATCACGGCCCAGCACAGGGCCGATGCCCATACCGCATGCGGCGGCTGCAGCAGGTCCGACCACAGGCGCGGGCCGCGCAGCACGGTGAGCGCGACGGCCAGCGCCAGCGCATTGAAAGCGCTGCGCCAGAAGGTCACCTCGAAGCTGCGTGCGCCCTCCAGGTGGCGACTGACCACGCCCGCCATGCTCCACAGCAGGGTGACGATGATCATCAGGATTACGGCGCGGCGATGGCTCATGCGACGGCCGATCAATCGACCGCGACGCGAATCAGCCGCGCCGCATCGCCGTGCCACTGGCGCCGACTCCTGGCCGTCACGACAGGGCGGCGACGATCACCGGCGCCGCGCCCGGATCCTGGACGAAGAACAGGTGCCCCCCATCAAAGTCCTGAAAGACGGCGTCGGGAATGCGCGAGGCGAGCCGGCGTTGCACTTCCAGCGTGGCGATGCCGTCATGACGCCCGGCGCAAACGCACACCGGCATCCGCAGAGCGGGCAGGCGCTCCCAGGTATCGTGCTGGCGCCGCGCTTCGAGTTGCCTGATTCTGCCCGTGTGCTGCGCGGGATCATCCGCGCCGAGTTGCAGCGCCGCCATGCCGTCGTCCACCAGGCTTTGCCACAATGCCGGATGGGCAAGCTGCCATTGCGGCGTGCGGCGGCTGTCGGCGAGTTCGAGGAAGCGGCGCACGCGCTGCTCGTCGTCCAGTTCGGCGAGTTCGTGCAATGGATAGGACGAGCCGCCCGCGCCGCCGGCGCTGGTCGACATCAGCACTAGACGCTCCACCCGCGCCGGATGGCGCAGCGCCAGTTCCTGCGCCACCATGCCGCCGAAGGAATAGCCGAGCACGGCGGCCTTGTCCCAGCCGACGGCATCGAGCAGGCCGGCGGCATCGTCGGCGTAGTCGGCCAGGGTGCAAGCCCGGTCGGGCTTGCCGCTGCGGCCCATGCCGCGCTGGTCGTAGGCCAGTACCGTGAAGTTTGCCGTCAGCCGCCGGTCGAAATCGCTCGGCGGCCGGCGCAGGTCCGCACCCGTGCCCCAGATCCTCAGCAGGCGCGGGCCGTTGCCGTCGATCTGATGGCAGATCTCGATGTCGCGGACACGAAGGAAGGGCACGCGATTTCGCTCAGCTTGCCAGCGCCGAGCGCAAGCGCACCGCGTACTCCTCCAGCGTCTCGCGCGGCGGCTGCTTGCTCGGCCAGGAGAGCGCGATGCCGTCGTCGGCATGGCGCGGCACCACATGCAGATGGAAGTGGAACACCGTCTGCCCGCCTTCCTTGCCGTTGGCCTGCAACAGCGTGATGCCGGGCGGGTCGAAAGTCTGCTTGATCGCCAGCGCCATACGCCGCGCCGTGCGCATCGCGGCGGCCGCCTCGTCGGGCGTGAGTTCGAGCAGGTTCGCGGCGTGGCGCTTGACCGCCACCAGCACGTGGCCCGGATTGACCTGGCCGAGGTCCATGAAGGCCAGCGTCAGCTCGTCTTCATAAACGCGGGCGGCGGGAATCTCGCCATTGACCAGGCGGCAGAAGATGCACTGGCCGGGAGGGGTGGGATCGATGAAGTTCGGCATGGCTGGCTCTTTGCGGGAAAATTGCCGCCAATGATAGCCGCAGCCCGGCGCTGCGCGGTGCCGGACTGCCCATGCCTGCGCATCGCTGCTGCTATAGTCGATCGCTCAAGCGACTATCGCCGTCGCCGCACAGAAGGAAGCTATCCATGAATGCCGAAGAACTGAAGCAATTGCAGGCCCCGATCAAGGCCTTGTACAAGGAGAACCCCGAGGCCGCCAGGCGCACATTCCACGCCGCGGGTACGCTGCTGCCCGACAGCCCGACCTGCCGCATCAAAACCCGCTTCGGCACCATCGACGCCGGGCTTCATCCAGCCGCCGGCGGCGACGGCAGCGAGGCCTGCTCCGGCGACATGCTGCTCGAAGCGCTGGTGGCCTGCGCCGGCGTCACCTTCAACGTCGTCGCCACGGCCATGGGCATTCCCTTTCGCTCGGCCCGGGTGATCGTTGAAGGCGACAGCGATTTTCGCGGCACGCTGGGCGTCGCCAAGGACACGCCGGTCGGCGTCACCGACATCCGCCTGCGCTTCGAGGTCGATTCGACCGCCAGCGACGAGCAACTGGCCATCCTGATGCGGCAGACCGAGCGCTACTGCGTGATCTTCCAGACCCTGCGCAGCCCGCCACGCATGGCAGCGACGCTGGAGCGCGTCGGCGCCTGAGTCGGCCTCACGCCGACCCCTGCAGTCCCGATTCGGCCCGATGAAACATCAGCACCATCATTTTCTTGCGCCGGCTGGAGCGCATGCACCGGTCGAAGCAACATCGAGCCGGGCCGATGCGCTGCCGTCCATCCCCATGCGCAGCCCCACGCGCTGGATCAAGAGCCCCGCCTGGGATCTCGTCTGGATCCTCAATGCGCTGTGGTTGGCGCCTCTGGTTCTGCTGCTGGCGCAGGGTCATGACGATGTGCGCGCCAGTCCGGTGGATTGGCTGTTCTTCGCCTTCACTGTGCCTCTGTGGTTCGGCCACCGCATCTCGTCGGCCTGGCTGGCCTACGCGACCCCGGCCTACCGGCCCCTGCTCGCCACGCAACGGATTCGCTTCGTGGTGGTCCCCCTGGCCGTCGCCGTGGCCTGCTTCGCCCTGCTGCTGGCTCCCGAGATTGTGCTGCCGATGCCGTTCCCCGAGCGCGTGGTCTGGTTCGCCGTTGTCAACTACCTCCTGGTGAGCTACCACTTTGCCGCGCAGCACTTCGGCCTGCTCAGCCTCTACCGCGCGCGTGCGGGACGGGCGGCGGACCCGCTCGCGCGCCGGCTCGATCGGTGGTTTGCGCTCGTCGTCGGAGGCGGTTTCGTCGTGCTGGCAGAGGCCCTGGCGGGATCGATCGCCTTTCAGGAGCGCTGGATCGACCCGCTGCTGGGCGCGGTCGGCGCAGACCTTTTCGTGCGCGCGCTGCACGATGGCGGCATCGCCCTCGTCGCGATCCTGACCACCCTGATGCTGCTCGTCGAACTGCGCTCGCAGCGCCCGTCGCTGCCGCGCGTGGCCTACGTCCTCGGCGTCTCGGCCATGGTGCTCTGCGCCTTCCTCGCGCGCGACCCTTTCCTGTTCATCGTGGTGTGGAGCGTGCAGCACTGGAGCGCCGCGATGGGGCTGGCCTCGCTCGCCGCGGCCGGTGGCGCCCAAACTACCGGCGCGACGGGCACACGCTGGCAGCGGTTGCTGGTGTCCATCAACCGGCGCGGCTGGGCCGTGCTGCTCGTGCTCGCCGTCATTTCCGCCCTGCTGCTGCCGGTGATGGAGGCGGAGGCCGTGGGCGACGACTACGTCTATGCCGACCGCATCTACGGCGATGCGGCGTGGTGGCTGCGCACCTCGCCATTCGTGCCGGCGCTGCTGGCCCTGGGTTTCGCGTCCGGATTCATCCACTACCTGCTGGATCGGGCGGCCTTCCGCTTCTCCTCGCCCGAGGTAAGACAGGCCGCGCGCGGTTTGCTGCAGTAAGTATTTCTTCGGCAACGGCGGCCGGTCGCCGTGTCGCCAGTACCGTCTCGCCAGCGCCGACTCTCAGGCCACCAGCATCCCCAGCCTTCTAACGCCGTCCTCCAGCCGCTCGCTCCATGGCTGGCCGCAGGCCAGGCGCAGGCAGTTCCGGTATTGCCCGCTCGCGGAAAACAGCTCGCCTGGGACGAAGGCGATGCCGTCCTTCACCGCGCGCCGGTGCAGCGCCGTGCAGTCCACCTCGACTGGTAACTCCAGCCAGAGCACAAAGCCGCCCTGCGGATCGGTGACGCGGGTTTCCGCCGGGAAGTGGCGCGCCACCGCATCGCGCGTGCGCGCGATCTGCTCGGCGAAGCGCCGCCGCAGCGTGCGCAGGTGCAGGTCGAAGCCGCGCGACTCCATCAGACCGGCGATCACCTGCTGGGTCATTGGATTGGTCTTGCCGCTGGTCAATGTCTTCTGCAGCTCCACGTCCGCCGCGCGGCGGCCGGCGGCGACGAAGCCGACGCGCAGGCGCGGGCTCACCGTCTTCGAGAACGAGGTGCACAGCATGGTGTTGCCGCTCGTGTCGAAGGCGTGGATCGGCCGCGGCCGCGCGCCGGTGAAGCAGATGTCGCCGTAGATGTCGTCTTCGATCAGCGCGACATTGCGCGCCGCCAGCAATTCGGCCAGCCGCGCCTTCGCTGCATCGGGCATCACGGCGCCGAGCGGGTTGCCGCCGTTGGGGATCAGCAGGCAGGCACTGACGCCGCCATCGGCCGCGGGTCGGCGCGTCGCCAGTTCCAGGGCATCGAGCGACACGCCGGTGAGCGGATGGGTGGGGATCTCCAGCGCGCGCAGGCCCATGGCTTCCAGCAACTGCAGCATCAAATAATAGGTCGGCGATTCCACCGCCACCGTGTCGCCCGGCTTGGTTACCGCGCGCAGGCAGAGCATCAGCGCCTCGGTGCAGGAATTGGTCGCCACCAGTTCATCGGCGGTGAGCGGGCAGCCCCATTCCAGCGCGCGCCGGGTGATCGCGCGCAGCAGCGGCGCTTCGTTTAGGTTGCTGTGGCTGCCGCCGGCGAGCAGGCGCGGCTGGCGGCGGGCGATGCTGGCATACAGCCGGTTCAGGCGCGGCGCCAGCAGCATCTCGGGTGCCGGCAGGGCCGAGCCCAGCGGCACCATGCCCGGCGCCTCGTTGGCACGCAGCACCTGCACCAGGCGGCGGCGGACGCCGACTTCCACCGGCCCCGCCGCCGGCGCAGCGGGGAGCGCGTGCGCCTCGACCATGCGCGCCGGCCGGCGCCGCACGTAATAGCCCGACTGCGGCCGCGCTTCCACCATGCCGCGGCTTTCCAGCGTGCGCAGCGCCTGCACCACGGTCGAGATCGACAGCGCGCGCTGCCGCGCCAGGTGGCGCACCGAAGGCAGGCGGTCGCCCGGCTGCATCTGGCCGCTGCCGATCAGCGTGGCGAATTCGTTGGCGAGGTTTTCGTAAAGCATCGTGGCTGCATTGTGGCTCTGGGAGCGGCGGGGCGACCGGCACAGTAACCCGCATTATCCATCGGTACAGTTGCAAGTTGGCGAAACTGTCACGGTCACAATTTCACTAGCGTGCATCTGTATCGGTGATGCCGACGTGCCTAGCATGACGTTATCCACCAAGGAGCCCGCCATGCCTAACTTCGACACACTGCTGCTTCAACTCAACCAGCCACTGGCCGCCGCGCGTGGCGCAGAACTGCGCGTCGAATCCGGTACCGTGTGGATCACCGCCAACGGCGTGGCGGACGACCTGTTCCTCTCGGCCGGCGAGAGCTACCGCGTGCCGCGCGCGGGGAAGGTGGTGGTGCAGGCTGTGCGGGGGACGGCGCGGGTACGCGTCTCGCGTGGCGAGCGCTTCACGCTGGCCGCCATGGCGCGCCGCTGGTTCGCAGCGCTGCCGGGGGTGGTTGTGCAGCGCTGAAATGGCGTGGGGAGCAGGATAGCGGTCCCGGACGTGCGGCCGTCACCGGCGGCGCCATGGTGGCGCCAGATTTTCGATTCCGCCCGCGCTGCGATAAGCTGCCGCGAAACCTCAAGGAGAAATGGCATGAAGATACTGGTACTCGGCGCCGGCGGCGTCGGCGGCTATTTCGGCGCCAAGCTCATGCGCGCCGGGGCGGACGTGACATTCGTGCTGCGCGACCGGCGCCGGCAACAGGTCCGCGAGCAGGGCCTGCGCATCGAGTCGCCGCAGGAAAGCTTCACCGTGTTCCCGCCCTGCCTCGGCAGCGCAGAGCTGGCGCCCGACTACGACCTGATCATGCTGGCACCCAAGGCCTACGACCTGGACGACGCGCTGGCCTCGATCGCCGGCGCCAGCGCCAGGGGCGCATTGCTGCCCTTGCTCAACGGGCTGAGCCACATCGCGCTGCTCGACCAGCGTTTCGGCCGGCAGCGCGTCATGGGCGGCGTCGCGCACATCGCCGCCATGCTCACCGAGACGGGCGCCGTCAGGCGGCTATCCGATCTGCATTCGCTCACCGTGTGGCCTCGCCATCCCGATCACGAGGCGCTGGCCAGGGAATTCATCGCGCTTTGCGCCGGCGCCGATTTCGACAGCCGCTATGCGGACAACATTGAGCAGGTGCTGTGGGACAAGTGGGCCTTCCTCGCCACCCTGGCGGGCATGACCACGCTGTGCCAGGGTACGGTGGGCCAGATCGTCGCCACGCCCCATGGCGCCGACCTGGTGCGCCAGCTCTACGCCGAGTGCTGCGCCATCGCCGCGCGTTGCGATTTTGCCGTCGATGAAGCGTCGCGCGGCAAGGCGCTGGCCATGCTGCCCCAGCCCGGTTCCGCGCTCACCGCCTCGATGCTGCGCGACCTGAAGGCCGGGCAACGCACCGAGCACGAACACATCCTCGGCGAGATGGTCCGCCGCGGCATCGCGCAGGGCGTGGCCTGCGACCTGCTCGCCATGGCCTACACCAGCATGGCCGTGCGTTCGCCCGATCCGCGTTAGCGGTGGGGCTTGGGCGCCGTACTGCCAGCGCCGACTTTCGAATCTTTGATTGCCTCGGGTGGCTCTGCCCCGCAACCAGGATCGACCCCGACCGCTTGTCATGCAGATCAGGCTCGGGGAGTCAGTTTGGAAGGAGGGGAAGAAGGAATAATATGAAGGTAGAAAATCCGTCGGTCCTGCGGTACAGGTGCATACGACGGCTTCGGTAGTTTGACCGAGACATCGATGCAATTGCCATGTTCACCAAAGCCACCCTCAAATTCCTCAACGAGCTGGCCGCCAACAATGACCGGGCCTGGTTCGCAGCGAACAAACCACGCTATGAAGCGCTGGTGCGCGAGCCGGCGCTGGAATTCATCGCGGCGATGGCCCCCGTCCTTGAACAATTTGCACCGCATTTTCGTGCGGATCCACGCAAAGCCGGCGGATCGCTCATGCGCGTCTTCCGCGACACGCGCTTCTCGCGCGACAAGACCCCGTACAAGACCAACATCGGCATCCAGTTCCGCCACGAACTCGGCAAGGACGTTCATGCGCCGGGCTTCTATGTGCATGTCGCCACCGACGAATGTTTTTTCGGTGCCGGCTGCTGGCATCCGGACCCCGATGCGCTGGGACGGATTCGCGATCTCATTGCCGCGCATCCGGAGAAATGGTTTTCCGCGCGTGACAACAAGAAGTTTGCGGCTCAGTGGGAGCTTGCGGGCGACAGCCTAACCCGTCCTCCGCGCGGCTATGCGGCTGACCATCCCGCAATCGAGGACTTGAAGCGGAAGGACTTCATTGGCCTGGCGTCGCTGTCATGCGATGAAGCTCTGGGAACCGATCTGGTCAAACTGGCCGGAGCAAGATTTGCCGCCGCAGTACCGTTGATGCGGTTCCTCAGCGAGGCACTGGGTGTGCGGTATTGATCGGAGGAATCCCATCGTGACCAGCACGTTTGCAGTGGTGGCATCGGCGGGACCGGCTTGATCGCCGTATCACCAACGCCGACTTTCGAAGTGGCAATCGCGCTTTCCTGACCGTAGCACCGACTTGGGTTTGGCTTCGGCGTGCTACTTTGGCGCTGCCTCGATCACATCGACAGACGGTACGCGCACCAACCCGGTCGCCTGGTCGATGGAGCCGTGCAGCCACGTATCGACATCGCTCGGCTCGATCGAAATGACGCTGCGCTTGTCCTGTCGATCCGGCGGCAGTTTCGGGTCGGGGCGATGCATGCGCGACATGAGCGGGTGGTGGTCGGCGTTGATGGTAAGCATGGTGTAGCTTGAAATCACCTCGCCGGTTTCCTTGTCGGTCCAGTCATTCCACAGGCCCGCCAGTCCCCAGGGTGCGCCGTCCGTGCGACGGAAACTCCACCACACATTCTTTCCGCTCTCCCAGCACGGCTCATCGAATGCCCAGGCCGGGATGATGCAGCGCTTGCCGTGCAGCCACGACTGTTTGTAGGAAGCCTTGGTGGCGATTTCCTCGAACCTGGCATTGTTGGTCGAGTAGGGCAGCGTGGCGGTCTTTGCAAACCATGGAATCAAGGCCCACTGGCCGACAACGAGCTGGCGCTCCGGCAGATCTCCGGCACGGCGAACGAACGGACCTTGCCTGCGCGGGAAAATCTCCTCGGCCCAACGAGGCTGATTGTGTCGGCCGATGTGCCAAAAACGCTCAATGGCCGCTTGATCCGGAGAGACATATCGATTGCACATGCGGGAAGTTTAGAGCCTGGCTCGGTGTCTCGCCAGCGTCAGCAGGATCCGTCAGCGGGCATTCTGTGCCTTGGTCCAAAGGTTGAGCCTACCCCTGATTCGCCACCCCGCTCACTACATGCCCCGTCGGCACCAGCCTTGACGCCGGTTCGCAATGCCTTGTCTGGTCGTCGAAAAAGAAGTCGGGTTCGAATTCGCGCAGGAAGCGGCTTTTCTCCAGGCCGCCGAGGAACATGGCTTCGTCGACTTCCACCTGCCATTCCATCAGGGTGCGGATCGCGCGTTCGTGGGCGGGGGCGCTGCGCGCGGTGACCAGTGCGGTGCGGACGTTCATTTGGCAGCCGGCGCTGTCGGCGCGCAGGCGGTGCAGGGCTTCGAGCAGGGGCAGGAAGGGGCCGGGCGGCAGCGGCTTGAGTGCCTGGCGTTCTTCGTGGTCCTGGAAGGCGGCGAGGCCCTGCTCCTGGAACACGCGCTCGGCCTCGTCGGAGAACAGCACGGCGTCGCCGTCGAAGGCGATGCGCACTTCCTGCGGGTGCTTCTCGGCCTCGGTCAGCGATGCCGCATACACGCGCGCGGCGGGGAAGCCGGCGTTGAGCGCGGCACGCACGTCGGCCTCGTTGGCGGAAAGGAACAGGTTGGCGCCCAGCGGCTTGAGGTAGTGGTAGGGCGGCCGGCCGCGCGTGAAGACGCCACGCTCCAGTTGCATGCCGGCGGCGTCGGCGGATTTGAAAATGCGCAGGCCCGAGACCGGGTCGTTGCGCGAGAGGATGACCACGGCCACGCGCTGGCGCCCAGGCGTGTTGAAGGCCAGCAGCTTCTGTACCAGCGGGAAGGCGACGCCGGGCCGCGCCGGCTGGTCCATGCGCTCCAGCTGCAGGCGCATGTAGGCGGAATCGTCCTGGTCCTCGAAGACGCGGTTTTCCTCCTCGAAGTCGAACAGTGCGCGCGAGGAGAGCGCGACGACGAGCTGGCCTTCGAGGCTGGCGGGCATCAGGCTTTGGCTTTCTTCGTGGGCTTTGGCGCGACGGCATACATCTGCGTCATCTTCGCCGCCTCGTCGGCGACGCGGCTCCGCAGATCGGGCGGGGCCAACACTTCGACGTCGGCGCCGAACTTGAGGATATCCATGATCAGTTCGCGGTGGTCGGCGTAGGGGAATTCGAGCAGCCAGGAGCCGTCGGCATCGAAGCGGCCCTTCTGCTTCGGATGCCAGGTTTCCTGCGCTACCCAGCGCGCGCGCTCGGGTGTGAAGCGCAGCTTCGCGTGTTGCAGGCGGCGCCCGGAGAAGATGCCGTAGCCGGGGCCAAGGACTTCGTCCATGCTGCGGCGCGAGACTTCGCGCGCCTTCCTTTCGATTACATTGGCCTGCTTGATCGAGTCGAGGGCGAAGTTGCGGATGTCGTTGCGCAGGTGGCACCAGGCATCCAGATACCAGTTCTCGCGGTAATACACCAGGCGCTGCGGCGAGACTTCGCGCTCGGTGGTCTGGCCGCTGCCGCGGGCGAAATAGGTGATGGCAAGGCGCTTGCGGCGCAGCAGCGCGGCGCCGACCTTCTCGAAGTGCGTGAGCTTGAGCTCGCGTTTGCCTAGGCCGACGATCAGCACGCGGCGGCGGATTTCCTCGGCAGTGTTCTCGGCGCTGCCAAGCAGGCTGTTCAAGCGCGCGATCAGCGGCTGGATGTGCGGCGTGAGGATGCCGCCGGGATCGAGGTCGGTGAGCAGGTGCTGCATCGTCAGGAGCGCATGCACTTCGCCGGAGTTGAACCAGAGGCCGGGCAGTTCGTACTGGGCGCTGCCGTCGGGATGCGGCGTGTCGAAGCGGTAGCCGCCGGCATCGCGATCCCAGACGATGGGCGCGTTGAGCCGGTTGCGCATGTATTCGAGGTCGCGCTTCAAGGTGGCGCGCGAGACTTCCAGCGCCGCCATGAGATCGACGAAAGGCACCAGTCGCCGGTCGTGGATCAACTGGTCGATCTTGTAGAAGCGTTCAGTGCGGTCCATGACGGTTTTCGGATATGAACTGGCGGAAGTGGTCGAGGCGGCGAGGATGAATTATGCCTTCGGCAAGGGCTTGCTTGATCGCGCATCCCGGTTCGGCCAGATGCTGGCAGTCGCGGAAGCGGCATTGGCCGAGAAAGGGACGGAACTCGGCGAAGCCGAATTCGATCTGCTGCGGCGTCAGGTGCTTCAAGCCGAATTCCTGCAGGCCCGGGCTGTCGATCAGTGTGCCGCCGGGGCAGGTGTCATTGGGCAGTTTGTAGAGGCGGGCATAGGTGGTGGTGTGCTTGCCGCTGTCGAGCGCGGTGGAAAGTTCGCGCGTGGCGGCGGCGGCGCCGGGCACCAGGGCATTGGTCAGGGTCGACTTGCCCATGCCGGATTGGCCGACCAGCACCGAGCTTTCGCCCGCCAGCAGCGGCAGCAGCGGCGAGGGATCGAATTTGGCCGAGAGTTCGACGACGCGGCAACCGAGCGCGATGAAAGGCGCCAGCAGCTTCCTCGCGGCGGGGAGTGCCGCAGTGAGGTCGCACTTGTTGAGCACGATGGTGGTGGTCAGGCCTTCGTGTTCGGCGGCGACGAGTGCACGGCTCAGGAGCATGTCGGAGAAAGATGGATCGGTGGCGACCACCAGCAGCAATTGGGTCGCGTTGGCGGCGATCAGTTTCTGCCGGTAGGCGTCGCTGCGGTAGAGCAGGCTGCGCCGTGCCGCGTGGCCGGTGATCTGGCCGTCGGCGGTGAGTTCGACTTCGTCGCCGACGGCGAAGGGGCTTTTCTTGCCGCGCGGATAGCCGGTGGCCAGGCTGCCGTCGGCCAGTTCGATATCGTAGTGGCGGCCAAAGGCCGCGACGATGCTGCCGTGCCGGTTTTTTGAGCCGCTCAACGCGCTTTACAGCGTGAGCAGGACATCGATCTTGGCGGCGCAGATGAAGTCGTTTTCGCTCAATCCGCCGATGGCGTGCGTGGTGTAGCGGACGCGGCACTGGTTGTAGCCAACGGCGAGGTCGGGGTGATGGTCCTCGCGGTGCGAAATCCAGGCCGTGGCATTCACGAAGGCCATGGTCTCGTAATAGTTCTTGAACTTGTAGGTCTTGCTGATGAGGTTGTCCTTGCGCTCCCAGCCTTGCAGCGTGGCCAGCATCTGGGCGGCTTCATCGTCGGTGAGCGGCGGCACGCCGCCTTCGCAGGGCTTGCACTTGCCCTTGGACAGATCGCAAATTGTTGTCATGACGTCTCCTTTAACGTGAAACAACTCGTTCGGAGCGACGGGTGATAGTCGAGCGAAGCGAGCTGACTAGAAGCCTCCCCGTGAGGGGGCAAGGCGGGGTTTCGCACCGCATGCGGTGCGCCGCAGCAGCCGGCTGGCTGTGTAAAGCCAGCCGTGGGCCGCGGAGCGGATGGGAGGGGCGGGTCTTTAATTCGCTTTTAACGTGTTTCATAATCGGCGGGCTACTCCCACTGCCATGAAAGTTACGAGGCATGCAGCCGCGCGATGCGCTGGCTGGCGGGTGGATGGGAATCGTGGAACAGCGAATGCAGCGGGTCCGGCGTCAGAGTCGCCGCGTTGTCACGATACAGCTTGACCAGCGCGTTGATCAAATCGCCGGCGGCGGTCTGTTGGACAGCGTAGGCATCGGCTTCGAATTCGTGGCGGCGCGAAAGGGCAGAGGTCAGCGGCGCCAGCGGGAACAGGAAAACCGGCAACACCATCGAAAACAGCAGCAGGCCCATCGCCGTCCCCATGCTCGACGCCGTGTCGCCGGCGCCGACTCCCAGCCCGGCAAAGAACCAGGGCTGGTCGATGAGTTGGCCCAGCACCCAGAGAAAGGCCAGGCTCAGCACGCCGGAAAGGGCGATGCGCTTGATCACGTGGCGGTGGCGGAAGTGGCCGAGTTCGTGCGCCAGCACGGCTTCGATCTCCTCGGGGGCGAGCTTTGCCAGCAGGGTGTCGAAGAAGACAATGCGCTTGGCGCGGCCAAAGCCGGTGAAATAGGCGTTGCCGTGGGCCGAGCGTTTCGAGCCGTCCATGACGAAGAGGCCCGAGGAGGCGAAGCCGCAGCGCGCCAGCAGGGCCTCGATGCGTTGCTTCAGCGAGGCATCTTCCAGCGGCGTGAATTTGTTGAACAGGGGCGCGATCAGCGTCGGGTAGAGGAACAGGATCAACAGGTTGGTCGCCAGCCAGACCAGCCAGACATACAGCCACCAGTTGCGGCCCATGGCGTCCATCAGCCACAGCACGGCGAACAGCAGCGGCCCGCCGATCAGCACGGTGAGCGCGGCGCCCTTGGCCAGGTCGGCAAACCACAGCGGCCAGGTCAGCTTGTTGAAGCCGAAGCGCGCCTCGATGCGAAAGGTGCGGTAGAGGCTGGCCGGCAGGCCGACGACGAAGCCGAGCAGGCCGGCGCAGGCGAACAAGGCCAGGCCGTGCCAATAGCCGCTGCCGAGGGCGTTACGCAGCGCCTGATCGATCCAGCCGAGGAGGCCGCCCAGCGTCAGCATCAGCAGCACCAGCGTATCGATGACGATCTCGATGAGGCCAAGGCGCATTTTTGCCGCGGTGTAATCGGCGGCCTTCTGGTGATCGGCGAGTTCGATGCGGCCAACGAAGTCGGCGGGCACCCGATGGCGGTGTGCGCGGACATGCTGCAGATGGCGCAAGTCGAGCCAGACGCGCAGGCCGGTGGACAGGGCCAGGGCGGCAAGAAAGATGACGGTAAAGTGATATGGGTTCATGGTTGGGAGCCTGCTGTGCCAGAATGCGGCAACACAGTGACGGCTACAGGAAAATTATGGCACAGGATCAGAACGCGCTAGTCTGGCTGGACATGGAAATGACGGGGCTCAACCCCGACGATGATCGCATCATAGAACTGGCGATGGTGGTCACCAACTCGAACCTGGACGTGGTGGCCGAAGCGCCGACCTGGGTGGTGCATCAGGCCGACGCGGTGCTCAACGGCATGGACGAGTGGAACAGCAAGACCCATGGCAAGTCAGGTCTCACGCAGCGAGTCAGGGATTCCATACTCAGCGAAGAGGAAGTCGAAGCGCAGGCGCTTGAATTCATGCGCCGTCACGTGCCGCGCCAGACCACGCCGATGTGCGGCAACTCGATTTGCCAGGACCGGCGCTTCATGGCGCGCTACATGCCGAAACTCGAGGACTGGTTCCATTACCGCAACCTCGACGTGTCGACCCTCAAGGAACTGTGCAAGCGCTGGAAGCCGGACGTGGCGAAAGGATTGAAGAAGCACGGCAAGCACGAGGCGCTGGCGGACATTCTCGAGTCGATCGACGAGCTCAAGTACTATCGCGAGCATTTTCTGAAACTTTAGTCACTTGTTGCGGCGATACAGCCGCAATTGTTCATTCTTGTCGCCGGGGCGCGAAGCTTCGCGGACCAGCGTCCAGCCGGGCAGGTCCTTCTCGCTGCGAGGCCCGGTCTGCATGATCAGGTAGCGGCAGTTCCCGGCAGTGTTGCCGGCGACGGTGCGGATGCCGTTGTAGTAATCGAGCGAGGCGCGTTGTGCCAGGCCGAGGCCTTGGCGCACGATGCAACCGGGCTGGCTGCCCAGGGTATTGCGAAAGTCGGCGCTGATGGCACGGTAGCTTTTCCCGTAATCGATCCAGGGCATCAGGAGTGCCGCGACCAGGACCCAGATGGTCGCCAGGCCGATGCACCAGCGCGCCGCCGCGCGCCACGGCGAGCGCGGCGTGAGCAGCATTACCGCGACCCAGCCGACGCTGACGGCGATCGCAATCAGGACGGGATACACGGATGCTTCGGCAATGAAGCCGGGGGCGGTCCGCGCCAGGGTCTTGGCTATGCGAGCGGGTTCGCCGGTCCGAATGGCAATGCTGGCCAGCCAGATCAGCGCTGCGGCCAGGGTGAAGGTCATCATGCCGAACCAGTCGAGGGCGTTGGCGGCCCCGCGCCGCAGCCGGCTCGCGGCCGACGCGGCGAGCACGGTGAGCGGGACGAGCGCCGGAAAGAGCGCGACCGAGCGGGTGGTGGTGCCGGTCAAAAACATGAGCAGCGCGCATGCCGTCGCCGCCACCAGCAAAACGGTCTCGGGCTTGAGCAGATGCCTGCGCTCCAGCCAGAGACTCCACAAGGCCAGCGGCAGCACGGGCCAACTGGCCCAGGCCACGAGTTCGAGGTGATGACGATTGGGTGCGTCGCGCACTGTCAGGCTGGCCTCTTCGACGGACCACCAGATGTCGAACAATGCGGGGGACTGCTGCCAAAGCAGGTAGGGCCAGGGCAGGATCAGTATCAGGGCGACGGTCGCGGCGAGCAGCCAGGCGAGGGAGCTGCCGCGAATTCGCCACGCCGGGTGCAGCACCAGCAGGGCGCCGGTTGCCAACTGGGTGGCGACGCTATCGCGCCCCGTGCCAAGGCAACCGATGCCGCTGCCGGCGCCGAAGAGCGCCCCGCCGTGCAGCGGCTTGTCGCGCCAGACCTGGAGCCCCCAGAGCGAAACGGCAAAACCGGTCAGCGCGACTATGGCCGGCTGGGCCTCGTGCAGCGGTACCAGCAGGCCCAGCGTGCCGATGGCAAGCAGGGGAGCGGCCAGCGCGGGGCTCGGCGCCATTTGCCGATGCGCGATGCGCCAGAGAATCGCAAGAAAAGCGGCAGCGAAGAGCGTCGAAGCCAGGCGGGCAGCATCATGCCAGGGCAGCAGCCAGCCCAACAGCCTGCCGCACAGCGCCGCCACCCAGTGATAAAGCGGCGGCGAGACCAGCCAGGGGTCGCCGGCGATGCGCGGCACCAGCCAGTCGCCGCCGGACATGCCGAAGGCGACACCCAGGTGCAGGGCATCCTCGGGCTTCCACGGTTCATGTCCGATCACGCCGGTCAGCAGCCAGATGGCGCAGAGCAACACTGCGGCGTAGCGCGACAGAATCGGAGCGGGTCTGGGAGGGGCGTCAGTCAGGTCGGGCACGCTGCGAGTTTACCAGTGTCATAGTCGGCGCTACCGTCCGCGCCCGAGGGAGTCGGGAATATCCCACAAGGGGATACCGTCCAGCCAACAGGGCTCGACATACCCCGCAAGGGAGTACCGTCTGCGCCTCCGGCGGAGACATATCCCGCCGGGGGATACCGTCCGCACTTCCAGTGCGGACATAAAAAAAGGCAGCCGGCGGGGCTGCCTTCTTGGCCATCGGAAAGGTCCGGCGCGGGGTCAGGCCGCCTTCTTGCTGTACTTCTGACGGAAGCGTTCGACGCGACCGGCGGTGTCGACAATCTTCTGCTTGCCGGTATAGAACGGATGGCAAGCGGAACAGACTTCGATATGCAGCGGCTTGACGCTGGTGGATTGCGTAGTGAACTTGTTGCCGCAACTGCAGGTGACTTCAATTTCGGCGTACTTCGGGTGGATGGCGTCTTTCATTTCATGTCCTTTGTTTGCAGGCGCGGTTCGTGGGTTTGGCGAACCGACAGAGCGCGCGATTATCCGCTAATTTGCCGTTATGCGCAATCTTCAGCGCTGGCGCATGGCGTCGAAGAACTCGCCGTTGTTCTTGGTGGCCTTGACCTTGTCCAGCAGGAATTCCATGGCTTCCATGTCGTCCATGTTGTACAGGAGTTTCCTCAGGATCCACATCTTCTGCAGCACGGCGGGGACCAGCAGCAGTTCCTCGCGCCGCGTGCCGGAACGATTGACGTTGATCGCCGGGTAGACGCGCTTCTCGGCCATCTTGCGGTCGAGGTGGATTTCCATGTTGCCGGTGCCCTTGAATTCCTCGTAGATCACGTCGTCCTTCCGCGAGCCGGTTTCGATCAGGGCGGTGGCGATGATGGTCAGCGAGCCGCCTTCCTCGACGTTGCGCGCAGCACCGAAAAATCGCTTGGGCTTCTGCAGGGCGTTGGCGTCGACGCCGCCGGTCAGGACCTTGCCCGAGGCCGGCTGCACGGTGTTGTAGGCGCGGGCGAGGCGGGTGATCGAGTCGAGCAGGATGACCACATCGCGCTTGTGTTCGACCAGGCGCTTGGCCTTCTCGATGACCATTTCGGCGACCTGGACATGCCGCGTAGCCGGCTCGTCGAAGGTCGAGGCAACGACTTCGCCCTTGACGGTGCGGGTCATTTCCGTGACTTCTTCGGGTCGCTCGTCGATCAGCAGGACGATCAGCGTGACATCGG
>VEPA01000250.1 GCA_012026675.1 Betaproteobacteria bacterium | reverse complement strand
GTACAGCGGCAGGCCGGACTCGTCCGCGGCGGCCTTCGCCACGGCCATCGCCACGGCGAGCAGCGCATTGGCGCCCAGGCGCGACTTGTTCTCGGTCCCGTCGAGATCGATCAGCGTGCGGTCGATGAAGCGCTGTTCCTGCGCATCGAGTCCCATGATCGCTTCGGAAATCTCGGTGTTGATGTGCTCCACGGCGCGCAGCACCCCGCGGCCGCCGTAGCGCGTGCTGTCCTTGTCGCGCAGCTCGAGCGCCTCGCGGCTGCCGGTGGACGCGCCGGAGGGTACCGCGGCGCGCCCCATCACGCCCGATTCGATCAGCACGTCGGCCTCCACCGTGGGATTGCCCCGCGAGTCCAGAATCTCCCTTGCCACCACGTCGACGATCGAGCTCATAGTGTCGTGTCCCGTCAGTTCAGCAGTTGTTGTTCAGCAAAGCCACGGCGCTTCACGAGCGCGTCCAGGTCCCTGAGCGTCTCCAGCAGCGCTTTCATCATCGAAAGGGGCCACGCGTTGGGACCGTCGGAGCGCGCCTTCTCCGGCTGCGGGTGAGTCTCCATGAAAATGCCCGAGACGCCGCTCGCGACCGCGGCGCGCGCGAGCACCGGAACGAATTCCCGCTGCCCTCCGGACACCGTGCCCTGCCCGCCCGGCAGCTGCACCGAATGCGTGGCGTCGAACACCACAGGGCAGCCGGTCTCGCGCATGATCGCGAGGCTGCGCATGTCGGACACCAGGTTGTTGTAACCGAAGGACGCGCCGCGCTCGCAGACCATGATGTTGTCTGCGCCAGCGTTCACTTCCCGCGCCTTGAGCACCACCTGCTTCATGTCTCCCGGCGCCATGAACTGGCCCTTCTTGATGTTCACCGGCTTGCCGGACGCGGCGCAGGCCTGGATGAAGTCGGTCTGGCGGCAGAGGAAGGCCGGCGTCTGCAGCACATCGACGACCGAAGCCACGGCCGCCACTTCATCTTCGGCATGCACGTCGGTCAGCACCGGCACGCCGATCTGCTTTTTCACATCGGCGAGAATGTCCAGACCCGTGTCCATGCCGAGGCCACGGAAGGACTTGCCTGAGCTGCGATTGGCCTTGTCGTAGGAGGACTTGTAGATGAAGTTCAGACCGAGCTTGCGGCAGATGTCGCGCAATTGGCCCGCCGTATCGAGCGCCATTCCCCGCGATTCGATCACGCAGGGACCCGCGATCAGGAACAGCAGATGGTCGAGGCCGACCTCGAAGCCGCAGAGCTTCATTGTCGAGCCTTCTGCTTCTCCAGCGCCGCCTTGACATAGGCGATGAACAGCGGATGGCCGGTGCGCGGATTGGAGGTGAATTCTGGATGGAACTGCACGCCGACGAACCACGGGTGGATTGCGGCAGGGAGCTCCATCATCTCTGGCAGGTCTTCGGTCGGCGTGCGCGCCGAAATCACCATGCCGGCCGCTTCGAGCTTCGGCACGTAGGTGTTGTTGACCTCATAACGATGACGGTGCCTTTCGTTCACCTCGACGCCGTAGATTCTCGACGCCAGCGTACCGGGCTTGATCGGGCAGCGCTGGGCGCCGAGGCGCATGGTGCCGCCGAGATCGGAACTGGCGTCGCGCTTTTCGACGCGGCCCTCGCGGTCCTTCCACTCGGTAATCAGTGCAACCACTGGGTGCGGTGTCTCGCCATCGAACTCGGTGCTGTTGGCGCCGTCTAAGCCGGCGACATGGCGGGCGAACTCGATGGTGGCGAGCTGCATGCCGAGGCAGATGCCCAGATACGGCACCCTGTTTTCCCGCGCGTAGCGGATCGCCGCGATCTTGCCTTCGGTACCGCGCCGGCCGAAGCCGCCGGGGACCAGCACCGCATCCATTGTTGCGAGAATGCCGGGGCCGTTCTTTTCGATGCCCTCGGAGTCGATGTAATGGATGCTCACCTTGCTGTGGCAGTGAATGCCGGCATGCACCAGCGATTCGGTGAGCGACTTGTAGGATTCGGTGAGGTCGACATACTTGCCGACAAAGGCGATATTGACCTCGTGCTGCGGATGCTCCAGCGCGTCCACCAGCTTCTTCCATACCGAGAGATCGGCCGCGCGCGCCAGGATGCCCAGCTTGTGGCAGACGATCTCGTCGATCATCTGGTCGTGCAGCATGGCCGGGATCTTGTAGATGCTGTCGGCGTCGAGCGCGGAAATCACCGCCTCGGGCAGGACATTGGTAAACAGTGCGATCTTGCGCCTTTCCTCCTCGGGAATCGGCCGATCGGCGCGACACAGCAGGATGTCGGGCTGGATGCCGATCTCGCGCAGTTCCTTGACCGAATGCTGGGTCGGCTTGGTCTTGAGTTCGCCGGCGGTGGGGATCCAGGGCACCAGCGTCAGGTGAATGTAGCAGGCGTTGTTGCGGCCTTCCTGGATGCCCATCTGGCGGATCGCTTCGAGGAAAGGCAGGGACTCGATATCGCCCACGGTGCCACCGACCTCAACGATCGCCACGTCGGCACCCTCGGCGCCGCGCTTGATGAACAGCTTGATCTCGTCGGTGATATGCGGAATGACCTGGACGGTCTTGCCCAGATACTCGCCGCGGCGTTCCTTCTTGATCACCGACTCGTAAATCTGGCCGGTGGTGAAGTTGTTGCGCTTGCCCATCTTGGCGCTGGTGAAGCGTTCGTAATGGCCAAGGTCGTGGTCGGTCTCGGCGCCGTCCTCGGTGACGCACACCTCGCCGTGCTGAAACGGCGACATGGTTCCGGGGTCAACGTTGATATAGGGGTCGAGCTTGAGGTGGGTTACCTTGATCCCGCGCGAATCGAGGATGGCCCCGAGGCTGGCGGCGGCGATGCCCTTGCCCAGTCTGGACACGACACCACCCGTGACGAAAACGTATATGGCCATGAAGTACGCAGCCACTGTGGCTGCTGCGGGAAATTCCAATCATAGCGGTAAATTCCCGCCCGGTTGAAACCCCGCGTCAGAAGGCCTGTCCGGCGCCGTCAGGAAGGAATCAGTGGCTCGCAGCCTTGCCCGCCGCGCCGCGTTTGCTCAAGCGATCGACCAGCGCGCCCAGGTTCCCCAGCGACATGAGATGGGCGTAGATCACCGCCAGAGCGCCGCTCACAAACAGTTCCTGCACCGTATCGCGATGCAGGGCGCGCAGTTTGGTCTCGTCCACGACATTCAGACCGTTGAGCCGAAACTGGCTGCCATCGTTGAGTTGTGCTACCGAATCGGCCTGCCGCAGCAACCCCATTTCCTGCAAGCGGCGCCCAAGGAGTTCGGTCGTCGCGGCCCCCTGGTGAAACTCCGCGAGGAACTTCATCGCATGTTCCAGTTGCGGCGTCGGTTTGCCGTTCAGGAACAGGGGTTCGCCTACCCTGGTGTCAAAGCACTTTGACGCCTCGTCGATGCATACCAGCAATTCGCCTCCCACGCCTTTGCCCGGCACGAAGGGATAGCGCCGCACGAACGCAGGAACAAAGCGGGCATCCCATGTGCCGTCCCTGCCTACGTAGAGATTCTCCGCTTCACGCAGACCGAGAAGCGCTGCCGCGACGGGACCGGCTGCGCCGCGGGTAAAAACTATCGGGTACTCGAGCGCGCATTCGAAAAACTCGCTGGCAAGGAGCGGCACCGAATTGGTTCTGGCGGCGTAAGCGAAACTTTCCGCGGGACGCACCCTCAGCCTGGCGTGGGTCTGGTCATTGAGCGCGACGACCCGCTCGTAGAAAATCATCTCGGACATTGCATTGCTATCGACAGCAAAAATATCAGGCTATCACACCGCGCCGCGGTCGACTTCGCCGCGGCGAACACCAGTGAAGCAGCGATGCGCAGCGCGTATAATTCCCGCTTCAATCCCGCGCAGGAACAGTCATGGAAGCCGAACGCATCAACGCCGTCGCCAACCGTATCGCCGACCTTTCCGGTCGTGGCGAGCAACTGCGGAGGTATCTTTGACTACGCTGGAAAAGCGGAAAAGCTGGCAGAACTGACACAGGTTCTGGAAGACCCGAAACTCTGGGATGACGCCGAACGTGCCCAGACCCTCGGGCGCGAAAAGAAATCCCTGGAAGCCGTCGTCGGCACTCTCTCCGGCGTCAGTTCCCGCCTGGCCGAGGCTCGCGACCTGTTCGAACTCGCCCGCGACGAGGACGACGAGGAAACCATGGCGGCAGTCGAGAGCGACCTCGCCGCGACGGAAGCGCTGATTGCCGACCTCGAATTCCGCCGCATGTTCAACAATCCGGCGGACCCCAACAACTGCTTCATCGACATCCAGGCCGGCGCCGGCGGCACCGAAGCCTGCGACTGGGCCTCGATGCTGCTGCGCCAGTACCTGAAATACTGCGAGCGCAAGGGCTTCAAGACCGAACTGCTGGAACAGACCGCCGGCGACGTCGCCGGCATCCGCAGCGCCTCGATCAAGGTCGAGGGCGATTACGCCTACGGCTTCCTGCGCACCGAAACCGGCGTGCATCGACTGGTACGCAAGTCGCCCTTCGATTCCTCGGGCGGCCGCCATACCAGCTTCGCCAGCCTCTACGTCTATCCCGAGATCGACGATTCGATCGAGGTCGAGATCAACCCCGCCGACCTGCGCACCGACACCTACCGCGCCTCCGGCGCAGGCGGCCAGCACATCAACAAGACCGACTCGGCGATCCGCATTACCCACGTCCCAACCGGCATCGTCGTGCAGTGCCAGAACGACCGCTCGCAGCACAGGAACCGCGCCGAGGCCATGCTGATGCTGAAGTCACGCCTCTACGAACTCGAACTGCGCAAGCGCCAGGCCGAGGCCGACAAGCTGGAGGCCGGCAAGACTGACGTCGGCTGGGGCCACCAGATCCGCAGCTACGTGCTGGACAATTCCCGCATCAAGGACCTGCGCACCAACGTCGAAATCTCGGCTACGCAGAAGGTGCTCGACGGCGACCTCGATGCCTTCATCGAGGCCAGCCTGAAACAGGGCGTTTAAAGAGTCGGCGCCGGCGCGACGGCCGGCTCGGCTTGTTGCAGGCAACCGATCCATCATGGACCGAAAAGCATCAGAACGGTAGCTTCACAAACCGCTGAATGCGTAATCGGTGCCCATGGAGGCAGCCGCCTGCCACTGCGCGGGAAGCTCAGTGTCTGGCATCAGGAAGTAGGATCTGGTCTGTTCATCGCGCGCCTCTTCCGTAATGACTGACACGAGGACCGTGATGTTCATGGCCACGGACAGGTCGATAGTAACCACCCCCGTAGTGCCCGTAAGCTCCGTACCCATAACCTCCATACCCAAAGCCGCCATACCCGTAGTCGTCTTGGGACAGAGTTCCGGCATAGAACACGGGTTGAGGCTTCTCGGCGGGGAAATAGGTTGACTCCGTGGGAGGAGTCCGTGCTTGCATGGCACGAATCTCAGTGGCGATTTTTACTTCCAATATGGCTTGCAACCGTCTGGCCTCCTGTTGATTGGAAGTCAGGGGGCATTCCGGGACGATCAGCATGTGTCCGCCAGGGTACTTGGCTTGGACCTCCTTGCTGGGCGAGTCAGCCGCCATATTCACCGGAGGACGTTCTGAGATATAGGTCGTCTGCCCAGCGCCGTTCTCCACGATGTAACACATGGATTGCGCTATGGCAGAGTAGAAGCCGAGTGCAAGTGCAACTGACGTCTTCATGAAATTCTCCATGCAGCTACGGTAGTTGTCGTTACTAACCAAAGTAGCCGGTGACTTGTCTTTTCTCTTCGCGGTCAAGTTCATCTGTTAAGTCATGCCAAGCATGCGGCAATTCTTCAAATGGCCAACATGTGTTAAGTATGAACTTTTCCCAACCAACCTGGCCCAAAAATACCCGGCCAGATCAGGGAGGGCTTTCTGGAATTCGATTGTCAAATTGTGCGAGTTCTCCAATTTCTGAGGTGGCCACTCAGAAACCAATGACAGCAAACGTCGGCAACCGGCAGGATTGCTGGCGTCGATGACGCGCTTACCGAAGGGCCGCAAAACCGAGGAGCAAACGCGTTGTCTGATGCTCTTGACGGACAGCCCATGGCCGCGAGCCGCCGTCCCGCCAGCGCCGACTATTGATTTACGGGCGCCGGAATCCGGTCGCGGACAGGAGCATTGCCGCGCAGAGGGCACTGGCGAGGCCATCCCTCTTGTGTCACAATACGAAAACTTGTGTCACATGGGAAATCCGCCATGAAAACGAAGCAAAGCGGAGTTTCAGAGCAGGCTAATGCCCGCATTGGCGGGCGTTACGCCGGAACTAAAACCCTCACCATCCGCGAAGCCCGCGAGGGGCTTTCGCACCCGGACCAGATGTTCGCCGGCGATGACGAAGTGATCGTCACGCGGCGCGGCGAACCGATCGCACGCATCCTGCCGATAGCACCGCAGCCTCGCTTGCGTTCGTTGAAGGCTTTTCTCGCCGGTCAGCCCATGCAGACCGTCCCGAGCGAAGTACTGATCGCCGAAGATCGGGAAGATCGCTGTTGATGGCCTACATCGACACCAGCGCGCTGGCCAAGTGCTATATCCGCGAACCGCGCTCACTGGATGTGCTGAACTGGCTGGAGGGCCAGACCACACCGACCACCGCTGCATTGACGCTGGTGGAATTCCGTTGCCTGTTGGCGCGACGCCGTCGTGCCGGACAGATCGATCAAACACTTGAGCGCCAGGCCCTGGCCGAATTCGACGGCCACGTTCGCAGCGGCGCCTGGCGAGTTCATGAGAGCCCGATGGGCGAGCATGCTGCTGCCCGCGACCTGATCGACGTTCTGCCCGACATTCCCCTGCGCGCGCTCGATGCCATGCATCTAGCCGCCGCACGAGCCTGCGGTACGGAATACTTCGCCACCGCCGACAAAATCCAGGCCGAGGCCGCCGCGGCGCTCGGCTTCACCGTTCATCGTTTTTATTGAGCCCATCATCATGACCGACACCACCACTCCCACTCCCCAGGACGAAAACCGCCTCATCGCCGAGCGCCGCGAAAAGCTTGCCGCCTGGCGTGCTTCCGGCCGCGCCTTCCCCAACGACTTCTCGCGCGAAAACCTCGCCGGCCGGCTCGACGAACTCTACAGCGCGAAAACGCGCGAAGAACTCGAGGCCGCGCCGATCGAGGTCAAGGTCGCCGGCCGCATCATGTTGAAACGCGTGATGGGCAAGGCCAGCTTCGCCAGCATCCAGGACGTGTCCGGCCGCATCCAGATTTTCGTCAGCAACGACGGCACCGGCGAAGACGCGCATAAGGAATTCAAGGGCTGGGACCTGGGCGACATCGTCGGCTGCACCGGCACGCTGTTCAAGACCAAGACCGGGGAGCTGACCGTGCAGTGCGCCAGCATCCGCCTGCTGACCAAGTCGCTGCGTCCGCTGCCCGAGAAATTCCATGGCCTCACCGACGTCGAGCAGAAGTACCGCAGTCGCGAACTCGACCTGATCACCAACGAGCAGACACGCTTCACCTTCGTCGCCCGCAGCCGGATGATCCAGTCGATCCGCAATTACATGATGCATCACGGCTTCCTCGAAGTCGAAACGCCGATGATGCACCCCATTCCGGGCGGCGCCGCGGCCAAGCCCTTCACCACGCATCACAACGCACTGGACATGAAATTGTTCCTGCGCATTGCACCGGAGCTGTATCTCAAGCGCCTGGTGGTGGGCGGCTTCGAGAAGGTGTTCGAGGTCAATCGCAATTTCCGCAACGAGGGACTCAGCCCCCGCCACAATCCCGAATTCACCATGATGGAGTTCTACGAGGCCTATACGGATTACCGCCGGCTGATGGACTTTACCGAAGGCCTGTTGCGCCATTCGGCGCGTGAAGCGCTGGGCACCGAGGTCTTCGAATATCAGGGGCGCGAACTCGATCTTTCCAAGCCCTTCGCAAGGCTGACCATCGTCGGCGCCATTCACCACCACCATCCCGGATACACCATTGAGCAACTGAACAACATCGACTGGTTGCGCCAGAAACTCAAGGATCTCCGGGTCGACCTCAAGGCGCCGCACCTCGCCAATGCCGGCCTTGGCAGCCTGCAACTGGTGCTGTTCGAGGAAACCACCGAGGCCGAACTGTGGGATCCGACCTACATCATCGACTATCCGGCCGAAGTCTCGCCGCTGGCGCGCGCCAGCAATGACAATCCGGCAATCACCGAACGCTTCGAACTGTTCATCGTCGGCCGCGAAATCGCCAACGGCTTTTCCGAGCTGAACGATCCCGAGGATCAGGCCGCGCGCTTCATGCAGCAGGCCAAGGCCAAGGAAGCCGGCGACGAAGAGGCCATGTACTACGACGCGGACTATATCCGCGCCCTGGAATACGGCCTGCCGCCGACCGGCGGCTGCGGCATCGGCATCGACCGCCTGGTCATGCTGCTGACCAATTCGGCATCGATCCGCGACGTCATCCTCTTCCCGCAAATGCGCCCGGAATAGGGCTGGAATGCGTCCGGCACCGCTGGTTCCCGCCGTGCCGGCGGCAACCGCCGACGGTACGCCGTATTCGCCGCTTTACGACGACATCTATCACTCCGCGCACGGCGGCCTCGCACAGGCCCGCCATGTCTTTCTCGGCGGCAACGATTTGCCGGCACGCTGGATCGGCGCTGAACGCTTCGCCATACTTGAAACAGGCTTCGGCCTCGGCCTGAATTTTCTGGCCACCTGGCAGGCCTGGCGCGAATCCCGGGCTAGAGGCCGGCTGCACTTCGTCTCGGTCGAGAAGCATCCCTTCCGCCGCGACGATCTCGCCGCATTGCTGGCGCCCTATCCCGAATTGGAACTTCTTGCCAGCCAACTGCTGAGCCAGTGGCCGCCGCTGACGCCGGGATTTCATCGCCTGCACTTCGACGAGGGGCGGGTGACGCTGAGCTTGCTGTTCGGCGACGCACAGGCCTTGCTGCCGCAACTGAGTGCCCGGATCGATGCAATCTTCCTTGACGGCTTTGTCCCGGCCAGGAATCCCGAACTCTGGTCGTCGGCCCTGCTCGCGGCTGTCACGCGACTGTGTCACAGCGGAAGCACGCTGGCGACCTGGAGCGTCGCCGGCGAGGTGCGCCACGCCCTGGAAAGCACCGGCTGGAAGCTGGAACGCTGTCCAGGCTACGCCACCAAGCGCGAAATGCTGGTGGGTCGGCTTGAACACGCCGTGTCACCAGCGCCGATTCTTGAATCATCTCCCCACACCGCACAGCGCCGCGCCATGGTCATCGGCGCCGGGCTTGCCGGCACCGCGATCAGCGAACGCCTGGCCGCGCGCGGCTGGCAGGTCGAGCTATTGGAACGCCATGCGCAGCCGGCGCAGGAAGCCTCGGGCAACCCGTCCGGCATACTGCTGCCGCATCTGGCGAAGGACGATGCGCTGGCGGCGCGCCTGTCGCGCGCCGGTTACCTGTATGCGCTGCGTCGCTTGCACGGCCTTGCGGCGGTGCGCTGGTCGCCCTGCGGAGTCCTGCAAGTGGCGCGCGACCGCGACCACGAGGACCTGCAGCGCCGCACGGTGGCGGAACTCGAACTGCCGGCGGAATTTGCCGCGTTTCTCGAGCGCGATGCCGCCACGGACCTCGTAGGCCGTGATGTGGCCCATGGCGGCTGGTGGTTTCCCGGCGGCGGCTGGGTCAGCCCGGGCAGCCTTTGCAACGCCTTGCTGGCAGCCGGCCGCGAGCACATCCGGGCGCGTTTCGAAACCGAGGTCGCCGCGCTGCGGCAGACCGCCACAGGCTGGCAGGCTTTCGATGCCGGCGGCACGCTCCTGGCCGAAGCGCCCCATGTCGTCCTCGCCAACACCCATGCCGCCAACCGGCTGCTGGCCCGGGCCCTGCCGCTGACACCGATACGCGGCCAGATCAGTTATCTGCCCGAGCCCTGGCGCGAAGCCGTATCCGCCCTGAACCACGTGGTCTGCCGCTCCGGCTACATCACTCCGCCGCAGGCAGGTACCGTCTGTGTTGGCGCCAGCTTCGACAGCGATGACACCGACCTGACTCCGCGCCCCGCCGACCACGCGGGAAACCTGCAGCGCCTCGACGAACTGCTGCCGGGCGCCGCGCGGGGCATCGATCCGGCGCTGCTCGAAGGTCGCGTCGGCTTGCGCAGCGCCGCCCCGGATCGACTGCCGCTGATCGGGACCCTGCCCGACATGAATGCAGTGCCCGAAAGTTCGGCGACTCTGGAGAAACTGTTGCGCTTGCCGGGCTTGCACGCGCTGCTCGGCCTTTCCGCGCGCGGCATGGTCTGGGCGCCGCTGGCCGCAGAACTTCTTGCCAGCCAACTGGACGGCGAACCCCTGCCAATCGAGCGCGACCTGGTGCGCGCAGTCGATCCAGCACGCTTCCATCTGCGTGCCCTGCGACGCGGCAAAGAAAGTTTGTAACAGATGTAAGCGCTGATTGCGCTCGTCCCCGACGTGGCCGGCGGAACGTTAATGTGCTCATACGCATCACCCACAAGGAGCGCATCATGGAAGCAAGGCAAGTCAGTCCGTCGCGGATTGCAGTCTCGTCCGCCCACCCGTTGTTGCTGGTCGCCGCAGCTTCGGTAACCCTGTTCAGTCTGGCCGGTATCGGCGCGATTGCCGGCTGGCTGCCCGGCCCCGCCATGCATGGCGCCGTAGCCGCCCCGCTGACTGCAGCCGCTGCCGCAGCACCGGCCCCGATCCAGAAAAAGGTCGCCGCGCCGCAGGAAAAGACCCGGACGCTTGCGAAGTCCGCCGAAAATGCGCCCGCCAGCGCTTACCGCAACGTGCAGGCACCGGCCCCGGTGCCAACAAGCTCGACCGTTGCCGTGTCACCCGCGCCGACTTATGACTCCGTGTCGCCAGCACCGACTTATGCCGCGACTTCCCCGCAACCCGCCTATCGGGTCGCGGCCCCGACGCCGGCAATATGCAACGAGTGTGGCGTGGTCGAGGACGTGCGTGAAATAGCGGACGAACCCAAGGCCAGCGGCGGCGGTGCGATCGCCGGCGGCCTGGTCGGCGGCCTCATCGCCAACCGGATCGGCAAGGGTTCTACGCGCAGCATCGCCACGGTGCTCGGCGCCGCCGGTGGCGCCTATGCCGGCAATTACATCGAGAAGTCGATGAAGCAAAGCAAGCACTACGAAGTCCTGGTGCGCTTCGACGACGGCAGCACGCGGACCTTCAGCAGCGACTCGGCTCCGGCCTGGCAAAGCGGTGACCGCGTGACGCTTCAGAACGGCTTGCTGACCAAGGGTGGCGGCAGGGAGATCGGCAATCCGGGGATGATCTGACCAACCCCCATATCCAAATCCGGAAGAGGCGGCCCCTGCATCATGCTGGCGATGCTCTGCGCGGATTCGCGCAGTTCCCGCGTCCAGGCTGTCTCGTCAGACAGGCTTGGGCGCAGCGTTTCCAGCTTCTCGCTCACCTCAATGCCATCCCAGCCCGAGGCCACCAGCAGCTTCAAGGCCATGAATTCGGCCTCGCGCATCTGTAGCGGACGATAGCCGGCGCGTATCGCGCGCGACCCGAGAAATGACGCAGCCGAAGTCACCGCCGTTGTCCCCACGGCGGAACCGGCAGTGGAACCGGCAGCAGCAGTTGCCGCGCCGCCGACAAAGAGCCCCCCGATATTCAGCACGGGAAACAGGATCTGCGCCGCCACCGCAACGAGGATGCTGGCAGCAACATTCTCATCGTGATGACCGGCAATCACATGACTCATTTCCCGAGCCAGTACAAATGCCAGCACTGCATCGTCAAGATTCATGCGCTGCAGGCCGCGATAAACAATCACCGTCCCGCCGGCACTGGATGCCGCGCCGGGCTCGACTTTGTTGGCAACGATGAACTCGAAGCGCGGTAAACGCAAATACAGCTCGGCATTCTGCCGAAAGGCGATTTCGGCAAGACGGCGTCCAATTGCAAGAATGCGCTGGTCAAAAGCCCGGTCTGCAACGCATTCCTCTTCCGGGCAGGCCGGGGAATCCGTAGCGGTCACCAACTGCAGTTGCATGTCGAACTCGGAGTAGACGGCGCTGAAACCCTGCAAAGCAGTCGGCGCCATCAGTTGCGGGCGGCCCTCGGGCGAGGTTGCGCAGGCAGTGACGAAAAACAGCAGAAACACCGAAAGCAGGGTGCGGGACATGATCAGCCAACGCTCACGGTTACATGAGAAAACCCGCAGGAAATGAAACACGTGAAAGGCGAATTGAAGGCCCGCCCCTCCCGTCCTCCTCTCCCGGGGAGGCTTCTGTTCAGCTCGCTTCGCTCGGCTATCACCTGTCGCTCGGAACAAGACGCTTCACGGTAAAAGGAACTGCATCAACTCTCGCCCCTAAGCCTGCCCTTGTCAATTTATCTTCAGGCGGCCAATACCTTCGCCAACCGTGCCAGCACGCGTTCGCGCCCCAGCACCTCGAGCACCGCATCGATCGAGGGCGACTGGGGCAATCCCAGCAGCGCCACGCGCAAGGGAATCGCCAACTGAGCCATCTTCAGGCCCGCCTCGGCAGCGGTCTGCTTTACGACTTGCCCCAATTCACTGGTCTGCCACGCGCAAGCCACGAACCTCGCGCGCAAGGCATCGAGGCCCGCCAGGGCTGCTTCGGTGAAATGCTGGGCGCACATCTCCGCTGGCGGCGTCGGCGGCACAAAGAAGGGATGAATAGCATCGGCCAGTTCATTCAGGGTGCCCGCGCGGTCGCGGTACAAGGCAGCCACGCTGGCCACATCAGGTCCGCCGGCAATGGCTACTCCCTGCCGCGCGAGCCGGCGGGTCGCCTCCGCGGCAAGGCGCTGCGGATCAGCCAGCTTCAGATAGTGGGCATTGAGCCAATTGAGCTTCTCGGTATTGAACTGGGCGGCGGAAGCCGTGATGTGGTCCAGGTCGAACCACTTCACGAATTGGTCCATGTCGAACACCTCTTCATCGCCATGCGACCAGCCCAGCCGCGCCAGATAGTTCAGCACCGCCTCTGGGAGGTAGCCGTCCTCATCGTATTGCATCACCGATACCGCACCATGACGCTTCGATAGCTTCTGCCCGTCGTCGCCGAGGATCATCGACAGGTGCGCATACTGCGGCACCGGCGCACCCAGCGCCTGCAGCAGGTTGATCTGGCGCGGCGTGTTGTTCACATGATCGTCGCCGCGAATCACGTGGGTGATTTCCATGTCACGATCATCGACCACGACGCAGAAATTGTAGGTCGGCGTCCCATCGGCACGGGCGATGACGAAGTCATCGAGCTCGGTGTTGGCAAACTCGATGTGCCCCTTGACCTGATCCTCCCACGCTACGATTCCCTCTTGCGGATTCCTGAATCGTACGACTGGAGTTGAAGCGGGTGGCGGCGGCAAAGTCTTGCCCGCTGCGGGGCGCCAGCGTCCGTCATAGCGCGGCTTCTCCTTGCGCGCCTCCTGCTCGGCACGCAAGGTATCCAGTTCCTCTTTCGACATGTAGCAGTGATAGGCCGTGCCTGCCGCCAGCATCTCGCCGATCACCTGGCGATAGCGCTCCATGCGTTGCATCTGATAGAACGGCCCCTCGTCATGGGCCAGTCCCAGCCACTGCATGCCGTCGAGAATCGCCTGCACCGCCTCCGGCGTGGAACGCGCCACATCGGTATCCTCGATGCGCAGGATGAACTTGCCGCCATGATGACGGGCATAGGCCCAGGAAAACAGCGCCGTGCGGGCGCCGCCGATATGCAGGAAACCGGTAGGGCTGGGGGCGAAGCGGGTGCGAACCGTCATTGGAAATCAATGCTCTGGGAAAGGGCTGAATTCTACGTCAGGGCGCCGGTCCGATTGACCCTTACCCGGCCTTTGTGGTTAAATTCGGCCCTCTTTCGCGGGCGGTTAACTCAGCGGTAGAGTGCCACCTTCACACGGTGGAAGCCACTGGTTCGATCCCAGTACCGCCCACCATCAGACTATCCTACGCAGTACGAAGCAGGCCAGCAAGCCAGGCTTCCGGCCTTTTTACGTCCGTAGCCGTCCAGAGTCGCGACCAGCAACTCCCAGAACCGGTCATTGCCGCGGCCGCAGTAATTTCCCAGCCACCGCGAAAAGCATCGATCACTTACAATCCGGTCACGATCGGGCGTTCCATACAAGTACCCGACATGGAGGAAGCATGAGCCAATTCAAACCACTCGCCTTATCTACGCTGCAAGCACACAGCACCTACGCCCGCCCGTATTTCAGCAATCCTGGTCTGGTCAAGGTCACGGCGTCGGCCCTGGAAACCATGACGGACCTGAAGTTCGTCCCGGCCGCCGTAATCTCCGGTGAGGCCGATCTCGAAACGGCAACCCAGAAAATGATCGCGCGCGGCGTACGCTCGCTGCTCGTGGTGGATGCCAATGAGGACGTGATCGGCATCGTTACCGCGCGCGACGTCATCGGCGACCGCGCCGACGAAATCATCAGCCGGCGCATGATCTCCTTTCAGGAAGTCAAGGTCGCCGAGGTGATGACTCCCGCTGACCAGGTTGAAGTGCTTGCCCTGAACGACGTGTTGCACGCCCATGTCGGAGACATCGTCGAAACGCTCAAGGGCTCCAGTCGACAGCACGCACTGGCGGTGGAAGTTGATCCGATACTGCACAAGCCTGTCATCCGGGGAATTTTTTCCGCCACCCAGATCGCACGGCAACTCGGCATTGGACTGCAGACCCATGAGTTGTCGCAAACGTTTGCCGAGATCGATCGCGCCATTGCGGCAAAGAATACCTAGCCCACCTGGAGCAAGCACAAACATGGAATTGAGCAGTGTCGCCACGAATGGATCGTCCCAAACCGGCGGGTCGAAAACTGCCGCAGCGGAAAGCAGGCGGCAACACGCTGCTGCAAAGCATTTTCAGCTCGTCCGCTATTTCAGCCTTGCCAGCCTGGTCATGTTTGTCCTGGTTGCGCTCGCCCTGACCTATTTCGAGAGTCAGCAGAGCGGTTTTTTCAAGCAGGTGCAGAAGGAGGAGGGAGACTTTTTCAAAAAGGTGCAGGACGATTTCTCCAACCAGCAGGATGCCGCGGCGAGGCGCGACCTGCTGACCATCCATGAGGCCGGCAACGTCAACCTGACGCGCCTGTTTGCCAACGCCCTGTGGGAAAAGGATTTTGCTCCCTTCGTGGCCAAGGCGCAGGACATCCCGGTCGACCACTGCCGCTCCATCACCGACCTCAAGGACGAAAAGGACGGCAAGCTGAAGCCGCCGCCGGAAAAGAAGGCCTGCTTTTCCGAGGTCGGCAAGAAGATCATGGCGATCAAGGGATTCGCCGACCTGAATAGCAAAGTTTACGACTCGATGAAAAAGAGCACTGTGTTCAAGATCAAGGTCTACGATCTGCGCGGCATCACAGTCTATTCCTCCGAGAATGCCCAGATCGGCGAGGACAAGGCCGACAATGCCGGATGGATCGGCGCAGCGAAGGAGGGCAAGGCCAAGAGCGAACTGGTGTTTCGCGACAAGTTCAGCGCCTTCGAAGGCACGGTGGAAAAGCGAGACCTCATCCAGAGCTACCTGCCTGTGCTGCAGCCGGGGAGCGACACGATCGTCAGCGTCTTCGAGATCTATTCGGATGTAACGCCATTCCTCGACCAGATCAAGAAGACCGCGGCAGGAATCAAGAAAACCGCCACCGACAACCAGGCGAAAGTCGAACAGGCATCCGCCACGAACCAGGGGAAGGTCGAGGACTTTTCCACGCAAACCCTGATCATCGTGCTGGCCCTGATGCTGATCCTGTTCGGTGCGCTGTTCGTGATCGTCCACCGTGCCGACGCCATCATTGCCCGGCAGGAAACGGAACAGCAGCAGGCACAACAGCAACTGGCGCAGGCCGAAAAGATGGCGTCCCTGGGCCAGATGGTGGCCGGCGTGGCCCATCAGCTCAATACCCCGCTGGCTTTCACCCACAGCAACGTCAGCATGGCGATGCAGGCCATCGACGGCTATGAAAAGCCGCTCAAGCTCGCCTCCGGCATCTCGGCGCTGGTCAAAAGTGCCGGAGCGGATCAGATCTCCATCAGCCTCGAATCGCTAAAGGCACAGGCAAGCGGCATTGAGGAGTCCGACCTTGACGCCAGCATGCCGAAGGAGATGCTCAGCGACACCCTGCAGGGCATCGAGCAAATGCGCGAACTGGTGGAAAACCTGCGCGACTTCACGCGCCTGGATCGAAACAAGACCGCCCGGTTCGACCTCAACAAGGGCCTGCATAACGTCATCTACATTGCCAAGAGCGTGATCCCGACCCGAATTCAGGTCGTCGAGGAATTCGGCCAGCTGCCCTTGATCGAATGCAACGTGTCCCAGATCAACCAGGTATTCCTGAATCTCATCAATAACGCGGCGCAGGCCATCGCAGGGGACGGCACCATCACCGTCAGGAGCCGCATGGAAGGCAACCGCGTGCGGGTGGATGTAACGGACACCGGCAGCGGCATAGCGGCAGACGCACTGCCGCATATCTGGGAAAACTACTTCACCACCACGGCATCCGGCGACGGAACAGGATTGGGGCTGCCGGTTGCCAGGACAATTGTCGAAGAGCATGGCGGGGAAATTTCGGTGACGGAGACTTCCGGCGCAGGGACGACATTTACCGTCCTGCTCCCGGCAGGCGCCTGAGGATTGCGGAGATCAATCGGATCATGAGCCAGACAAAAGGCAAGGTACTTTGCGTTGATGACGAGCCAAACATCCTGCGCTCCTTGAAATGGATGCTGCAAAAGGAATTTGAGGTTCTCACTGCGACCAGCGGTCAGGCGGGCCTGATGTTGGTGGCGGATCATGATTTCGACGTAGTGATTTCCGACCAGCGCATGCCCGGAATGATGGGATCGGAATTCCTGCGCGAGGTTCGCAAGCGCTCGCCGCGTTCGATGCGAATTCTGCTCACCGGCTACTCGGATCTGCAGGCCATCCTGCGCTCGGTGAACGAAAGCGAAGTCTTCCGCTTCATCAGCAAGCCGTGGAAGATCGATGAACTGCCCGGAGTTGTCGCCGAGGCGGCGCTAATCGCCAAGACCCAACCAGTTCCCGCTCCGATCGCGGAAGCCGAAGAAGCACCAGCCACCGTCGCCACCGGCGTGGAAACCGTGTTGCTGGTGGACGACGATTCCTCGATCTTCGACATGCTTTGCCGTGAAGTCGGAGAGCAGGTCCACGTTTCCTTTGCGCACGATCTGGGCGAGGCGGTCGCGGCGTTCGATCGCGAAGCGGTCGGCGTCATAGTCGCGGAAACGCGGGTAAAGGGCATCGACATGACGCGGATGCTCAAACTGCTCAAGCAGGAAAAGCCGGATATCGTCACCGTGGTAATTACCGACAAGACCGACGCCGAGGAAGTGATCAGCCTGATCAATCAGGGCCAGGTCTATCGCTTCATTCCCAAGCCGGTAATTCCGGCGATGCTGAAGATTGTCGTGAATTCTGCACGGGCAAAGCGCACACAACTCCGGAACGCACCCGAAATCGCCCACCGGCATGCAGTGGACAAGATAAGCGAGGAAGCGCGGATTTCGCTGGCAAAGGATATCGAGAGCGCATCGCACGCAGGTGGTTCCGGCGGCGGGCTCATGGACCGGGTCACCGGCGGGCTGGGGCATCTTTTCGGCTCAAGATAGACGGGAGACGTCCACACGGCCTCTGCCGAACCGGCACTGAGAAACCGGAATGAATTGCACCAGGAACATTCATGTGCCGGATTGGGGCGCCACAAGATCCGTCGCTTGATACCTTACCGCAGCAGGGATTGCGACTTGTTCTTGCGCGCGGAGAACTTGCGCGGCTTTGCGACGGACCTTATGTCGAAGCCCGCGAGCCAGTGGTCATGGCCTTCCGGCCGAAGTCGGCAATCCGCGCGCCGGGTCAGCCATAGGATTGCACGAAGAAGTTGACTACCACGTAATCCGGGTCAGTCACCAGCGTCTCGCGCGGATGCAGGCGCGCATTCTTGCCGTCGACGCTGAACAACAGCGCTATTCCCTCTTCCACAGCATTCGGCGACAGCACCATGCGGGCGTACTCGCCGACTTCGGGCACATCGATCAGGATGGCTTCGGTCATGATGCCGCCGGAATCGGCCAGCACGGCGCGCGGCGCCTTGGAAATGGTCTCGATGCCGACCAATCCCCGGGTCGACTCGCTGCGCACATAGCGCCTGATAATCCCCAGCAGCCAGTTGTCGCCACCCTCCGGCTGAACGGCAACCAGCGCCTTGACGCGAATCCAGTCGTCGCGGGAAACGATCGCCTGGGCACCCAAGCCGCCCTGACTGACGTCTTCCATCAGCCAGGTCTCGATGACATCCGCACCGAAAGCGCGCCCGGAGAGGTGCCGGTGTACTGTGGCCATCCCGTTGATCACCTTGAGCTCCGCGTTGATACGACGTCGGGCGGTGCTGCGTACCGGGGGCTTGAGCCCCCAACACATCTCGAAATGCCTGAGGACGGGAATTACCGTATCCACGTCATACTGCGCACCCAAGTTGATCCCGGGCGGCACCCGGCACTCTTTCGTCACCTGTTCGATGGTTCGAAGTACCTCATCGACCGCTCGCGCGCAGTGGAAAAACCGCAAGGTCGGCGTGATCTCCGGCGCCTTGGCCAGTCGCGGCGGCGGCTGCGGCTTGCCGGGATCCACCCAATACACGTTTTCGGGGCGAACCTCATGGACCAAGCTAAAGAACGGCAGGAAATGGGTGATCAAACGCTCGCCGCCCTCGACCTGCAGCGGCGTCAGCTTGTCCATCGAGGACGACTGGAAAACGAGCGCCTTGAGGTATTCCGCCTCTATCGTTGTTTCGGCCTGGCCCGGATACAGCATCAGTGGCTTCTGCTCCAGCTTCGCCTCGACTGCGGCCAGATATATGCCACCCACGGTACCCCAGAAATCGGGGTCGATCGGTCCATAGCGGAACTGGTCCCATTTCAGGTTGGCCCCCATGGAACCGATCAACCGCCCATAGAGGAGCTGCAACTGGGGCTTGATCACATCGGCATCCTTCTCTCCCAGGCGATAGCCGCTGAGGCAGAACAGGTAGGCAGTAAAAAGCTGCACCCAGTAGCCGTGACCGAGATCCCAGAGACGCACTTCCTGCGCACGACTCGCTGCGCTCCGGGCAGCATAATCGCGCGCCAGGCGCCGCGCCTGCGGGGCGCAGGCTTCGTCGAGCCTAAGCAGCAGATCAAGCCGCTGGGCCGGCTTGAGGCCGTCATCGCCTCCGACCGACTCGACCCAGGTGATTGCCTGCTCGATCGCACCCTGAGGATCGCGGCCAGCGATCTCGGCCAGTATGCGCTTGGCTTCGCGCGGGTCGGCGAGAGGATGGGAGGGCTTGTTGGAAAAGAGTCCAAGCATCGGATTTTGTCAGTTACCCAGTAGTTTGTGTCTTGACATCAGCCTAGCGGGTTGCATCGGCGCTGTGATACCTGCGTCATCCAGTTTACCAGCATGGTCCCACCTCAAGCCAGATCAAAGCCGGTAAGGTCGGACGATGAAAAGACAGCTGGAACCTCGTTCTTCTCTGTTTGACCGCCATGTTAACCGCCGCTGCGTGACTTCACGTGATGGCCGAGGTGGCGGTCGGTCTTGATGCTGTGGTTGATGGTCCAATCCATCAGCAACAGCTTGATGCGAAACGCCAGATAGACCGGGTTTTCCGACCCCGAGGCAATTTCGTCACTCAGGCGCTTTAGATTCTCCTGGAAGCGCCGGTGCTGGTGGGAGTGCTCGGCCACAAACGCATAGCGCGACTCCTGCATCAGTGTCTCTTCCGTCGCAAACTGTTGTCGCGCGTCTTTCTCGATGCGAGTCAGGACGGGCACGGTGTCGGCAACCCGCCCCTCGCGCACGGCCAATGCCAGGGCGTTGAGCTGACTCAGCAGGATCCGGTGGTGGCTGTCGATATCGGCCACACCGCAACTGTATTCCTCGCTCCAGGTCTGGGTCAGTTCGTTTTCCTCGATGCCTTCCGCGTGACCGTTGCGCAGGTACTCGTCGCAGCGATCCAGGTACAGGCGCGCCGGCGCATCGTCCGGCACTTCTTCAAGGCATCGCAGGAGCCGCGTGCGGGAGCGAAAGATGTCTCCGACAAAATAAAAAGCCAGTGCCTCTTCGAAGCGTTTGCGCGTGCGCAGCTTTGCCGCACGCATGAACGGCGGATCGGCATCGAACACCTCATAGACGGACTGCGCTTCCTGCTTGCCCTTGACCCGGTTGCGCACCAGAAAGCGGATGGCATAACGGCCCGGATCTTCCAGACCGTGCAGGGTGTGCTCGCTGATCAGCAGCGGAACACCATAAGTCTTCGACATGGCCTCAAGCCGCGCGGCAAGATTCACGGCATCGCTGATCACGGTGCCTTCCATCCTGCCAATGCCGCCGACCGTCCCCAGCATGACAATGCCGGTATTGATGCCTATGCCAATGCGGATCGGCCGGTAACCCGCACGGGCGCGGCCCTTGTTGTAGTTTTCCAGGCGCTCGAGCATCGCCAGTGCGCCCTTCACGGCGTCATCCGTCGCCTCCGGGAACAGTGCCATGATCGCATCGCCGATGTACTTGTCGATCAGCCCACGAAACGGGACGATCATCGGCTCCATCTGCGACAGGTAGGAATTCATGAAATCGAAGTTTTCCTGCGGCGTCATCGTCTCCGAAAGGCCGGTGAAATTGCGAATGTCCGCGAACAGGATGGTCATCTTGCGTTCGGTCTGCATGCCGAGACGAACGTCACGCACGTTGTCGATGGACAGGAGTTGCAGCAATTCACCGGGCACGAAACGGCCAAAAGCCTTTTCGGTGTCAGCTAGTTGCTCGCGAACGCCGGACAGTTCCGCCTGCAGTCGCGCCACTTCGGCCTCCAGCGAAACAGGCTGCGCGTCAGGAAGGGATTGCTTGTTCAAGCGGGTATCGTTTCGAATAGTTGGATCAAACAGCAGTCGGATATGGTCCACCGGACCTGTCCTCACCGCATCGACGCCGGACGGGCCTGCGCCTGACGGCTGCTAGTGTAGCCGCTAGCGCACGGTCAGGCGTGCTCCGACTGCCCCGACTACCCGACCAGGTGCAGCCGGTCCGAGCCGTTCGCCTCGGGAAACAGGGATCCCGCTTTTTGATTTTCCGCCAGCAGCTTGGCGAACTCCTCCGCGCTGACCCCCTGCGAAAAACGATATCCCTGCAAGACATCACAGCGGGCGCGCCGCAGGAAATTCACCTGGTCGGCAGATTCGACACCTGCAGCGACAACCTTCAAATTCAGTGCGTGGCCCATCGCGATGATGGTGCGGGTGATGGCAACCGCCTCTGCGTCGAAGGGTGTGTCCTGGATGAAAGTACGGTCTATCTTGAGGGTATCGATGGGGAAGCGGTTGAGGTAACTCAGACTGGAATATCCGGTGCCGAAGTTGTCCATCGACAGCGTGATGCCGAGGTCACTGAACCGGTGCAGCAAGGTCAAACCGGCCGGGGCATCGTGCATCAGCGTACCCTCGGAGATTTCCAACTGAAGGTGATGCGCGTCGAAGGCCAGTTCCTTCATGACGATATCAACTTTTTCCACCGCCTTTTCGTCCGCGATCTGCGCGGCACAATAGTTGACCGCGATGAAAAGCTCACTGTCGAACTCCCTGCGCCAGGCCGCGTTGTCCGCCAGTGCGGTGCGCAGCACCCAGTCACCCACCCGAACCGCCAACCCCGCTTCTTCCAGCATGGGAACAAAAAACTCGGGGCTGACGTAGCCCGCTTCGGGCCTGAACCAGCGCAACAGGGCTTCCGCCCCGATGATGCGACCGGTTTCGCCCGAAACCAGTGGTTGATAGAAAACTTTCAGTTCGTCGCGCTCGATTGCCCGGTGCAGGCGTTCCCGCAGCCGAATCTGATCGGACAACTTCTCGTTGGCCTGAGGGAAGCGATAGGTATTGCCACCGGCCTCCGCAGCCAGGTACATCGCGGCATCCGCACTTCTTGTGAGCGCTTCGGCATCGTCGCCATCTTTCGGATAAACACTGATGCCGACGCTGGCAGTGATATATAGCTCGGAGTTATCGACATACAAGGCACGCCCGAGTTCTTGCTGGATGCGGTTGGCTGCGGCGGCCGCCTCGTCCGTTGATGCGATATCGGAAAGCACGATCGCGAACTCGTCTCCGCCCAGCCGCGCCACACAATTACCGGTTTCAACAGAGGCCAGCAGCCGCGAGGAAACTTCCTGTAGCAGCATGTCCCCGGCGCTGTGCCCGACTGCCTTGTTGATCTGATCGAAGCGATCCAGGTCGATCAGCATCAGTGCCATGAAGCGCTTGGTGCGCCGGGCGGCTATGATCGACTGCTCAAGCCGGTCGCTGAACAGGATGCGATTGGGCAGCGACGTCAGGGCGTCGTAATGCGCAAGGAACTGCATCCGTTTCTTGATGGTCTTGTGCACCGTGATTTCGGAAAAAACTGCAACGAAATTCACGATCTCGCCGGCATCGTTCTTCACGGCACTGATGTTCATCCATTCGACAATGACTTCGCCGTCCTTGCGCCGGTTGCGTATTTCGCCGTGCCATTCTCCACGGTTCATCAGCGAGCGCCACATGTTGCTGTAAAAGGCCTTGTCCTGCTGGCCGGAATTCAGGATGCTGGGTGTATTGCCGGTAACTTCCTCGGTGGAATAGCCGGTAATCTCCGAGAACCGCCGATTGACCATCAGAATCTTGTTGTCGCGGTCGGTGATCATGACGCCTTCGGCGCTGTTCTCGAAGACATGGGCGGCCAGTTCCAGCTTGCGTTCCGCTATCTGCCGCGCCCGCTCCTGCTCGAGCGAGTCGAGTGCATGAGACAGGCTCTCGGCAAGACTGGCCAGCAGTCTTTGTTCTTCGGTGTCCGCCAGATCCTCACCCAGGCCGACGATGCAAATGCCGCCCGCAATCCTGCCAGCGACGCGCAAGGGCAGATGCGCCAAGCCGTGGGACTCGAACCCCGCAGGACTCTGTGCCAGATTCTTGTCGCATTCGACGAGGGTAGCGAAAAAACTGCAACGTCCGGTGGCGAATTCGGCTTTTCGCGCAGGGTCACGACAGCCACCGATACGCAGGGCGGTGGTAATCCCGGTTGCCAGTTCGGCATGCTCGCCGATCACCACCATCGCCGGCAGATCTTCATTGTTTGCATATACCCAAGCCAGCGGGAATCCGCCGATCCGATGGAGAATATCCACGGTCTCTTGGATCAGTGTCGCGGACTCCCTGGTCCGCAATATGGCTTCATTGGCCTCGCTGACCACGGCTAGGGTGCGGTTCAGGCGCAAGACGTGGCGTTCTGCCGCCTTTTGTTCGGTGACATCGAGCAGGATGCCGACAATTCCTCCGACTTCCGACTGTGTCGTGGAAAACACCGCCTTGAAGAACACCACGTCCTTTTCCACGCCGTCGGCGCACCTGACCCGGGCCTCGTAGGTCTGCTTGCCCCGGCTTGCCAGCAACTCCCTGTCTGCCTTGTCGTATATGGCGGCCAGTTCGGGCGGCGCAATGTCGTATACCGTCTTGCCGATCAGGGACTCGCCGGTGGTACCGTAGAAGTCCTCGAAAGCCTTGTTCACCCCGATGTAGCGGAGATTCGCATCCTTGAAAAAGACCGGTGTCGGAATGGCAGCGAGGAGTTGTTCAACAAAATTGAGATTTTCGGTCAGAGCCTCATCGAGATGCTTGCGGGCGGTGATGTCCTCGCCGATTTCGAGGACGTGTGACGGCTCGCCGGCGGCATCGAACAGGGCAATTTTCTTGACTTTTACCCAGTGCGAAACGCCATCCGGCAGTTCAATCAACTGTTCGGGAATTTCAACCAGAATCCGTTCGCGAATCGCCGCTAGGTCGGTTTCGGCATCGCGCTGAATCTGCTCGCCCTGGTACAGGCCCTTGCTCGAAAGCCCCAACAGCTCTGACCGCGACTTACCGAAAATTGATTCCCCGAGCCGATTTACTCGCACCACTTTCAGATCGGAGGCGCGCTTGAGCACGATCATGCTAGGAATGTGCTCAAAAATCGAGTCGAGCAGGCCGTGCGAGTCTTGAAGTTGGGACTCGGTCTCCTTGCGGCGCTCGACCTCAGACTTCAGCGTCTCTTTGTCCAAGGCCAATTGCAATGTCCGCAATGCCACCTGTTCGCGCATTTCTGCGGAACGGCGAAGCAACAGGTAAGTCAGCAGGCCGACGAGAAATCCCCCGATAAGCAGCAGAACCAGTTCGGTGAACGCTATCGGCGGAACGTTCCAACTGTCGGGCGGACTCTCGCGCAAACGAATCCGGTCTCCCTGCATCAGTTTTATCTCGTGGCTGAGCACGTCCTCGCGCAAATCACCGCCTGCGGCGATTAGGTTCTGACTGCCCGCGAAGCCCTCCTGAAGATAATCCAGGCGGATCGAATAACCGAGCGCGGTGAGGCTGTCGAACTCCATGATCCGGGAAAGATCGTCGAGATCTATCGTAGCGCGGATATGCCCCCAAGGCTGCGACTGGTCATTGGCACGCAGTAATTGAACTGCCTGCTTTACAACGAAGGACTCCCTGCTCACAGTGACAATCGCTTGCCCATGGCTTGCCAGGCGCCCGCGTTGACTGGCAAGCGCCGGCCACTGCGCCGCCGTCAGAGCACTGGAGCCGTCAGTTGGTTGATCCTTGGCCAAGCTGAGGCCGGGCCTCCCCTCTGGCACAATTTCGACACGGCTGATGATTTCATTGCCTTTCAGGATCCTCCGCGCAGGAGCTTCCCACGGCTCAGGTGATGTGACCGCCGCGGGCGGAACACCAGCGATCAGGAGGTCGGGAGCAAGTAGCGCCTGCCTAAGCAGGATCTCGACCAATTTCGCCCGAAGCTGCAGATCACGTTCGGCGTCACGGCTACGCTCGCTCAGTCCGTGGTGGTCCCGAGTGTAATAACTCCCCACCGGAATCATGAAAAGTACCCCGGCCAGCAACGCTAATATGAGCGCCCCAAGCCTGCCGGCAGCACGTTTCAGAAAAGTCCTTATCAAGTTTGGCAAAGTAATTCCAACTTATGAGAAAACGGACCTAGACTAGCGGAAGGAGGAAGGACCCAGTAGATGACAGGAGCCATCTACAACGGCAATGCGATTCAGCCAGCCTGAGCGAAACGCGACAGCCAGCCAAACCAAGCAACTTTTAAGCCTAAATTAAAACAACGTTGAATGGCCGGTGAGTTACCCTGCACGGCATCCTGGCAAAGCTTGACGGCCGCAACTGCTTTGGCAACAAAAGCCACCCTATTCAGGATGGGTCATCCCAAATAAAAAAGGGGCGTTGCCGCCCCTTTTTCGATGAAGCCAGACTGGTCAGGCCTTCTTTGCCCAGGCCACGCAGTAGCCCTTCGGGGAAACCTCGGTATCGCCCGGGAAAATCTTGCAACCGCCCATATCCGTGGCCGACTTGCCAGGAACGAACTGAATGCAGGAACTGCAGCTCTTGTCGCCCTCGGGCGAATCCTTGTACTTCATCGAGGCGCGCATCGCATCGTTCTTTGCGGCCAGCGCGACCACGGGAATCATTGCCAGAGCGGCACCGCCCAGCTTGAGCATGTTACGACGAGACTGATCCATGTTTATTTCTCCAGAAAAGTCCCCCTTCATTGGGGGCCGAACGCAACTCTAGCAAAAATCGTGGCAGGTTTAAACTGCTTTTTTCCAAGCTGGCCGAGCACGGCACGGGAATATCAAGAGCCGCCTTGACCAGGATGGCGAATCGTAATGATGATCTCGTTGCGTGAATCGGTAGCAGTCGCCAGATCAATGTTGCTCCGTCCCTTGACTGCGGTCGCCAGGATTGCATACAGGTACATCTGGTCATCCTCGTCACTGGCGCCAATCACGATCCGAATCGGCAAATGCGCATAGGTCGGCTGCGAACTGACTCTGCCGATATCCGTCATCAATTTCTCGATACTGAGATGCCGGCCCTTGAGGCTGTCCAAGCTGAGCTTGATGCTGATCAGATCGAAATGGTCCGCTCCCAACCGCTGGCTGAGAAAATTGTAATCAAAGCCACTGCGGCTGATCGCTTCCGTAAGACGCTCATGGATATCGATCCGCTCCTGCTCCACGTCCGGATCAACCGCCCTGTTTGGCGCGCACCCCGGCAAGGCGGCCAGTACTGACGCAATGACTGCAATTGCTCTTAATGAACGCATGATCACCCCCGCCACACCCCCCGCCATAAAACTCCCGCTGCAAAGGACCTGCTGACGAGATGCACTGTGGGCTACCGTTGATTGAGTGAAGCGCCTTGGGGAACGCTATGGCATCGGTCGCAAGAAAAGAAGGTGATGAACGCAACGCGATCGTGACACATGCCGCAATACCGGCCGCGAAAGATCTCGCTCATCGAGATGGGGTTCGCTCCCGCCTTCGGAATAAACGGCACCGGGTGACAGTTCGAGCAGTCGAGCCAAAGCGTGTGCGATTGGTGTGGAAAACGGACATGAGGCATTTCCTTGGTGTTCTTCATCGTGACGTCAAGGTCGAGCACGTTCATTGTGGCCGCGGGGGAATGCCCTGCCCGGGGAGCAATGGCGCCGGAACGCAAGGCAGCCATCCAGTCCGGAAAACCGACGGCATCGCGCTTCATGTGACGTGTCGCGTCGTCGATTCGTTGCAGCCGCGAGAAGTCTGGATTGGATTCGTCATAAATACGGTTGCGTTCAAGGGCAACACGTGCGGGGTGCAGTTCGGCGACCGGCGTCTCGCCGACGGCAGTGCGAGCGTCCTCGACCGGCGCAACGCTGGGCGCCGCCTTCAAACCCGCAACGGCAGCACCCAGTGCCGATCCGGACAGCAGCAGCACCGTTACCAGGCGCAGACCGATGCGTTTGGACCGCAACATTCCAGTGTCAGGCGAATCCGGCATTGATGTCTTGATGCCAGACCGCTTCACAGTCGCCTGGCAGGAATTCGGCAAGCCGGCCTATTTTCCAAGCTTCAGATGCGCGACGCCGCCGTAGCTGCCAACCCAGAGCGAGCCATCCGCCGCAGAAGCCATCGCAAAAATGTTGTTGGCAAACAATCCGTCCGCCGTAGTCATCGCCTTGGCAAACTTGCCGTTCTGCCAGCGGGTGAGGCCATTGTTGGTACCGATCCAGAGGTCTCCCTTTGGATCGAGATGCAGCGCGAAAACATGATTCCCCGGCAAGCCCTCGGTCGTCGTGTAGCTCTGCCAGCGCCGCCCGTCGAACCGCGACAGGCCGCCGCCCCAGGTTCCGGCCCAGACCTGTCCCGCAGCATCAACCTCCAGCGACACAACGTAGTTCGGGTTGTAGGCAACATCGACATCCTGCAACCCCATTTCTTCCTTCTGCTTGGCATGATGCACCGATTGTTTGCCCGGATCGCTCTTGAATGCGATGTCCTTCTTGACCCGCTCGTAAGACGCGCCCATGCCTTTCGCATGATTCCAGTTTTCCCAGCGGTTCTTCGCAAAGCGTGCCATGCCGCCCTCGGTCGCCAGCCAGATGTCACCATTCTTACCTTCGGCGAGGCCGTACACCCAATCGTTGGGCAAGCCACCCTTGGTGTTATCGACGGTATAGAGATCCCACTTGCTGCGATTGTCCAGGTCGCCACCACGGATTCGGTTGGCACCGGACCATGTCGCGATCCAGATGTCACCGTTTTTCGCGGTAATCACGTCATAGACAAAGGCATCCCCGAGACCCTCCGGGATGTTGTAGGTCTTCCAAACGCCGGTTTTTTCATCCAGCAGTGACAGACCTCCACCATAAGTACCGACGGCAATCTTGTCCTTGACCTTGCCGACGAAGAACATGCCGTTGGACAGCAAACCGTTCTTTGTGTCGAAGAGCTTGAAACTGTCGTCCCGGGTGTCATAGCGCACGACGCCGCCGGTAGTCCCGACCCAAATCACGCCACCGTCGTTGTAGATGGACTTGACGTTCTTGTTGCCGACACGGAAATGCGTGAACTTCGCCTTGTCGTCGACCGTCAGCTTTCCTTCGCGTGCGGGCGGTGACAGCGGCGGGTGATTCGCTCCCAGCGCCGAGGAACCGGCAGACCCAGTTGCAGCCGCAGCGGCGGGAGCGGCCTGCTTCGGTGCATCGGCCGCAACGGCAATGCTGCTCGTCATGAACAAGAAGGGCGCAAGCAACAGGCCGACAAGCCGTCCGGATTTGAGTTCTGCATTGTTCATGGTTTTCACTTTGCCGCTATCCTGACTACGCCAAGCTTCGTGCCCGCCCACACATTCGAGCCGGGAGTCAAGGCTATCGCATAGACGTTTTCATCGAGAAGGCCATCCTTGGCACCGATGGTCCGCCAGGTCTTGCCGTCGTAACGGGATACGCCCTTGTCGGTGCCGAACCAGAACACGCCACTGTCATCCTGGGCGATCGAATAGACGATATTACCGGCCAGGCCATCCTTGCTTGACAGGCTGGACCACCGCTTGCCGTCCCAGCGACTGACGCCGCCGCCCCAGGTGCCCGCCCAAATGCTGTTGTCCCTGGCGACAAGGATGGTGAACACGTAGTTGGGATTGTAGGTGCCCATTCCCTGTGCTTCGGTCGTCAGGTCGTGGCGCGAGCGCGTGCCTAGACCGGTATTCGGGCTCGTCGGCAGCCCGGCAGGATTATCTGCCCCGAGGCCATCCTTGTGAGTCCATGATTTCCAGCGCTTGCCGTCGAACATCGAAATACCACCTTCGGTACCGAACCAGACACGCCCCTCTTTATCGACGCCGAGACCATATACCCATTCGTTGATCAGTTCCTTGACGTAAGTCGTGAACTTCCCGGTCTTAACGTTGAACTTGTTCGCGCCGGCCCAGGTACCGATCCAGAGGTTGCCTTGCTTGTCGTTGGCGAATGAATAAATCCAGTAATCGGCGAGGCCATGCATCGGAAAGTAGGTCTTCCACTTGCCATTCTTGTAACGGGATGCGCCGCCTGCATTGGTGCCAAACCAGTTGTAGCCCTGCGAATCAATGCCCAAAGCGAAAACGTACTCATTGGCCAGACCGTCGTTGCGCGTGAAGGTCTTGCGCGGGGCCGTAGTCTTCAGATCAATTTCCATCGCGCCGACGGAAGTACCGACCCAGAGCGAATTTCCCGCCTTGTCATGCAGCAGTGAGCGGACATAGGTATTGTTACCGGTTTCGAACCGATCGACCACCTTCTCGGTTCCCTGGGCCAGCGCCGGCGCCGATGACAAGCCGAGCGCTGCAATTATCAGTACCAATGTGCGGCGGACACTCAACATCAGGCGAACTCCCTCAGCGCATCTGTCGTGCATAATGAAGCACATCAAGGATCTCATCGTTCTTGAGTGAACCCATGAACGGAGGGCAACTGTTCTTGCCCATCTGGACCCGCTGGAGAAGAACCATGTCCGGTTGCATCAGGCGCTCCTTGGTAACAAAGCTTGGTGCCTGCTGGATTGTCGGTACCCCGTTCATTCCGTGGCACACGGCGCAACGCTGGTTATAAACGCGTTGGCCTCGCAACAGGTCAAGCGCCAGTGCGCTTTGGGGCACACTCGCGGCGAGCAGCCCGAGTGAGAGCGTTACGGTAACAATCATTGATCTCATTGCTTCTCTCCTCGACGACGCTTCTTGTTGTCTTTGACGCCCTTCATGGCTGCAATCTTACGCTTCAGTTCATCGGCCTTCACTGCATCGGGTGCCAACCCGTATTCGCCGTCCCGATAAGCCTTCTCCAGAGTCTCGAGCGCCGGCATGAAATTGTCATCGGCTGCCAAGGTTATCCATTTCAGCGCTTCTGGCCCCTTGCGCTGTTCCTCGGTAATTTCGAGTTCTCCACGCATATAGACCTGAGCCAATGAACGAATGGCTTGCTTGTGACCCGCCTCGGCGGCCCTCGTTATCAGGATCTTAGCTTCCCCGACATCCTTTTTTACCCCTTCACCCGACCCCAGCATGACACCGAGACCATATATTCCGTCCAGATTACCTGCTGCTGCCGCTTTTCTGTAATAGGCAACTGCCTCCTCGTCCGATTCTGCGGCATCAAGAATCGAAGCCAGAACCACTTGGGCTTCGGCATGCCCGGCATCCGCGGCCTTGCGTAACAAAGGCATTGCCGTAACGAAATCTGCCCTCCGGTAAGAGATCATTCCGTTGGCAAAATCCTCTTCCGGGCCAGCGTTGGCCAATCCCATGCCGATACCCAATACCAGTGCAATTGCAGCTGAGGAGCGCCAGTAAGCTCCATATGACTTTATTCCCGTCATTCAACTAACCTCATCTTCTTTTCTATATTCAGCCGACGCCGTCGAAATCGACGACCCATTTACGTTACTCCGAGAGCGTCAAATTCCTCCAGTTTCCTGTAGAGACTGGAAAGGCCGATTTCCAATTGCTGCGCGGCAGCCTTCCGGTCACCGCCGCATTCCTTGAGGACGCGAAAAATAATATCAGCCTCGGCGCGACGAATCTGGTCCCGCAGACTACCGCTCGCCGAAACGAAAACCTGTTCCCGGCTCGATTTTCTGCCACCCGCGGACAAGCCGGGCGGCAGGTCGCCGATGGTTATGCGCCCGCCATCGGCCATGATGACGGCTCGCCCGATCACGTTTTCCAGTTCGCGGACATTGCCCGGCCAGCGGTACTCCAACAGCAACTCCTCGGCCGCCGGATCCAGTTCGATCCCGGTTTCGCCCTTTAGTTTTGCCGTCTCGAGAAAAAACCGGATGAGGCGCGAAATATCTTCGCCACGATCCCGCAGTGGAGGCAGATCGATATGGAATTGCGAAATTCGGAAAAACAGATCCTCTCGAAAAGTGCCGGCGGCCACCATCGCCGGAAGATCCCTATTG
>VEPA01000097.1 GCA_012026675.1 Betaproteobacteria bacterium | reverse complement strand
CGAAGGTCGAGGCAACGACTTCGCCCTTGACGGTGCGGGTCATTTCCGTGACTTCTTCGGGTCGCTCGTCGATCAGCAGGACGATCAGCGTGACATCGGGATGGTTGGCAGTGATGGCGTGGGCGACGTGCTGCATCAGCACGGTCTTGCCTGCCTTGGGTGGCGAGACGATCAGGCCGCGCTGGCCCTTGCCGATCGGCGCGATCATGTCGATGACGCGGCTGGTGATGTTCTCGTCGCTGCGGATGTCGCGCTCGATGAGCATGTGTTCCGTCGGGTGCAGCGGCGTCAGGTTTTCGAACAGGATCTTGTGCTTCGACACCTCGGGCGACTCGCCATTGACGCGGTCCACCTTGACCAGTGCGAAATAGCGCTCGCCTTCCTTGGGCGAGCGGATTTCACCCTCGATCGTATCGCCCGAACGCAGGTTGAAGCGGCGCACCTGGCTCGGACTGATGTAGATGTCGTCGGTGCTGGCGAGGTAGGACGACTCGGGCGAGCGCAGGAAGCCGAAACCGTCGGGCAGGATTTCCAGCACGCCGTCGCCGAAGATGGTCTCGCCTTTCCTGGCTTCGTTCTTCAGCAACGCATACATCAGATCCTGCTTGCGCAGCCGGTTGGCATTTTCGATGTTGTTGGCGGCCGCCATCTCCAGCAACTGGCTGACATGATGGGATTTGAGCTCGGATAGGTGCATGGACTACCTGCGCGGGAATCCCGGCGTAGGGCGCCGGAACAGGGGGATATAGGGGATGAATTCGGGAATGAATTCGATCAGGAAGGGAACCGGATCGGCGCCATTCAAGGCATGGGCGCCTGTGTTGCTTTACTGCGGCCCGGAATCAGGCTCCGGGCCGAAATGTAACGGGATCAGAGATTGCTGTCAATGAATGCGGTGAGCTGCGATTTCGAAAGAGCGCCGACTTTTTGCGCCTCGACATTGCCGCCCTTGAACAGAAGCAAGGTCGGAATGCCGCGGATGCCGAACTCGCCGGGCACCTTCGGGTTGTCGTCGATGTTCAGCTTGGCCACGCGCAGCTTGCCGGAATAGTCCCTGGCCACCTCGTCGAGAATCGGCGCAATCATCTTGCACGGACCGCACCATTCGGCCCAGAAATCGACCAGGGTCGGCACGGCGGAGTCGATGACCTCGGCCTTGATAGTACTGTCGGTAACGTGGTGAATATGTTCGCTCATGGATTCCTCTGGGAGATTTTGCGTTTTGGTCGCCGCGGGGTGTCACGCTTGGGGCCGGGTGGTGCCATGAATGGCGGCGAAGCTTCGCGTACAGGGCCGAATCCTAGCAAAAAATTTCCATCGTGGCGAACTCAGCCTTGTGCCAACGGCCCGCGACGATGGTACATTGTCCATTCAAACCGGAGCGTAACCATGACCTACGTTGTCACCGAATCCTGCATCAAGTGCAAATACACGGATTGCGTGGATGTCTGCCCCGTGGATTGTTTCCACGAGGGTCCGAACTTCCTCGTGATCGATCCCGAAGAGTGCATCGACTGCACCCTGTGCGTTGCCGAGTGCCCGGTCGAGGCCATTTTTGCCGAGGACGATGTCCCGGCCGGACAGGAGCATTGCATCGCGTTGAATGCCGAACTGACCAAGCTCTGGCCGGTCATCATCGAGCGCAAGGAACCGCCGGCCGATGCCGACGAGTGGGCCGGAAAAACCGGAAAACTAGATTTGCTGGAGCGCTGAGGCAATTCCGGCGGGAAAGTCCTGGCTGCGTAACGAGGCAGCGCCGGGTTCCTGGATGGCACCTCACCGTCTTGCCGCATGATCTCCCGCAAGTATCTCTACCTGATTGCACTGGCGCGCGAAAAGCATTTCGGTCGCGCGGCCGCGGCCTGCCATGTCTCGCCGTCTACACTCTCGGCGGCGATCCGCGACCTGGAGACAGAATTGGGGGTTGCCGTGGTCGAGCGCGGCAAGCAGTTCGCCGGACTGACGCCCGAGGGTCGCAGCGTGGTGGAATACGCGCAGCGCATGGCCGCCAGCGCCGAGGGGCTGAAGCAGGAACTGGCGACGCAGCGCGACGGGCTCACCGGCCGCCTGAGGCTGGGCGTGATTCCCACGGCGCTGACCGTGGTCGCCGGCTTGACTTCTTCCTTCGCCCGGCGCCATCCGCATGTGACGGCCGAGGTACTGTCGCTGTCCACCGACGAAATCCTGGCCCGCCTGCGTCACTTCGAGCTCGATGCCGGCATCGTCTATGTCGAATCGGCCCACGCCGCCGGTTTCGACATCGTGCCTGTGTGGCGCGAGCACCATGTGCTGCTGACCGGCGCCGACGGCCGCTTTGCCGGTCGCGAAACCGTGAGCTGGGCGGAGGCGGCCAGCATTCCCCTGTGCCTGCTGACGCCCGACATGCAGAACCGCAAAACCATCGATGCCGTGCTGGCAAAGGTCGGTGCCGGCGTCACGCCGATGCTGGAAACCAATTCCATCATCAGCATCCTCGCCCATGTCGGCTCCGGCCACTGGTCGTCCATCGTGCCGCGCAGCGTGCTGGAAACCGTGGGGACGCCGCCGGGGGTGATCGCCATCGAACTGGTCGAGCCGGCGGTCGATTGGGCCACGGGACTGGTCACGCTGGCGCGCGAACCGCAGGCGCCGATGGTGGCATCGCTGGTGGCCGAAGCCAGGGCCCTGGCCGAAACGTTCGAGAAACCCGCATAGGCCTTCGATTTTTCCCGCTTCCGCTTTCACCGCAGACGGAGTAAAAAGCCGCATGGAAAAGCCCACGACCATCGAACGCATCTTCGCGGCCCACCGCGACCAGCCCGGAGCCCTGCTTCCGGTCCTCCACGAGATCCAGCACCTGCTGGGCTACATTCCACCGGAATCGGTGCCGCTGATCGCCAAGGAACTCAATCTTTCACGCGCCGAAGTCCATGGCGTGATCAGCTACTACGCCCACTTCCGGCAGACGCCGCCGGGTCGCCACGTGGTCCGCGTCTGCTGTGCCGAGGCCTGCCAGGCCGGCGGCGGCGAAGCGCTGGCCGAGCACGCGCGGTCGCGGCTGGAGGGCAGCGACGTCACCCTCGAACCCGTGTATTGCCTCGGGCTTTGCGCCTGCGGGCCGTCGGTTCAGGGCGACGAAACCACGCTGCACGCGCAGGTTACCCCCAAGAAATTCGATGCCCTGGTCGCGGCCCTGGAGGCAAAGCCATGAGCACGACGATTTACGTTCCGGGCGATGCCGCGGCGCTCGCCCTCGGCGCCGACGCCGTGGCTGCCGCCATCAGCGAAGAAGCCGCGCGGCGCCGGATTGCCATCAAGCTGGTGCGCAACGGCACGCGCGGCATGGTCTGGCTGGAGCCGCTGGTCGAAGTCGCCGCGCCGCTGGGTCGCATCGCCTACGGTCCGGTAAGTCCGGCCGACGTGCCCGGGCTGTTTGACGCGGGCTTCGTCGATGGCGGCTTGCATGCCCTGTGTCTCGGCACGACCGATCAGATCCCATGGATGGCGCGCCAGCAACGCCTGGTCTGCCGGCGCGTCGGCGTCGTCGATCCGCGCTCGCTGGCCGACTATGTCGCTTTGGGTGGCGGCGACGGCCTGCGCCGGGCGCGGGCCATGGCGCCGGCCGACATCGTCCGCGCCGTTACCGAGTCTGGCTTGCGCGGCCGCGGCGGTGCCGCTTTTCCCGCCGGCATCAAGTGGCAGACCGTGCTCGCCACGCCGGCGGCGCAGAAATACATCGTCTGCAATGCCGACGAGGGCGATTCCGGAACCTTCTCCGACCGCATGCTGATGGAGGGCGATCCCTTCCAGCTGCTCGAAGGCATGGCGATCGCCGGCCTTGCGGTGGGCGCCTCGCAAGGCTACATCTATGTCCGTTCCGAGTACCCGCATGCCGTCGCGGCGCTGAATGCGGCTTTGGCCGTCGCGGAGGATTATCTCGGAGATTTCAGGATCGAGGTGCGTGTGGGCGCCGGCTCCTACGTCTGCGGCGAGGAAACCGCGATGCTGGAAAGCATCGAGGGCAAGCGCGGCATCGTCCGTGCCAAACCGCCGCTGCCGGCGATTACGGGACTCTTCGGAAAGCCGACGGTGATCAACAACGTGATTACCTTCGCCAGCGTGCCCGACATCCTGGCCCAGGGCGCGGCGGCCTATCGTGACCACGGCTGCGGCCGGTCGCGCGGCACGCTGCCCTTCCAGCTGGCCGGCAACATCAAGTATGGCGGCCTGGTCGAAATTCCGTTCGGCCTCACGCTGCGCGAACTGCTTTACGATTTCGGCGGCGGCTCGCGCTCGGGCCGGCCGCTGCGCGCCGTGCAGGTGGGCGGGCCGCTGGGCGCCTACCTGCCTGAAGCGCAATTCGACACGGTGCTCGACTACGAGGCCTTCGCCGCCATCGGCGCCGGTCTCGGCCACGGCGGCATCGTCGCCATCGACGACACCGTAGATCTGGCGAAGCAGGCGCGCTATGCGATGAAATTCTGCGCCATCGAATCCTGCGGCAAATGCACGCCCTGTCGCATCGGCTCGACGCGCGGCGTCGAAGTCATCGACCGCATCCGCGCCGGGAACAATCAAGGCGTCGACCAGATCGAACTGCTGCAGGATCTCTGCGATACCATGGTCCATGGGTCGCTCTGCGCCATGGGCAGCATGACGCCGATTCCCGTGATGTCGGCGCTGCGCCATTTTCCGGAGGACTTCAAATGAATGCTCCACAACCGATGAACACCTCGCAACTGATCGATTTCGGCACGCCAAAAGTCGGCGCCGGCGACACGGTGACGCTCGAAATCGACGGCATCGCGGTCAGCGTACCGGCCGGCACCTCGTTGATGCGTGCTGCCGCCGAAGCCGGCATCATGGTACCGAAACTCTGCGCCACCGACATCGTCAAGCCCTTCGGTTCCTGCCGCCTGTGCCTGGTCGAGATCGAAGGCCGCCGCGGCTACCCGTCCTCCTGCACGACGCCGGCCGAAGCCGGCATGAAGGTGCGCACCCAGACGCCGCAACTGGCCAAGCTGCGGCGCAACGTCATGGAGCTCTACATCTCCGACCACCCGCTGGACTGCCTGACCTGCTCCGCCAACGGCAACTGCGAGCTGCAGACCATGGCCGGCGTGGTCGGCCTGCGCGACGTGCGCTACGGCTCGGGCGACGCCAACCCCGGCGAGAACCACTACACCGACGTCGTCAAGGACGAGTCCAACCCTTACTTCAGCTACGACCCGGGCAAGTGCATCGTCTGCAACCTCTGCGTGCGCGCCTGCGAGGAACAGCAGGGCACCTTCGCCCTGACCATCGCCGGCCGCGGCTTCGGCTCGCGCGTCACGGCGGGCCAGGCCCAGCCTTTCCTCGAATCCGACTGCGTCTCCTGCGGCGCCTGCGTCCAGGCCTGCCCGACGGCGACGCTGATGGAAAAGACCGTCATCGAAAAAGGCCAGGCCGAGCGCAGCGTGACCACCACCTGCGCCTATTGCGGCGTCGGCTGCGGCCTGCGCGCCGAGATGAAGGGTTCCGAAGTGGTGCGCATGGTGCCGTGGAAGGACGGCCGCGCCAACGAAGGCCACGCCTGCGTCAAGGGCCGCTTCGCCTGGGGCTACGCAACGCACCCCGACCGCATCACCAAGCCCATGATCCGCGCGAAGATCACCGATCCCTGGCGTGAGGTATCGTGGCAGGAGGCCTTGACCCACACCGCAAACGAATTCCGCCGCATCCAGAAGAAGCACGGCCCCAATTCGATCGGCGGCATCGTCTCCAGCCGCTGCACCAACGAAGAGGACTACCTGGTACAGAAGCTGGTGCGCGCCGCCTTCGGCAACAACAACGTCGACACCTGCGCCCGCGTCTGCCACTCGCCGACCGGCTACGGACTGAAGCAGACCCTGGGCGAATCGGCCGGCACGCAGACCTTCAAGTCGGTCGAGCAGGCCGATGGCATCGTCGTGATCGGCGCCAATCCGAGCGATGCCCACCCGGTCTTCTCCTCCCGCCTCAAGCGCCGCGTGCGCGAGGGTGCCAAGCTCATCGTCATCGACCCGCGCGAGATCGACCTGGTCAGCTCGCCGCACATCAAGGCGGAGCAGCACCTGCAGCTTCGGCCCGGCACCAATGTCGCGGTGCTCTCGGCGCTGGCCCACGTGATCGTGACCGAGGGCCTGGTCGATGAGGCCTTCGTCGCCGAGCGCTGCGAGGCCAAGGCCTTCAGGGACTGGCGCGAGTTCGTCGCCCGCCCGGAAAATTCACCCGAGGCTCTGGAAGCGGCCAGCGGCGTGCCGGCGGCCAAGGTCCGCGCGGCAGCGCGGCTGTATGCCACGGGCGGCAATGCGGCGATCTACTACGGCCTCGGCGTCACCGAACACTCGCAGGGTTCGACGACGGTGATCGCCATCGCCAACCTCGCCATGGCCACCGGCAACGTCGGCCGCGAAGGCGTCGGCGTCAATCCGCTGCGCGGGCAGAACAACGTGCAGGGTTCCTGCGACATGGGCAGCTTCCCGCACGAATTGCCGGGCTATCGCCACGTGTCCGACACCATCACGCGCCAGATGTTCGAGAACGCCTGGGGCGTCGAACTCCAGCCCGAACCGGGCCTGCGCATTCCCAACATGTTCGATGCCGCGCTCGACGGTTCCTTCCTCGGCCTCTACTGCCAGGGCGAGGATCCCGCCCAGTCCGACCCCGACACGCACCACGTCACGGCGGCGCTGTCGGCCATGGAGTGCGTCGTGGTGCAGGACCTTTTCCTCAACGAGACGGCGAAGTACGCCCACGTCTTCCTGCCCGGCGCCTCCTTCCTCGAAAAGGATGGCACCTTCACCAACGCCGAGCGCCGCATCTCGCGGGTGCGCCGCGTCATGCCCCCGCTGGCGGGCATGGCCGACTGGGAGGTGACCATGGCCTTGTCGAGGGCGCTGGGTTACGAGATGAATTACCAGCACCCGTCGGAGATCATGGACGAGATCGCACGCCTGACGCCGACCTTTGCCGGCGTCAGCTACGACAAGCTGGACAGCGCCGGCAGCCTGCAATGGCCCTGCAACGACGAGGCCCCGGACGGCACGCCGACCATGCACGTCGACCAGTTCGTGCGCGGCAAGGGGCGCTTCCTGATCACCCAGTACGTGCCGACCGACGAGAAGGTCACGCGCCGATTCCCGCTGCTCCTGACCACCGGCCGCGTGCTGTCGCAGTACAACGTCGGCGCCCAGACCCGCCGTACCGCCAACACCGACTTTTACGGCGCCGACCTGCTCGAGATCCATCCGCATGACGCCGAGGAGCGCGGCATTCGCGAAGGCGACCATGTCGGCATCGAGTCGCGCGCCGGAAACACCACGCTGCCGGCGACGCTCACCGAGCGCGTGCAGCCGGGCGTCGTCTACACCACTTTCCATTTTCCAGAATCGGGCGCCAACGTGATTACCACCGACAACTCGGACTGGGCCACCAACTGCCCCGAGTACAAGGTGACCGCGGTGCAGGTATCGCGGCTTGCCGGCACATGAAGCCTGTCGCCCGGCGCTCCGTTTGGCGTGATGGGGCCAGTCGGCCCGACAACCTGGCCGAGGAGACGCCGGTTGCCTTCGAGTACAACGGCATCAGCCAGGCGGTGATGCTGGCGACACCTGCCGACCTCGAAGATCTGGCCGTCGGTTTCAGCCTCTCGGAGGGCATTGTTTCACGCCGGCAGGACATCTTCGACATTGCCGTCGTCGAAGCGGAGGCCGGCATCACCCTGAAAATCGAGATCGCCACTGAAGACTTCGTCCGTCTCAAGGCACAGCGCCGCAACATGGCCGGGCGTACCGGCTGCGGCTTGTGCGGAACCGAGAGTCTGGGCCAGGTCGTGCGCGCGTTGCCGCCACTGCCGCCGACGCAGCCGTTTCCGCTGGCCGCCCTGTACGCGGGCATGCGCCGGCTTCCAGCGCAGCAGATCCTGCAGCAGGCGACCGGCGCCACTCACGCTGCCTGCCGCGTCGATCGCGACGGGGCGATCAGCCACGTGCGGGAAGACGTTGGCCGCCATAACGCGCTGGACAAAACCCTCGGCGCACTGGCACGTGGCGGCGTCGCTGTCGCCGGCAGTGCCCTGATCATCACCAGCCGCGCCAGCTTCGAGATGGTGCAAAAGGCTGCCGCGCTCGGTGCCGGCACGCTGGCCGCCGTTTCGGCACCGACAGCGGCGGCGGTGCGACTTGCAGAGAAACTGAATCTGACCCTGATAGGATTCCTGCGCCAGGAGACCTGCGCAACCTACAGCGGGGGTGCCATCATCATGGAGGAAGTCAAGGCATGAATCGCGAACACTTGATCAAGATGGCGAATCAGATCGGCGGCTTCTTCGAAGCCATGCCGGACTCGGTGCAGGCCGTGGCCGATGTCGCCAAGCACCTGAAGAATACCTGGGAGCCGCGCATGCGCGTGGAGATCCTGAAGACCCTCGGCACCGCCGACGAGGCGAAGCTCAAGCCCGTGGTGCGCGATGCGTTGATTTCGCTCGGCCGTTCCGGCAAGCCTGCCTGAAAAGGGCGGCAAAACAGGCTTGACGAGCCGAAGAAAACTGGCTCAGCCTTACTTGGTGAACACCATCAGGCTGCGCCGGCACAGGTTCAATGCCTTGGCCATCAGTTCACCACGTTGATAGCGCTGCGCCGGATCCTTGGCCAAGGCAGTATTGAGCAGGGCAGCCACGCAGTCGGGGAACTCGGCATTGTAGGTACGAATATCCGGGTACGGCTCGTGAGCAATGTTGAGCATGAGCTGAGCCAGCGTCTCGCCCTGGAAGGGCAGGCGCCCGGTCACCAGCGCGTAAATCATCACGCCGAGCGAATACAGATCCGAGCGGCCGTCGATGATGCTTCCGGCGACCTGTTCGGGGGACATGTAGGATGGCGTGCCAAGCACAATGCCGCTATCGGTTTTGAGTGAGTCGGTGATGCTCGCGATGCCGAAGTCCGTCACCTTCACGCTGTCCGAATCCGCTTCATAGACCACGTTGGCAGGCTTGATGTCGCGGTGAACCACGTTATGTTCGTGGGCGTAGGCGAGGGCCAGGGCGACACGTTCGCCGATTGACAGCACCTTCTCCAGCGGCAGCAGATGATCCGGCCTGGCATAGAGCGCCAGGTCCTGCCCATGCAGGAACTCCATGGCGATGTAAGCAAGATCGTGCTGTTCCCCGACGTCGTAAATGGCGACGATGTTGGGGTGCGTCAGACGTCCCGCGCTCTCCGCTTCACGGAAAAAGCGCTCCTTGATTTCCTCCAGCTTGTCGGCGCTGACATTCACGGGTAGCGACATGGTCTTGATCGCCACCACACGCCCGATCTTCGGATCGGTACCAAGATAAACGGTGCCCATCGCGCCCCTGCCGAGCTCCCGTTCTATGTGGTAGCGTCCCAGCGTCCGCTGCTCCATGCCGCCGGCCGGCGTCTGGACTGCTTCCGCAGGCGTTTGGGCTTTCTGGGCAGCCGCCTGCATGGTCTGCATTGCCTGCACGTTCTCCTGCTTGAGCAAGCGGTTATGCTCGAGCAATTTGTCGCTCGCCTGCTTGAGCTTAAGCAGGAGCTCGCGCGACCGCAGCTTCTCCTGTTCAAGAAGCTGGGTCTGTTGGCGCAACTGGTCTATCGCTTCCTTTAATGCCAGTTGATTGCGCACCCGAGCGAGCAGGATGGGCGGGCTGATCGGTTTGGTGATGTAGTCCACCGCACCCGCGAGGAGTCCCTTTTCCTCATCCGCCATGCCGTCCATGGCGGTCAGGAAAATCACGGGGATATGCCTAGTATCCGGATTCTCCTTCAGCAAGCGGCAGACATCGTAGCCATCCATTTCCGGCATCATGATGTCGAGCAAAATCAGGTCCAGTGGGTTGGCGGCGGCGATCTTCAAGGCGCGCGCGCCGCTGGGGGCCAGCTTGACCGTGTACAAGTCCTCCAGCAAGCCGCTCATCAACGACAGGTTCTGCGGCGAGTCATCCACCACCAGAATGGTGGCGCGCTGGGCCGCTGCTGCTGCTTCAGACATCACGGTCTCCCTGTATGCGGCTTGTTCGTGTCCGTGGCGGTCTGCGAACAAACCCTATCCTGACCGCCATTATGCAGGGAACCCCTCCCTGAAATCATCCTCCGGCATGTTTTACGGAGAATCCATCCAGAATGTCGCCGGCAAAAAGACTCGGCATATAATCACGCGCTGAATTGCGAGAAACGAATACACAGGGAAAATTCTCGCGCGAAGCCAGCGCATCACCTTCCAGCAACAGTCCCCGCGAGGCAAGAGACACCATGCGTACCGACTCGAAACTCTCCGAAAAATGCTGCGGACTATTTTCTCTGCTGGTGGCGTTGCTGTTGTGCGGCGCCCAGCTTTTCGGCCCCGGTGCCCTGGCGGAAACCAAGGGCATGGACGTCGTCCAAGTCGGTCAGGCGCCGGTTTCATTGGCGGAATACATCGAAGTACTGCACGACACCAGCCGTGAACTCAGCGTGGCAGACGTGCAGAGTGCGCGTCTGGCGCAACTCTTCAAGCCCAACGACAGTCGGGACGACGTCATTAATTTTGGCGACACTGGCTCGGTCTGGTGGTTCCGCCTGACTTTACGCAACGACGGCGATCGTGCGCAGGCGAAGGTGCTGGAAATTGCCAATCCTCACCTTCGCAGTGTCCAGTTTTTTCAAGCCGCGCCCCGGCGGCCCCTCGATGTCCCGGCCCCCAAGGACGGCAAGGACGGCAAGGCCCCCCGCGTTGCCGCCACGGTCGGACCTGCGGTCGCAGACGTCGCCATTCCCAATTCGGCTGCTTCGAAGCAAAGCTCCATATTTCGTGTCGTCGTAACGCCGCATGCCGAACAGGTGTATTTTTTGCGCCTGGAGGGTGCCTCGTCGTTGACCGTGCCTACGCGGCTTTGGGCGTCGGAGGTCTTCGATGCGCGGGAACGCAAGAATAGTCTTCGCGAGGCTTGGTATTTCGGTATGGTCGCGGCGATGATCCTGTTCCACCTCCTGTTCTTCGCCGTCCTTCGGCGCGACCCGATCTATCTGTTCTTTGTCGCCCATCTCGCCAGCGTGGCGTTCACTTTTGCTTTCGACAGTGATGGCCTGCTCAAACAAATCTTCGGGGCCAATCCGCCGAAGTGGGTCGAAATCGCACCGCACGCCGGACTGGCACTCAGCGCCGCCACCCTGTTTCTGTTTCTGCGGCAACTGCTGGATCTCGAGCACCAGACGCCGAAGCTCTATCGAGCGCTGAAGTTCGTGGCGGGTTTCTACCTGTTGTCTCTGGTCTTGCTGGTGGTCGCCCCACAGATCTTCACTGCGGTCATCGCACCGGCGATCTACCTTGCGGGCATGCTGGCTCTCGGCGTGGTCGTTCTCCGCTCATTGCACGGGGTGCGCGCGGCCCATATTTTCCTTGTTGCCGTCGTCGTCGGCGCCATCGGCGTCATGCTGTTGGATCGTGGGATTCTTTCACTGTTTTCACAATACCTGATCACCAGCAACCCGGTGCAGTTCAACATAGGTCTGAAGATACTGCAGGAACCAGGAAACTACCTTAACGGCAACGCCATGCAATTCGGCGCGGCCCTCAGCATGGTAGTCATCGCCATTGCCCTTAGTGATCGCCTGGAGCAGGAAAAGAGAGCCGAGGTACAGGCTCACGCAAGCCTGGTCGAGACCCTCAGACAGGGCGAAGTCCTGCTCAACAAAAGCGTCGAGGAAAACAAGAAGTCGCTGGACGATACCCGCCTGCTGGTCGAAACCCTCAGCGAGGTCGGCCGCGAACTCACCGCCAGCCTGGAACGCAAAGAGGTATTCGACGTACTGCAGCGCTATCTGATCGAGAGCCACAACACCAGCCTCGCCGTCGGCGCTCTCTCCGTCTACCTGCTTGACGCGACCGGTGCCCGGCTCAACTGCGTCTTCCACACCGGTTCCGGCGTGTCGAAGTTGCCGGATACCGTGGACCGCACCGATCCGAATAGCTATATTGCCCGTGCTATCCGCGAACGCCGGGAGTTGATCGCGCGCGACCGCGACTTTCTCGAAGCCGGGGGTGGCCAAACCGCAAAGCCAGCCGACAAGGCCGTTACAAGCAAGCTGCCCAGCAGCATGTTCGCGCCGCTCGTGGTCGGCGGCAAGTTGCTCGGCGTCATGTGCGTTCAGGCGGCCGCGCCCGGGCGCTACCGCGAACCCGAAAAAATCCTGTTCCGCGCCCTCTGTTCCTACGCCGCAATCGCCATTCACAACACCGCCATGGTCGAGGCCCTCGAGGTCTCGCTCAACGAAACCGCCGAAGCTCGCAAGAAGGCCGAGGAGGCCACGGCCTACAAGTCGGCCTTTCTTGCCAACATGAGCCACGAGATCCGCACGCCGATGAACGCGATCATCGGCATGAGCCACCTCGCGCTCAAGACCAAGCTCGATGATCGCCAGCGTGATTATCTGATCAAGGTGCAGCAATCCGGCCAGCACCTGCTGGGCATCATCAACGACATCCTCGATCTTTCCAAGATAGAAGCCGGCAAGCTCGAGCTCGATCCCCATGAATTCAACCTCGAGGACATGCTTTCCCGGGTCGGCAACCTGGTCTCCGGGAAGGCTCACGAAAAGGGCCTCGAACTGCTGTTTGACGTGGCCCAGGACGTTCCGGCCCGCGTGATCGGCGACGATCTGCGACTGTCGCAGATGCTCATCAACTATGCCAACAACGCGGTCAAGTTTACCGAGCAGGGTGAGGTTGATCTGGTGGTCAAGGTGAAGCAGCGCGATGGCGATCGTGTTCAGCTTTATTTCGCCGTGCGCGACACCGGCATCGGCCTGACGCCCGAACAGATCGGCAAGTTGTTCCAGAACTTCCAGCAGGCCGACGCCTCGACTACGCGCAAATACGGCGGTACCGGCCTCGGCCTGTCGATTACCAAGGCGCTCGCCAAACAGATGGGCGGCGAAGTCGGCGTCGATAGCGTCATGGGTAGCGGCTCCAGCTTCTGGTTCACCGCCTGGCTCACCCTGGGTACCGCCAAGATCGAACTGCATCCTCAGGTCGACATTTCCGGTCGCCGGATTCTGGTCGTCGACGATCTGGCTGGTGCGCGCGCGGTGTTGAGTGACATGCTGACCGGCATGAAATTTCGTGTCGACGCGGCCGCGAGCGGGGAAGAGGCGATACAAATGGTCCACGCCGCTGACGCCAGCGAGGAGCCCTTCGATGTCGTGCTGCTCGATTGGAAGATGCCGGGATTCGATGGCGTCGCAACGGCGCAGCATCTGAACGGCCTGCCGCTCGCACATCCCCCCAAGATGGTCATGCTGACTGCCTTCGGGCGTGAAGGTGTCGCGACTGAGGCCGAAGCAGCCGGCGTTCAGATCGTGCTGGACAAGCCGGTGGCGCCCACACGGCTGTTCGACGCCATGCTCGAGCTGATTAGCGGCACGGCACCGGTGCGGGATGCGGATGAGTCGGGGGAAGTCGGTATCGAGTCTCTGGGTGGCATCAAGGGCGCGCGGATTTTGCTCGCCGAAGACAACCTGCTCAACCAGCAGGTCGCCGTCGAGATTCTCCACGACGCGGGTTTCGTGGTCGATGTCGCCGAGAACGGCAAGATCGCCTGGGATCTGGTCAAGGAGGCAGTCGCCAAGCGGCAGCTATATGACATCGTTCTGATGGACATGCAGATGCCGGTGATGGATGGCGTCGAATCGACACGCCACATCGTAGCCGAAACAGCGGGATCACCGATCCCCGTGGTCGCCATGACGGCCAGTGCGATGTCGAGCGATCGGGAACTGTGCCTCGAAGCAGGCATGGTGGATTTCATACCAAAGCCGATCGAACCGGACATGCTGTTCCGCGTACTGCTGCGCTGGATCAAGCCCAGGCTCGATGCCAGCGGGGTCATCGCCACCGGCAAGGCGCCAGCGCCCGAAGAAGATGTGTTGCTGCCCATCATCCCGGGACTTGACCAGGCGGCCGGCCTGCGCCGCGTACTCGGCAAGCCATCTCGCTACATCACCATGTTGCGCGGCTTTGCCGACTCCCAGGGCGGTACGGTCACCGACATTCGTCGGGCGCTCGAGGCTCAGGACAAGACGACCGCCAGGCGACTGGCGCACACCCTCAAGGGTCTGGCTGGCAATATCGCATCGACCCAGTTGCAAAGCGCCGCACGGGCTGTCGACGAGGCCCTGGTGGCCGACCGTGCTGACGGGCTGCCTGCCCTGCTCGATACCCTGGACACCGTGCTGACGGCACAAGTACATGCCATAAACGACGCGTTGCCGGCAGAGGTCGCCACCAATGCCGCGACGGACGTCGACCCGAAGCAACTGGCAGAGGTCTGCCGGCAACTGGACGAACTGCTTGCCGCGGACGGCAATGCCGAACGGCTGATCAGCGCCAACGCGGCCTTGCTCAAGGCGGCCTTTCCCGAGCATTTTGCCGATCTGCAGTCCGCCATCAACCAGTTCGACAGTGAACTGGGTCTATCCATACTGCAGAAAGCCGTGGCGGGGGCCAAGGGGAAGGGTCTATTGCCGGCCGGAGCCGACGTACCGGCAACTGCCGCGGCCGACCAGGCGCCCGCGGCGATCCAGGTGGCCGCAACGAACTCGCCGTTCCTGATGCCGGACTTCGACTTCCCGACTCCACCGCCGCAGCACGACAAGGCGGCGCAGCTCGATGAAGTATGCCAGCAACTGGTGTCGCTGCTGGGCGCGGACGGCAATGCCGAGAGGCTGGTCAAGACCCACGCCGATTTGCTTGCCAGCGCCTTCCCCGCCCACTTTGCCGCGTTGCAGGAAGCCGTCGCCGGATTCGACAGCGAGGCCGCCCTCACCGTGCTCCCGGAAGCCATGCGAACCACGTCACCGGCAGCGCCCGATGCCTGAGACCGCAGCCGCCGCAGTGGCTGCGGTGGCCGCCGCGCCGGTCACCGCCCGACCCACGATTCTGGTGGTCGATGACACGCCGCAAAACCTTTCGATGATGAGCGATCTGCTGGAGGGGCTCTACAACGTCAAGCTGGCGCCCAGCGGCGCGCGGGCACTCAAGATCGTCACGACGCATCCTCCCGATCTGGTCCTGCTCGACATCATGATGCCGGAGATGGACGGCTACGAAGTGTGCCGGCAACTCAAGGCCAATCCGGCCTGGCGCAACATTCCGGTGATTTTCGTCACCGCCATGTCCGAGATCGAAAACGAGGAAAAGGGCCTGGCATTGGGCGCCGTCGATTACATCACCAAGCCGATCAGCCCCTCGATCATGATGGTGCGAGTGCATAACCAGCTTGCGCTGAAGTTCGCAGCCGATGCCCTGCAGCAACAGAATCAACAGCTCGAACAGGAAAAATCGCGCGCCCGCGAGCTCCTGCACAACATCCTGCCGATTGAAGTCGCCGCCGAACTCTCGGCCACCGGCAAGGTCCGCCCGGTCCGTCACGACGCGGTATCCATCCTGTTCACCGATTTCAGCGGCTTTACACAGGCCTCCGCCACGATGCCCGCCGACCGCATGGTGGCGGAGCTCAACGAAATCTTCGCCGCTTTCGACGATATCTGCGACGAACTCGGTGTCGAAAAGATCAAGACCATCGGCGACGCCTTCATGGCCGCCGCCGGTTTGCCCAAGCCCTGCGACGACCATGCGCAGCGCTGCGCGCGGGCCGGTCTGCGCATGGCCGACTACCTGGAGAAACGCAACCGCGAGGCGGCCTTCAAGTGGTCCCTGCGCATCGGTATCCATTCCGGCCCGGTGGTCTCGGGAGTGGTCGGCAAACGCAAATACACCTTCGACATCTGGGGCGACACGGTCAACACCGCCTCGCGCATGGAAAGCTCGGGCGCAGTAGGGCGAGTCAATGTTTCGGCCTATACCTACGACCTGATCCGGGCCGACTTCAAGTGCGAATATCGCGGCAAGGTGGAGGCCAAGGGCAAGGGGCCCATGGACATGTACTTCGTTACTCCGCCAGCCGCGCCGGCAGATCAATCAACCGGCCAGGAAGCCGGCCAGTAAAGTCTTTCAGCGTGGCGATTTGACTGGATATCCCAGACTTGGTATATTTTCTGCGTGAGACAAATTCCTCCCAGTATTTCGCGTGAAAAACCTCTGCATTGGGTGGCCTCTTCGAAAAAGGACTATCAGGCGTTCCCCGTTGAGGTGCAAAACGAGATGGGTTATGCGCTTGGGTTGGCCCAGCTGGGCGCGAAGCATCCCCACGCCAAGCATTGGAAGGGTGAAGGTGCCGGGATATTCGAGATTGTCGAGGATCACAGCGGCGATACTTACCGTGCCGTTTATACGGTGCGATTCGTCGATGTTGTGTATGTCCTGCACGCGTTCCAGAAGAAATCGAAGTCCGGAATCAAGACACCGCAAGAAGATGTGAAATTGATAGCAGCGCGCCTCAAGCGCGCCCAGATGGATCATGAGAGCAGAGGAAAGTCATGAGCGATATCACTCGCGGCACCACGAACGTTTTTGCCGACCTGGATTACGCGGATGCCGCGGAACGGCAGACAAAAACGCGTCTTGCGCTTGCCGTAAATGAATTGCTAAAGGGTCGCAAGCTGAAACAGCGAGAAATCGCAGCATTACTTGGCATTCCGCAACCCAAGGTGTCGGCGCTCAAAAACTATCGGCTGGATAACTTCTCCGTCGAAAAGCTGATGGAGTTTCTGACCGCCCTCGATCAGGACGTGGAGATCATGATCCGGCCGCGCGCCAATCCAGAAGTGGCGGCACATATTCTGGTTTTGGCTGTTCAGTAGGACACGTGCTGTGCCGGCGAAAGCTTAAGTACGGGATGGTGATCATGTTCGTAGGCACCAGCATGGGTGCGGCGGGGATATTCGAGCAGATGTGGAAATCGATTTAATGTGTCAGTCTGGTCGACGTGCAATGCTAGCAGTTGAGTATTGGTGTTAAATACTTTAGGATTGTTTCGCGCCTCATTATTTGAATAATCTTGGCAATCAGGGCGGCTTTGGGCAACAAGAACTGCGTGAACGCAGCCGCCGCTGCAACCTACCTACCTGGGGAGTTCCCGATGGCAGTCATCGCAAAAACAGAACAGCTAGGTACCGCGCTGATCAAGCACGGGTACTTGACCCAGACCCGGCTCGCCGAAGCCCTGGCGGAGCAAAAGCGCACCGGACGCATGCTGGGGCGTGTGCTGATCGAAAACAATTACGTCACCGAAGAGCAAATGGCGCGGGTCATCGCCGAGCAGCAGGGTTTTCCCTTTGTCGATCTGCGCCGCTTTGAGGTTGTGCCTGAAGTTGTCCAGGTTCTCACCGAAGTTCAGGCGCGTCGGTTCAAGGCCCTGGTTCTCGAAGACCGGGGCGATTCCTACCTCGTCGGGCTGGCCGATCCCTCCAATCTGCGTGCCCAGGACGAACTGGCGGCAATAGTTGGACGGCCCTTGTATGTGGCCGTAATCACCAACGACCAGTTCAGCAAAACCGCCGACCGCATCTACCGCAAGACAGACCAGCTCGATGAATATGCCAATGAGGCGAAACGCGAACTCGAACGCGACAGCGGCGTGGTCGACCTCAACCAGTTGCAATTTTCCATTGACGATGTCGATGCGCCCGTCGTCAAGTTCCTGCAGACCGTGTTCGAGGAGGCCGTTCAGATGCGCGCCTCCGACATTCATATCGAGCCGGAAGAACGGCGACTGACGGTGCGTTTCCGCATCGACGGCCAGCTTCACGAGCAGGTGCAAACCGACCTGCGGATCTCATCGGCCCTGATGGTCAGGCTGAAACTCATGGCCGGTCTCGACATCTCCGAGAAACGCCTGCCGCAGGATGGCGGCATCTCGATCCGGACCGGCACCAAGCGTGTCGACGTCCGGCTGTCGACCATTCCCACGCTGTTCGGCGAATCGGCCGTGATGCGCCTGCTGATCCAGAGCCAGGGCCTGCGCGAACTGGAAACCTCGGGCATGCCGGAAGACATGCTGGCGAGGTTCAGGAAACTCATTCAGTCGCCCCACGGCATCGTGCTGGTGACCGGACCCACCGGCAGCGGCAAGACCACCACGCTTTATGGGGCCCTGGAAATACTCAACCAGCGCAACGTTAAGATCGTGACTGTTGAGGATCCGGTCGAATACCGCATTGCCGGCATCAACCAGGTGCAGGTGAATGAAAAGATCGAGCTCACCTTTGCCCGCATGCTGCGCTCCTTCCTGCGACAGGATCCCGACATCCTGCTGGTCGGCGAGATCCGCGACCAGGAAACCGCGCAGATTGCCGCCCGCGCTGCCATGACTGGTCACCTGGTGCTGTCGACGCTGCATACCAACGATGCCTCAAGTACGCCGGGCCGCCTGCTCGACATGGGGATACCGGGCTTCCTGATTGCATCGACGCTGCTCGGTGTCGTCTCGCAGCGCTTGCTGCGCGTGATCTGTAACGACTGTGCCGAGCCTTACCAGCCTTCCGTTGACGAATTGGCCTGGGTCACGCATCACTATGGCGCCGAGCACGCCAAGTTGAATTTCCGCAAGGGCATGGGTTGCTCGCGCTGCAACAACACCGGCTTCAGCGGCCGCATCGGCGTGTTTGAATTGCTCGAAATGAACAATGTGCTGTCCACGATCATCCACAATGGCGACCCCGTCGCGGTCGAGGAGGCGGCGCGCAAAGCCCTCGGCACCAACAGTCTCGAGCGAAACGCACTCAACCTGGTGGCCCGCGGCGAAACCACCATTACCGAGGCCATGAGCGTCGTCGGATTGGCTGATTACTGATTCTGCGAGAGGGCAAGGCGCCATGGAAGTCTTCGAGTACAAGGGCCGCACCAAGCGCGGCGAGATCATGACAGGCACGATCGAGTCCCCCAACCAGGACGCCGTTGCCGAATGGCTGCTCAGCGCCGGTATATCGCCAATCACCGTCAACGTGCAGCGCGACAGGTCTCAGGAGGGCCCCGAGTGGTTGCGTGCCATTCTCGACCGCGGTTCACTTCAGTTGCGCGATCTGCTGCTGTTTACCCGGCAGATGGCGACCATGGTCAAGTCCGGCGTGCCGATGATTCAGGCACTCGCCGGCATCCAGAAATCGACCGAAAACAAGGCGATGATCCGCATACTGCGCAGCGTGCGCGCGGACCTGGAAAAGGGCGCCGACCTGAGCACGGCCTTGTCTCACCACCCGAAGTTTTTCGACGAGTATTACGTTGCCATGGTCCGTGTCGGGGAAAACTCCGGCGCGCTCGAGGAAATATTCAGGCGCCTGTTCGACCAGATCGAGTTCGAAAGTCAAATGCAGCGGAAGATAAAGAGCGCCCTGCGCTATCCGAGCTTCGTGTTGACCGCGATCGCCATTGCCGTCGGTATTCTGACCCTCTTCGTGATTCCCGTTTTCGCCACGTTCTTCGACAAGTTTGGCGCCAAGTTGCCGCTGATGACGATTATCCTGCTCGAGACCTCCAGCTTCGCGGTGAATTACTGGTGGCTTGTGCTCGTTGCGATCGCCGGGGCTTTCTATGGTTTCAAACTGTATGTTGGCACGCGGGCCGGCCGCTATAGCTGGGACAAATTCAAGCTGCGGATCCCCATTGCCGGCGGCATCCTGCAAAAGGCCACGCTGGCGCGTTTTTGCCGCTCGCTGTCCACGGCAAGCAAGAGCGGCGTGCCACTGGTGCAGGCCTTCACCCTGGTGTCGAAGGTTGTCAATAACGCCTTTTATGAAGAACGCATCCTGCACATGCGCGAAGGCGTCGAGCGCGGCGAGAGCATGTTGCGCGTCGCCCAGGCGGCCAGTATCTTTACCCCGCTGGAATTGCAGATGATTTCGGTCGGCGAGGATACCGGCGACATCGACGGCATGCTGGCCAAGGTGGCCGACATCTATCAGGAAGACGTTGAATATGAAGTCCAGCGACTCAGCGAGACCATGGAACCCATCATAATGGTCGCCATGGGTGTGCTTGTGCTGATCCTCATGCTGGGGATTTTCCTGCCGATGTGGCAACTCGGTGCTGCGGTCAAGGGGGGAGCCCGCTGACGAGGCGCCCCACGTCCTATTGGGAAGAGTTTGCCTTGCAGTTGGCCAGACTGTTTTTCGCCCTGTCAGGCGGCACCATGGTCGTTGCCGGGGTCGGTCTTCTTCTGGCGGCGGCCCGGCAGCCCGATAAACCGGACACGCTGCGCGGCCGGCTGCTGAATGGCAGGCTGCAGGAGGTGCTTGAGCGTCCGCGACGCGTAGAGCGATTCATTTACCGGCATCATCGCCTGTTTGGAGTTGCCATTGTTGCCGGCGCCCTGATGCTACTCGCCGTGCTGGGCGCAGGAAAGCCCCTGTTGTTCTGGGTGGTCTTGCCTGGTGGACCAAGCGTGCGGGCGGCCATGGTAGTGTTGTGGGTGCTGGCCGTCGCCGTTTTGGTCATCGGCATCATCGTGCTGGTCCGGCCCAGCGCACTTAAGGGCGTCGAAACCCTGGCCAATCGCTGGATTCAACTCTTTCCGGCAACTGTGCTCACCCCCCGGCAAATCGGCGCCTTGTTGCTGGTGGGCGGAATCGCCTGTCTCTTGGTTGCCACCAGAATGAATGATTGAGTGCCTTTTTACCCTTGAATTGGGACTGCTTTAACTACCCATTGCAACGGTATGGAGTCATCTACCGCTTGGTCGGGATCTGCGCCGATGGCGAGTGCCATTGCTTTGATTGATGGAAGAACGGATTCTCTTGCCGGTTCATCGAATATCCGGGGAAAGCCCTCAATTATTTCGTAGCCGGTCGACTCAAATAATTCGATTATGGTTGTTCTTGTAAACCACCGAATGTGCGTGCGGTCCATCAAGCCTTGGTCCTCGTATCTGAATAATCCGCAAATCAGATTGGCCTGAACACTCCAGTGCTGCGCATTTGGAATACAGGCGATGATTTGAGCGTCCGGCGAAAGCTGCGGCTTAATTCGCGACAAGAGAGTCCACGGGTCAAAAAGGTGCTCCAGCGTATCGCCAAAAATCCAGCAATCGGAGGGAAACAATCGCAGAAACAGGTCGTCAGCAAAGTTCTCGATATTTCCGCAGATCACTTCCGTGCAGAACTCCTTGGCCACTACCGCGAAATCCGGATCGATTTCTACCCCGGTATAAATGCACTTGGGGTTTATGCGGGCATATGCTTTGGCCAGCGCACCGCTGCTACAGCCAATTTCGACCACACGCCTGAGGTTGCCAGGCATTATTCTCAGAATGTCTGGGTTGTAATTCGAGTGCAGTGGCGTCGGCTTCATTGGTAGCTCACTTGATTACTACTCCCACTTTTCTTGATACAGGCCATATTGTTCCTTCCAGTCCGGGTTTCCGAACGCTCCCCCACTTTGATGGGTGAGACTGATTGGCCAAGTGCCAAGCCGCAAGCCGTTATTCCTAGCGCTGCGGCAAAAATCCATATCGTAGAAATGAAAATCGAAGCGCGGGTCGAACTGAACTCTGGTGGCCCTTAATCTGGATTTCCTGGCTGCAAGAAAGCCACCATCCAAGAGCTCGCATTCGGCAGGAACGCCGCCATAAACCGATACCGGGCCGAAAGGATGCATGGCGT
>VEPA01000156.1 GCA_012026675.1 Betaproteobacteria bacterium | reverse complement strand
AGATGTGTATAAGATACTGGACATGAACAGCACCGGGAAGTTGGCCGAGCAGGCCACGGCGAAGGCCAGCATCACCATGAAGGCGACGTTTTCCTTCTCGAAGACGATGCCGAGCAGCACGGCGAAGATGCCGAGGCAGACGGTCGTGATCTTCGACACGCGCAGTTCGGTGGCCGAATCCACGTTGCCATGACGCCACTCCGAAGCGTACAGGGCATGCGACACCGCCGATGCGCCGGACAGCGTCAGACCCGCCACCACCGCCAGGATCGTGGCGAAGGCCACGGCGGAGATGAAGCCCATGAACAGGTCGCCGCCCACGGCCTTGGCCAGATGCACCGCCGCCATGTTGCCTCCACCGTTCAAGCCCTTGGTGACATCGCCATTGACGAAGTAATCCGCCGGGTTGGGGATCAGGTTGGTGATGGCGCCGAAACCGATGATGAAGGTCAGGATGTAGAAGTAGCCGATCCAGGTCGTCGCCCAGCCCACCGACTTGCGGGCTTCCTTGGCGCTGGGCACCGTGAAGAAGCGCATCAGGATGTGCGGCAGGCCGGCGGTGCCGAACATCAGCGCCATGCCGACCGAAATCGCCGACACCGGATCGTTGATCAGTCCGCCCGGACCCATGATGGCATCCTTCTTCGAATGTACTTCGACGGCACGCTTGAACATCGCCTCGGGGCTGAAGCCGAACTGCATCATCACGGCGAAGGCCATGAAGGTGGCGCCGGTCAGCAGCATTACGGCCTTGATGATCTGCACCCAGGTCGTGGCCGTCATGCCGCCGAACAGCACGTAGATCATCATGATCGCACCCACCATGCAGACCGCGATGATGTAATCGAGGCCGAACAGCAGCTTGATCAGTTGGCCGGCGCCGACCATCTGGGCGATCAGGTAGAAGGCCACCACCACCAGCGAACCGCAGGCCGCGAAAGTGCGGATGGGGCCCGCGTCGAAGCGGTAGCCAGCGACGTCGGCGAAGGTAAACTTGCCCAGGTTGCGCAGGCGCTCCGCCATCAGGAAGGTGATGACGGGCCAGCCGACCAGCCAGCCGATCGAGAAGATCAGGCCGTCGAAGCCGGAACCGAACACCAGGCCGGAAATACCCAAGAAGGCAGCCGCCGACATGTAGTCGCCGGCGATCGCTAGGCCGTTCTGGAAGCCGGTGATGCCGCCGCCGGCCGTGTAGAAGTCGGCCGCGGTCTTGGTCTTGGCAGCCGCCCACTTGGTGATCCAGAGCGTGATGCCGACGAAAATGCCGAACATCACGATGGCGGTCCAGTTGGTCGCCTGCTTCTGCGCCTGGCCGAGGTCGGCGCCGGCTGCGAGGGCCGCGCCCGCCAGCAACAGGGCGGCTGCGCCGCCGAGGATATGTTTGGCCTTGATCACTTGGAAGCCTCCTTCACGATCTCGTCCTTTGCGGCGTCGAACTCGCTGTTCGCGCGGCGGACATAGATTGCGGTAATGACGATGGTGAATACGAGGACGCCGACGCCCATCGGAATACCGATGGATGTCACGGCGCCCGCGCTGATCTTGGTCGCGAGGAACTGCTTGTTGAACGCGACCAGCAGGATGTAGCCGAAATACACGATCATCATCAGAATCGACATTACGATCGAGTAGTTGTTGCGCATGGTTACAAATTGCATGAATTTCGGATTCTTCTGAATCCGTTCGACAATATCTTCGTCTTTCATGGTTTCCTCCGGAGGATGGAAGTGATTGTTCAAGTAACAATTGTTGTTTATGCAGCGCGGCATTCTGCGCCGAGGCTCTTACGCCGCCCTTACGCTGTCCGTAAGCGAGTCGTCAGCGACAGGATGGGTGGCGCAGCATATACCCAAAGCCCTTTGACGAGGCAGATTCGAGCGCCTATAATTCGCGGCCTTTCTGGCTAGGTAGCTCAGTTGGTAGAGCAACGGACTGAAAATCCGTGTGTCGGCAGTTCGATTCTGCCCCTGGCCACCAGTAATACCGAAGCCCCTGGAGGTTTAGCGACTTGCAGGGGCTTTCTTATTGTGCGCTCGGTATAGGGTGCCAGCCCTGTCCTGATCCGCTGTCGTCCATAATGGACCCATGGAACAAGCCGCTACCACGCCATCCCGTCACCTTCGCTACTAGACCGTCCTCATGCATCCAGGTCTCTAAAGTGAACAAAATAGAGCGGGCCTTCTCGGCGGTATTCGGGATCTTTCTCCTAGGTATTGGCGCCTATGCGGTTCTCTTCAGCGAGGCACCGCTGCACTGGGCCGTTCCCGCTGGCATCGTGATGGCATTGCTAGGAGGCAACCTGGCCTACAGTTCATATAGTTGTAAACCCTCATGGCTGTCCCGGATCGGGCCGTTGCCGTGACCCTGCGTTATGACAGATCTACCTGCCCTGTCCCGATGAGCTGTCGTCCATAATGGCTCCATGGAACGAGAACCTCCACCTCGCCATCCGATCACCTGCGAGTTTGAAGGCAAGACGTACAAGGGCACCTACTGGGTAGCCGGGAAGATCCTCACCGTTGTCACCGGCAGGGGTGGCAAGAGAAAGCAGGTGGGTACGACGGAGCCTGTTGACGCGCACAGAAAAAAGCCTGAGACCCTTAAAAAGGCATCAGGCTAAATCCAATCCGTTGCGGATCGGAGGAGGAGGACTTCACTGTATCAACTACCTCCCCCCGTGTTTAGGTGCAGTGCACTAATTACCAATATCTAACATTTCTTTTAATGGCTATATGATCATCATCTTCTCTGGCCACCAATATCAAAGCAGGGCCCCGCAGGTTTCACGACTTGCGGGGCCTTGTCTTTTCTGGAATTGCTGCGCCGCACACTTGGGGCCAGGTTGCGCTGGGAAGTGAGCGAGCGGGTCGGCCTTGGAAGGCAGGCGGTTCGGCAAGGCATCAGTGAGGCGTTACCGTTTGACCGAAAGTCCTTCGCTGGAGGACTGTAGGGGTCGGCCAATTCAGAGGACTAGTTGGCCGAATGATCTGCAAATCCATAAACCGCCCCTATTTCCATTTGTGTAGGTTCGATCAAAGGCCGTCCACTTGGGGATAAAGTAGCTTCAGATCAGCTAGCCAATCAATACAAATGGAGTGGCGATAGCTTGCCAAGGCTATCTGCACAACTCCAGCGGAGGAGACAGTATGGACGAGCTCGATAGCATCGCCGTTCTAGGCTACAACTAGCCATTACATTATTGGAGGAAGGCTGGACCCCTTTACGCTAGCCGTAAGCGTAAAGGGTTGCTTGTCCCTTGCCACCAGTAATATCCAAGGCCCCTGCAGGTTTAACCCTTGCGGGGCCTTGTGCTTTTGCTACGTTGAACACTTGGACTCGGGCGGATTTTCCTTTAGCGCGTCTTGCGCCTCTCTGGAAGGTTTTCCTGTTGCGAGAAATTGGCGACTATAAATTTGTCCAAACGGATCCTGGACTCAGGATCGACGTCGACGATCAGCCCACCACAACACCCGTCATCGGCATACCGTATTTCCAACTTGCAAGCGAATTTTGACCCAGGCTCAAGTTCCAGGCTCACGTCGACCATCGTTCCCTCAGCCAGCCAGTCATAGTTGCAGATAATGAACATGCCTGTACGGCTAATGTTGAAGATCAGGCATGGCTCACTTCGCCCCAACCAGGTTATTTCCCCTCTCCGCTTTATTGCAAAGCGCCGTGGACGAACCGCCTCATTAGTATTCATTGTGAAATGGGATCCAATTTATTGAACATTGCGACATTTCGGAGTGCCATTATGAACTCGGAAGTCTCTTTGAATTCGGTGACCAATAGGCTTGGCCAAAGTGTCAAGTATAGCTTTCCGATCACCCTCCGCGATAGCCTGCGTAAGTGGAAGTCCGAGATCAACTGCCCTGTGGCCCCTTGACGCAGACTAGAATCGACAGTCGGAATACATATATCTTGAGAACTCACCTTCAGGGGGAGATGCGAATGTTCAAGAAGCTCGTGGTCGCGGGACTGCTCTGTACCGCAATGAACGCTCAGGCGGGCTTCTTCGATGGGAACGATCTTGTCAAGGATATGCGGGAGTGGGAAAAATACGAAAGCAAGGATCCTTCAGTCAGTAATTTGATCGCGGGGAATTTCATGGGTTATGTAGCTGGGGTGGCCGACGTCTATGACGAAATTTCCGTTTGTCCTCCCGATAACTCGACCGTCAGACAACTGTCCGCAATCGTCGCCCAGTTCCTGAATGCGAACCCAACGCGATGGGCCGAACCAGCCGATGTCCTGGTCGCGGATGCGCTGAAGAAGTCATTCCCCTGCAAGAAAAAGTTACCGTAACGCCAGCTCGTCGATCCGCAAGTCGTCTCTTGCCAGGATGGAAAGCCGCCAAAGTATGGTTGACCTTGATGTGGCCTGGGGGTTTTAACTATGATCGTCAAATTGGAAGGAGCAGGCAGTGGGCAACTGTTGTCACCACAAGGCCTGCGCGCTTGACGCATTGCGCAAGCGCCAGGGAAAAACCCTGCGCGTTGTTCTGGCGATCAACCTGGTCCTGATTGTGGTGGAATTTTCCGCCGGTCTGGTCGCAGCCTCGACATCGCTAATGGCCGATTCGCTGGATAGTCTCGGCGATGCACTGGTTTATGCGGTTAGTCTTTATGTGCTTGTGCGGAGCGATCGGTGGCGCGCCGGTGTCGCGATGTTCAAGGGCCTCATCATGTTTGGCTTCGGGGTTGCCGTGATTGCGGCGCTCATCGGCAAGGTTCTGTCGCCTGTCGTTCCTGTCGCGGAAATGATTGGTGGCTTTGGACTCGCCGCCCTGGCGTGCAATGCAAGCTGTCTTTACCTGCTTACCCGGCATCGCAGCGATGATCTCAACATGGAATCGGTCTGGCTATGCTCGCGCAACGACATCGTTGCCAACGTTGGAGTAATTGCGGCCGGTGTCGGGGTTGCGATGACCGGATCGATGTGGCCGGACTTGATCATCGGCGGCGTGATCGCATTGCTCTTCCTGAAATCGGCGGTTTATGTGATCGCCAAGGCTTGGGGCGAAATTCGCGACGACTCCAAGGAGTTGATTGCGTAAGGACAATACCTGTCCGGGCATGCCGCTTGCAAAAACCGGTGCGAGGGGAGCGGCCACAAAAAAGCCGGCCCTCGGGCCGGCTTTTTTGTGAGACGACAACTTTCTTACTTGGCCGCCTTGGCGTCCGCTTCGCATTTCTTCATGAAGGTGGACTTGGCCGCGCCGGCCAGCGGCTTGCCGTCCTTGCCCACGGCCTTTTCCGCGCAACCGGACGCCATCTTGGCTTCGGCAGGCTTGCCGGCGCCCTCGCACTTCTTGATCGACGCGGCCTTGGCGGCACCATGCAGGGGCTTGCCGTCCTTGCTCACGGCCTTGGCTTCGCAGTCGCTGGCGGCAGCTGCGGTGGCAGGCTTCGCGGCTTCGGCTGGCTTTGCCGGTTCTGCAGCCTTGGCGGGAGCAGCGGCGGGCGCTGCCTTGGCCGGAGCAGCGGCGGGCGCGGCGGCAGGGGCGGCTGCGGCAGGTTTGGCCGGCGCGGGGGCTTGCGCCAGCGCCACGCCGGTGGCGAAAAGGGCGGACAGGGCAACGGTGATCAGTTTGTTCATGGTGAGTCTCCTGGGTATATGGGCGGCGAAAATGAATCTTTGTGCCGTTCCCCCTTAACGCAAAGGGCCGGCCTTAGTTGACAGCGTCGCTGTCGTTGTCGGCTCTAAGGGCGGCTTCCTGCCGATCGACGAACTCCTGCATGCTGTCGACGCCGCGCAATTTAAGCACCGTGGCGCGCACAGCGGCTTCCAGCAAGACGGCGAGATTGCGGCCGGCGGCGACCGGTATCGTGACGCGCCGGATCGGCACGCCGAGGATGGTTTCGTTCTGGGCGGCGAGCGGAAGGCGGGCGGCGTCGGGCACGCCCGGGGTCGGCTTTTGCAGGTGCACGATGAGCTTGCGTCGCATCTTGCGCCGGCAGGCGGTTTCGCCGAATACCGTGCGGATGTTGAGCAGCCCTAGCCCGCGCACCTCGAGGAAGTCCTTCAGCAGCTCCGGGCAGCGCCCCTCCAGGGTGTCCGAGCCAATGCGCGAGACATCGACCACGTCGTCGGCGACCAGTCCGTGGCCGCGCGAAATCAGTTCGAGACCGAGTTCGCTCTTGCCAACGCCCGAGTCGCCGGTGATCAGCACGCCCATGCCCAGGACATCCATGAAGACCCCGTGGAGCGTCCCGGTTTCAGCCAGTTGCCGCGATACGAAGTAGCGCAGGGTGTCGATGACGAAAGCCGATGACATCGGGGTTTTCAGCAGCGGCGTACCCGAGGCCTCGCAACCCTTGAGTACGTCATTGACGATGGGACAGTCGTCGGCAACGATGATTGCCGGTGGCTGGGCGTTGTAGATTTCCTGCATGTGATGCGCGACTTTTTCCGGCGCGTGGCGGGCCCACCAGGCAACTTCCGGCGTGCCGATGACCTGCAGGCGCTCCGGATGCATCAGGTTGAGGTGACCGATCAGGTCGGCAGGCGACACCACGTGTTCCGTGGTGCAGATCGCTCGCGTCATGGGACCGCTGACCCACGAGAGCTGGAGCCGCTCCCGGTTGCGCTCGAACAGTTGGGAAACGACTAGCTGGCGTGCCAATTGGCAAACAGGCCATGCAGCGCCACGGCGTCGGGAGCGGCGGCGAGCTGGTCGCGGAAGGCCTTGTCGGAGAACATCTGCGCCAGTTCGGAGAGCAATTGCAGATGGTGCTCGTTGGCTGCTTCCGGTACCAGAAGGACGAATATCAGTCCGACCGGCTTGCCGTCGGGCGCGTCGAACTGCACCGGCGATGCAAGGCGGACAAAGGCGCCGACCGGACTCTTGAGCCCCTTGATGCGTCCATGGGGAATCGCGATACCCTGGCCGAGCCCTGTAGACCCCAGCTTTTCCCGTGCAAACAAGGCATCGTAGACCGTGCTGCGGGCGACGCTCTGTTGGTTTTCGAAAAGGATGCCGGCCTGCTCGAATACGCGCTTCTTGCTGCTGGCGTCGAGGTTGGCAACCACGTTGGTGAGTGGCAGCAGGCTGGCGATCTGGTTCATGCTGGGGCTTTGGGCAAATGGGCGGCAAATGGGCGGAGCTTGCGGCGGCGCGCAGTATAACGCTAACGCACGGCCGCTGCCGATGGGCTCCGCGCTTGCCGTCGGCTCCTATTCGGCCGCCTGACGCTTGTTGTCGTGATTATGGTTGGACACTTTTTCCTTGTGCTTGACCACCTGACGGTCGAGTTTGTCGGCGACCAGGTCGATGGCGGCGTAGAGGTCGCCGTCGATGGCGTCGGCGAAAATGTCCTTGCCCTTGACGTGAAGCGTGACTTCGGCCTTCTGTTGCAGTTTTTCAACCGACAGGATGACGTGCGAACTGGTCACCTGATCAAAGTGCCGCAGCACGCGATCAAGTTTGCCCGTGACATAGTCACGAATGGCAGGGGTAACTTCAATGTGGTGTCCAGTGATGTTGAGATTCATGATGTCTCCTTGTCAGAAGTGTTCTCAGAGAGCTTTCCTGAGGCTAACCGGCGGGATGCCGAGCAGTTCGCGGTACTTCGCTACGGTGCGACGTGCCACGACGATGCCCTGCTCGCCGAGGATTTCCGCAAGCCGGGCGTCCGAGAGCGGCTTCTTGCCGTCCTCGGCACCGACCAATTGCTTGATCAGCGCCCGAATCGCGGTTGAGGAGGCCGCGCCGCCGGTATCGGTGGCGACGTGGCTGCCAAAAAAGTATTTGAGTTCGTAGATGCCGCGCGGACTCGCCAGATATTTTTGCGTCGTCACGCGCGAAATCGTCGACTCGTGAAGCTTGACCGTTTCCGCAATTTCGCGCAGGGTCAGAGGCCGCATCGCCACTTCGCCGTGGTCGAAGAAGGCCCGCTGGCGGTCGACGATGGCCTGCGAAACGCGCAGGATGGTGTCGAATCGCTGTTGTACGTTCTTGATGAGCCACTTGGCTTCCTGCAACTGGCTGGCCAGTCCGGCCGAAGAACTGTTGCCGCCGCGGTGGCGGTGCAGGATTTCGGCGTAGAGCCGGTTGATCCGCAGGCGTGGCATGGCTTCCCGGTTAAGGCTGACTACCCATCGCCCCTGCTGCTTTTTCACCGCCACGTCCGGTATGACATAGCGCGTGTCGATCGGAGCAAATTGCGCTCCGGGGCGCGGATTGAGCGAGCGGATCAGGTCTTGCGCCGGGCGCAGTTGGTCGTCGTCGCAGCCGAGCGATTTCTTGATGCGGGTAAAGTCGCGGGCGGCAAGATGCTCGAGATGTTCGTCGACAATGGCCAGCGCCAGTTTGCGGGTGGCCGAGGGCGGCAGACATTCGAGCTGCAGGGACAGGCATTCCTTTGCGCTGCGCGCGCCAATTCCCGGCGGATCGAGATTCTGCAAATGGCGCAAGGCTATCGCGAGTTCTTCGAGCAGCATCTCGCGCAATTCGTCGTCCTCGGTGACCAGCAGGTCGACCAGTTCCTCCAGCGGTTGCGTCAGGTAGCCGTCTTCATTCAGGGCTTCGATCAGGAAACCGACCAGGGCGCGCTCGCGATCCGGCAACTGTGTCATCGCCACCTGCGCCCCAAGGTGCTCGCGCAGTGAGGTCGAGGCGGCCTGGGATTCGCCGCTGTCGAGTTCGTCATCGTTGGGATCGCGCTGGCCGTGGCTGCCTGAGAAGTCCATGCCCCAGCCTTCGTCATCGCCCCCCCGCGGCTCCTGGCGTTCGTCGCTTTCCGGCGGCGTGACGGTTTGAGGCGTCGCCAGCGCATCGCTTGCCGAGCCAAGGCTGAAGGTGGCCACATCGCCGGGCTCATCCCTTTCCAGCAGCGGGTTCTCCTGCAGTGCCTGATCGATCTCGGCGTTCAGTTCCAGCGTCGACAGCTGCAACAGCCTGATCGACTGCTGCAGCTGGGGTGTCAGTGCCAGATGCTGCGAGAGCCTGAGCTGGAGTCCTTGCCTCATAGCTTCTTGTTCTTTTGCCTACATTCTGAAGTGTTCGCCGAGATAGACCCGGCGCACACTTTCATTATCGACTATCTCTGAAGGGTGTCCAGCGGCAAGTACTTCACCCTCGTTGATGATCGTGGCGTGATCGCAGATGCCCAGGGTTTCGCGTACGTTGTGGTCGGTAATCAGCACGCCGATGCCGCTTTCCTTGAGAAAGCGGATGATCTTCTGGATGTCGAGCACGGCAATCGGGTCGACGCCGGCGAAGGGTTCGTCGAGCAGGATGAAGCGCGGACGCGTCGCAAGGGCACGGGCGATTTCGACCCGGCGGCGTTCGCCGCCGGATAGCGAGGCCGCGAGATTCTTGCGGATGTGGGTGATGTGCAGTTCCTGCAGCAGGATTTCCTCCCGCTCTGCAATGGCGCCCTCATCCAGATCCTGGAGTTCCAGCACGGCACGTATGTTTTCCGACACCGTAAGCTTGCGGAATACCGAGTTTTCCTGCGGCAGATAGGATAAGCCCAGTTTGGCGCGGCGATGGATCGGCATGTGGGTCAGGCGCCGGTGCTCGTTGCCGCTCTCGATGCGAATCTCGCCGCCATCGGCCGCCACCAGCCCGACGATCATGTAAAAGCAGGTCGTCTTGCCGGCGCCGTTGGGGCCCAAAAGACCCACCACTTCGCCCGCGGCCACCTCGAAGGATACGTCGGTCACCACCGTTCGCGACTTGTATTTCTTCCGCAGATTGTGCGCAGAGAGGGTGGCGGTCGGAGTCGCAGCCGGGGTCGCAACGATTTGCGCCTGCACCGCTTCTTCGTTGTCGTAGCCGAGGGGAAGCTGGTTGGGGGTGTCGTTCCTCATTCGTCTTGCGCCTCCAGCGCTTGCTTGAGCACGCGGCGGACAATATCGCCGGAAAATCCCCGACTTTGCAGGAAGCGCGCTTGGCGCGCCCATTCCTTGGGATTGGCGGGTGCGGCGGAAAACTTTCGGGTCCAGGCGGCGCGGGCACGCTCGATTTCGTCGGGCAGGTCGGACTGCGCCAGTTGTTCCTCGATCAGTTCCGGCGCCACGCCGCGGGTTTTCAGTGTGTGGCGCAGGCGCGAGACGCCTAGGCGCGAGGCATTGCTGCGCAGGTAATTTTCCGCCGTGCGGTTGTCGGACTGCAATTGCGAGGCCTCCATGTCGGCCAGCACTGCGTCGATTTCCTCCTGCGTGCCAAGGCCCGCCAGCTTGCGCGCCAGTTCGGCGCGGGTGTGTTCGCGCCGCGCCAGCAGCTTTATCGCCTGCTGGCGCAGTTCATTTGTCATGATGACTACCGCAACAATCGCGGCGAACGCTGTTCGACAATATAGCTGTCCCCGGCGGCAGGCATACCCTGCCTAGCTTGCCTTCGTCGTATCGGCGGTACCGAGAGTCGCGACCCCGACCGCTTCACGCACCCGGTTCTCGATTTCCACGGCAATATCGGCATGCTCGCGCAGGAATTCGCGCGCGTTGTCCTTGCCCTGGCCGATCTTCTCGCCCTTGTAGGCGTACCACGCGCCGGATTTCTCGACGATCTTGTGCTCGACGCCGAGTTCGACGATTTCGCCTTGGCGCGAAATGCCTTCGCCATAGAGGATGTCGAAATGTGCCTCGCGGAATGGCGGCGCCACCTTGTTCTTGACTACCTTGACCTTGGTCTCGTTGCCGATCACCTCGTCGCCCTTCTTGATGGCGCCGGTGCGGCGGATGTCCATGCGCACCGAGGCGTAGAACTTCAGCGCATTGCCGCCGGTGGTGGTCTCCGGGTTGCCGAACATGACGCCGATCTTCATGCGGATCTGGTTGATGAAAATCACCAGCGTATTGGTTCGCTTGATGTTCGCCGTCAGCTTGCGCAGGGCCTGCGACATCAGCCGCGCCTGCAGGCCGGGCAGCTGGTCGCCCATCTCGCCTTCGATTTCTGCGCGCGGCGTCAGCGCGGCGACGGAATCGATGACGATGCAGTCAACGCCGCCCGAGCGCACCAGCATGTCGCAGATTTCGAGGCCCTGCTCGCCGGTGTCGGGTTGCGAAATCAGCAGGTCGGGGACATAGACGCCGAGCTTGGCGGCGTAAGCCGGATCCAGCGCGTTTTCGGCGTCAATATAGGCGGCGGTGCCGCCGGCCTTCTGGATCTCGGCGACGATGTGCAGGCACAGCGTCGTCTTGCCGGAAGACTCCGGTCCGTACACCTCTACCACCCGGCCGCGTGGGAGACCACCTATGCCCAGGGCAATATCGAGCCCCAGCGAGCCGGTGGAAACCGTCTGGATATCGTCGATCGCCAGTCCTTCGCCCATTTTCATGATGGAGCCCTTGCCGAATTGCTTTTCGATCTGGGCCAGGGCGGCCTGGAGTGCCTTGCTTTTGTTCTCGTCCATTTTTTGCGTCCTTGTGAATGATTCGATTATGGCATGGATGGCACAGTTTTTGCGCTCTCCAGTTTCTTATGCGGCATCGAGTCGGAGCAACAATCCATGCAGGGCGTGAATTGCCGCCTGGCGGCGGATGGCCTCACGGTCGCCGGCAAATACGGCGGTTTCCGTGGCGGCCAACTCGCCGAGCCGACACCAGGCAAAGCATACGGTCCCCACTGGCTTACCAGGTGAGCCACCCGCGGGCCCGGCGATTCCCGTGATAGCCAATGAAAACATGGCATTGGAGTTTTTCAGGGCGCCGACGGCCATTTCCGCCGCGGTTTGCGCGCTCACCGCGCCGAATGCTTGCAGGGTTTCCGGCGGCACACCGAGCATCTCGATTTTCGCTTCGTTGGAATAGGTCACGAAACCGCGATCGAACCATGACGAACTTCCTGCTGTGTGAGTGATTACTTGCGAGACCCAGCCCCCGGTGCAGGATTCGGCGGTGGCAAGCAAAAGTCGGTGCTGGAGACACGCCGCACCTATGGCTTGCGAGAGTTCGGCGAGATCCGTATCCATCAGAATGGAAGAAACGCCTTGAATACAGCGATGGTCAACACTGTGTAGCCGGCGGCGACGAGGTCATCCATCATCACGCCGAAGCCGTTCTTGATCCGCATATCGAAGTATCGAGCCGGTTCCGGCTTGGCAATGTCGTAAAAACGGAACCAGAGGAAGGCTGCGAGTTGCCACAGCAGCTCGGGGGGCGTGAACATCAGCACCGCCCAGAATGGCACGATTTCGTCCCAGACGATGGCGCCGTGATCGATCACGCCCAGTGCGCGGCCGGTGATCTGGCAGGCCCTGACGCCCACGCCGAAGGCCAGCAGCAGGAAGATCGCCAGTGCCAGATCGCTCGCCAGATAAGCGCGCAGCAGCGGATAGGTGAGCCAAGCAAAGGCGGTGCCTGCCGTCCCCGGGGCAAACGGCGAGAGGCCGCTGCCCATGCCGCAGGCGATGAAATGCGCCGGGTGGTGGAACAGGAAGTTCAGCGATGGTGGGGGTAGTCTGGCCATCATCCGTACTACCGCGGGACGGCATCCCCGGCGCGGGCCGGGGAAATAAAGTGATCGAAGCCGCGGAGTGCGGGTGTGATGTCTTCGCCATTGGCATCGCGGAGGACCAGTTGCCCCGGCGAACCGGCGATGATTTCGCCGATGCGGGTCAGCGGCAAGGCGAGCCGGATCGCCAGGGCGTCGACCTTGGCGTCGGCCGCCGCCGCGGCGGTAAACAGCAGTTCGTAGTCGTCGCCGCCGGCCAGCAGGCAGTCGCGCTCCAGCCCCGCGGCGGGCAGTCCGGGGATGTGCAGGAGGGCGGCCGCCGCCGACTGGTCGAGGATGTGGCCAAGATCGGCCAGCACTCCGTCGGAAACATCGATCGCGGCCGTTGCCAGCCCCGACAAGGCCAGCCCCAGCGCGACTCTCGGCTGCGGGCGGTGCAGTGCGGCGAGGCAATCCGTAAGCCGCGACTCGGGTAGTTGAAGGCGCCCCTGCAAATGCGCCAGGCCGAGCGCTGCGCGGCCCGGCCGGCCCGAAATCCAGATCGAATCGCCGACCTTGGCGCCCGAGCGGTGCACGGCGCGCCCTGCCGCGACTTCGCCGAGGATCGTGACGCAGAAGGCGCGCGGCCCGCGCGTGGTGTCGCCGCCGATCAGGTCGACGCCAAACTCGGCGGCACAGGCAAAAAAACCTCGGGCGAAATCATCGAGCCATTCAAAAGTCGGCGCTTGTGGCACGGTGATGCCGAGCGTCGCCCAGCGCGGCTTTGCGCCCATCGCCGCCATGTCAGAAATATTCACGGCCAAACATTTCCAGCCCAGCGCCTCCGCGTCGGCATCGGCCAGGAAATGCGTGCCCTCGACCAGCATGTCGGTGGAGACGACCAACTCCTGGCCGGGTGTCGGCGCGATCAGCGCGCCGTCGTCGCCAACACCGAGCAGGGTGTGGGAAGTGCCGCGCGTGAAATAGCGCGCGATGAGTTCAAATTCCGATGGCACGGAACTAGGGTCTGCTGACGATCATGTGGCGGATGGCGTTGAGGCCAGACGCGGATGGATGCAAGGCGGAGGATGCCGGCAAGGGTAATCCCTTGCCAAGTCCGATAACGCCGCAGACGCCGGGTCTGGCCTCAACCCGAAGGGCCGGGTCACCAACGCAACGGAGAAACCGTTGCGTTCGTTCCCGGGCAAGCGCACGCCCGCCGCCGCTTGCGGCGGCGGAGTGGGCGCGCTGCGGCGTTGCGGCTCCTGGCGAGATATGAATATCGCGGCGTCGCCGCGCCTTGCATCGCATCCCAATTTGATCCCGGCGCCACCGTCGCATGATCGTCAGCAGACCCTATGGCTTTCGAATCTCCGCGGCCCGCAGCCCCACCGCCAGCTTGTCCAGCACGCCATTGACAAACTTGTGGCCGTCGGTGCCGCCGAAGGTCTTGGCCAGTTCGATGGCTTCGTTGATGATTACGCGATAGGGCGTTTCCGGGTGCAGCTTGAGTTCGCAAGCACCGAGCAGCAGGATGCAGCGCTCGATCGGCGAGACTTCATCCCAGCTGCGGTCGATATGCGGTGTCAGGTCGGACTTGAGCGACTCGGCCTGCTGCCGCGTTTCGGCGAGCAAGGTGGCATAGAGCGGGAGGTCGGCCTTGTCGAAGCCGGCCACGCCTTCGGCCTGTACCTGAATCGCGGCTTCATCCTGATCGCCGACCTGCCATTGATAAAGGCCCTGGATGACAAACTCGCGGGCACGTCGCCGCGGGGACTTGCTGCTGGCCACTTACTTGAGAGCCTTCAGCAAATTCGCCATCTCGATGGCTGCCTGCGCTGCCTCTGTACCCTTTTGCACCATGCGCACCAGCGCCTGGTCGTCGTTTTCAGTGGTCAGCACCGCATTTGCAATCGGAATGCCGGTGTTGAGCTGCACGTCGGTGATGCCGCGCGCTGATTCGTTGGAGACGATCTCGAAATGGTAGGTCTCGCCGCGGATCACGGCGCCCAGCGCCACCAGCGCATCGAAGCGGCCGCTTTGCGCCATCGCCTGCAGGGTCAGCGGCAACTCCAGCGCGCCGGGGACCGTGGCGTAGGTCACGTCGGCATCGGCGACGCCAAGGCGGACGAGTTCGGTAAGGCAGCCCGAGCGCAGGCCTCCGCCGATATCCTCGTTGAAGCGGGCTTGCGCCACACCGATGCGCAGGCCGCGCCCGGCCAGATTGGGTTCGAGTTCGCGAATGCTCATTGCGTCTTCTCCCCGCCCGGTGTGAAGTAGCCGGTGATTTCGAGGCCGAAGCCGGCCATGCTCGGCATCTTGCGCGGACTGGACATCAGGCGCATCTTGCCAACGCCGATCTCGCGCAATATCTGTGCGCCGATGCCGTAGATTCGGGGGTCCCACGTGTAGGCCGGGCGCTCCGTGCGTTCGCTCTTCAGCGCCGCCAGCAAGGCGTTGCCGGTTTCCGCCCGATGCAGCAATACCAGTACCCCCCGTCCTTCTTCGGCAATCTTGCGCAGGGCGAAGTCGACGCTGTAGGTGTGCCCGCGGCTGCCGTGGTCGAGGAAGTCCAGCACGCAAACGGCCTCATGCACGCGCACCAGGGTTTCGTCCGCCGCCGTGATCTCGCCGCGGGACAGTGCCAGATGCACGTCCCCACTGCTGCGATCGGCAAAGGCGCGCAGGCGGAATTTGCCCTGCGTGCATTCGACCTGCTTGTCGGCGACGCATTCGATGAGTTTCTCGGTTTCGGAACGGTGATGGATCAGGTCGCGGATGGTGCCGATCTTGAGCTGGTGCTCGGCGGCAAACTCGAGCAGGTCCGGCAGTCGCGCCATGGTACCGTCGTCTTTAAGAATCTCGCAGATCACCGCGGCCGGGGTACCGCCGGCCAGTTGCGCGAAATCGCAACCGGCTTCGGTGTGGCCGGCGCGCACCAGCACGCCGCCGTTCTGTGCCATCAGCGGAAAGATGTGGCCGGGCTGGACGATGTCGGCCGGGGTCGCATTCTTCGCAACGGCGGCCTGTACCGTGCGCGAGCGATCCTGTGCGGAGATGCCGGTTGTGACACCCTCGGCGGCTTCGATCGAGACGGTGAAAGCCGTGCCGTGCTGCGCCTTGTTGTCGCGCACCATCAGCGGCAGTTCGAGTTGGCGGCAACGGGCTTCGGTCAGCGTCAGGCAGATCAAGCCGCGGCCCCACTTGGCCATGAAATTGATCGCCTCGGGCGTCACGTGCTCGGCGGCGAGGACCAGGTCGCCTTCGTTTTCGCGGTCCTCCTCATCTACCAGGATGACCATGCGGCCGGCGCGCAGGTCGGCGACGATATCGAGTACGGGGCTGATGCTCATGGCGCGGGTACCAGGGGATGGATGGCGCGCATTTTACGCCCCGCCGGCCGCCAGCATCCGCTCGACGTAGCGTGCGATCAGGTCGATCTCGAGATTGACTTTTGCGCCCGGGTGCAGATGCTTCAACGTGGTCACCTCGATGGTGTGCGGAATCAGGTTGATCGAGAAGCGGCGGCCGCCTTTTCCACCAACGCGGTTGGTGGTGAGCGAGGCGCCATCGCCCACGATCGCGCCCTTGCGCGCGATGTACTTTGCCAGAGCTTTCGGCGCCTTGATAATCAGCTCGTGCGATTCGCCGACTGGTTCGAACTTCTCCACCTCGCCGACGCCATCGACGTGACCGGAGACGAGATGGCCGCCGATGAAGTCGGACAGGCGCATGGCTTTCTCGAGATTGACCTCGCTGCCCACGGCATCCAGACCCACCGTGCAGTCCAGCGTCTCGCGCGAGACATCGACCTGGTAGCTGTTCTTCTTCTTCGCGATGACCGTCAGGCAGACGCCGCCGTGGGCGATGGAATCGCCCAGCGCGACATCGGCAAGCCTGAGGCCGGGCGCTTCGACGGTGAGTCGCAGACCCTTTTCCAGGGGCTGGACGTGGCTGATCTTTCCTACGGCGGTAATGATGCCAGTGAACATTGGAACTCCAGGAAGGTCTAGCGCAGGACGCGCTCTAGGGTAGGCAGGAACTTGTCTGCGGGCTGGAAGCCGATCACGCGCAAGTCGACGAGTTCGCTGCCGGCGGCGTTCCAGAAGATGATGCCGGGCGGGCCGAACAAGCCAAAGCGCTTGAGCAGTTCCGCGTCGGCGGGACTGTTGGCGGTGACGTCGGCCTGCAGCAGCACCATCTGGCCCATGCGCGTCGCGACCTTGGGATCGGCGAAGGTGAAGCGCTCCATTTCCTTGCAGCTCACGCACCAGTCGGCGTAGAAGTCCAGCATCACGGGCTTGCCGGCCGCTTTTGACTCGGCGAGGCGGGCGTTCATGTGCTCGAGCGAGGCGACGCGTTCGAAAGTCGGACCATGCGCATCCGCGGCGATGCCGCCGCGCAGGAAGCCCAGCGGCTGCAGCGGATCGCGGGCACCGCCGAGGACGCCCATCAACATTGCCGCGCCGCCCAGCAGCAACAACACGCCGAGGCCCTTGCCGAGGCGCTGCCAGCCATGGGCCTGTGGCGGCAAGGGATCCAGCGCATGCAGGTAGATCGCCGGGATCACCAGCAGCAGCGCCCAGCCGAGCATTTGCACCCAGATTGGAACGACCGGTGAGACCAGCCACAGGGCGGTGGCCAGCATGACGACGCCAAAGAATTTGCTCACGCCCTCCATCCACGGCCCGGATTTCGGCAGCAGGGTGCGCGAGAAGGCGCCAACCAGCAGGAGCGGCACGCCCATGCCGAGTGCCATGACGAACAGGGCTGCGCCGCCCAGCGCGGCATTGCCGGTTTGCGCGATATAGAGCAGCGCGCCGGCCAGCGGCGCCGCGACGCAAGGGCCGACGATCAGCGCAGACAGCGCCCCCATCAGTGCGATGGCCGGCAACGAGCCGCCTTGGCGGTTGGCGGTATTGGAAACCCGGCTTTGCAGGGCTGCCGGAAGTTGCAGTTCATAGAAGCCGAACATCGACAGCGATAGCACGACGAAGATCAACGCGAAGCCGCCGAGCACCCAGGCGTTCTGCAGGCTCGCTGACAGCAGTGTGCCCGAGAGCCCGGCGGCGACGCCGACCGCGGCGTAGGTCGCGGCCATGCCAAGCACATAGGCCAGCGACAGCACGAAGGAGCGCAGATGGCTCACCGCATGGCCGTGGTTCACGATGATGCCGGAGAGGATGGGGATCATCGGGAAGACGCAGGGCGTCAGGGACAGCAGCAGCCCGAAGCCGAAGAAGCTGACCAGCACCAGTGCCAGGTTGTCACCCTTGAACAGGCCCGCGATGCGCGAGGTCTCGTCGCCGGCGGCAGGAGTTGGGGCTGGCGAGACGGCCGCTGCGGTGCCCGGCGCCGGTGCGGCGGCGAGGTCGATGCGCGCTTCCTGGTTGATCGGCGGGTAGCAGATGCCGCCATCCCAGCAGCCTTGCGAAATGGCCTTCAAGGTCACCGGCCCGCTCCCCTCGACCGGCAGCAGAATCTTCACTTCCTTGCGATAGACCTCGACCTTGCCGAAGATCTCGTCTTCTTTCACCTTGCCCGGCGGCAATTTCGGCACGCCTAGGGTGCCGCCTTCCAGCGTGAACTTGAACTTGTCGCGGTACATGTAGTACTGGTCGGTGATCTGCCAGCGCGCTTCGATGGTTTTTGCATCGACGGCCCGCGCCGAAAAACGGAAAGCCATCTGGGGGTCAAGCGGTTCTTCGGCACGGGCGAGGCCGCCAAGGGCGAACAGCAGCAGGAACAGGAAGCGGATCAGCATGGGGCAGCGTTCCCGGCAGCGGGTTCGGCAAGGGTTTCGGTTACTACCCAGTTCAGGTATTCGGGCAGGCCATGGGCAACTGGGACTGCGATGATCTCGGGAAGTTCATATGGGTGGCCGGCGCGGATCGCCGCTTCCAGATCCGCATAGCGTGCTGTCGTGGTCTTGATCAGCAACGGAACCTCCTGTGCGTTTTCGATTGCGCCCTGCCAGCGATACACGGAACGGCAGGGTGCCAGCACGTTAATACAGGCCGCCAGGCGTCCGCTCACCAGCATTGTCGCCAGCGCTTGTGCGCTGGCCTCGTCAGGCAGGTTGGTGAGTATCAGCAGGGTTTGGGCGCTGGTTTGAGGCATTTCCATCGCGCTATTCTACCTTCGGCCGCCGCCCCGGCCGGGCTGCGGGATGCAACCGGACTTGCGTGGACTGGCCATCGGTTCCAGCGCCACGGCGTTGCGCTTTAGCGACGAGCGCACAAGTGCAGTGCCGGGATTGGCATTTGGATATTGCTGTCAGGCAGGAACTCTGTTAACGTTTTACCGGAGCGTAGAATGAGCTTTAAGGTGTTATTTGTTTTTCGTTGATTTTATTGGGGATTTCAAATGACGAGAGCGATGGCCGGCTGGTTGGCCGCTGCGGCTATTCTGGTTGCCGGGCCGCTGAAGCAGGCGGCTGCGCAGGATACCAGTTTCGACATTGCGCGTTTTCAGGTCGATGGGAATACGCTACTGGCGGCAGACAGGGTCGAGGCGCTGGTGGCGCCGTATGCCGGCAAGGGCAAGGGTTATGGCGATGTGCAAAAAGCCCTGGAAGCGCTCGAAGGCGAGTTTCGCCGGCTCGGTTATGGAACCGTGCAGGTCTATGTGCCGGAGCAGGAGCTTACCGGCGGCGTAGTCCGGCTGGTGGTCAGCGAGGGCGTGATCGGCAAGGTCGCGATCACCGGCAACAAGCATTTCAACGAAGAGAATGTCCGCGCCAGCCTGCCCAGCCTGAAGGAAGGCACGGCGCCCAACATGCGCACGCTTTCGGAAAACATCCAGCTTTCCAACGAAAATCCGGCAAAGCAGGTTGAAGTAACGCTGGCCGTCAGCGAAGAAGAAGGCAAGGTCAATGCCAGGGTGGATGTCAAGGAAGAAGAGCCCTCGCGCTTCTTTGTTACGCTGGACAACACCGGCAACAAGGCCACCGGCTATGCCCGGATCGGTGTTTCCTACCAGAACGCCAATCTGTTCAACAGTGACCAGATCCTGACCCTGTCCTATATGACCGCGCTGGATCCCCCGGGGCGTATGAAGATTGGCGGCTGGCGGGCGTTGCCATGGAGCGACGGCGACGGCGTGAAACTCGATATTTACAGCATCGGCTACCGCCTGCCCATGTATTCGCTGGGCGACAGCATCGACTTCATTTACGCCAATTCCAGCACCAACACTCCGTCCACCACGACGGCCCTTGGCAGCAGCCTGGGGATCAATGGCAAGGGTGATGTCTTTTCGCTGCGCTATAACCACAATTTCGCGCGTGCCGGCGAATACACGTCGAAGGCGGTGCTGGCCTACGACTACAAGTACCTGGACAATACCTGCAGCACCGGCGGCATCAAGACGCCTTTTGGCGTGGCAGGCTGTACGCCGTACACCTTGCGGCCGATTTCCGCCACCTACGTCGGCCAGTGGCAAAAGCCCGGCGAAAACATCGATTTCTACGTATCGGCAGCGAAGAATCTCCCGACGGGTGCCGACTATCCCTTCCCCGGCGCTCTTGATCCCCAGGATAACTACTCGGCCGCGACGGGCTGGAAGGTCAGGGACGATTATTCCGTGCTGCGAGCCGGTGGCAGCTATTTCGCCGCAATCGGCGGCGACTGGCTGGTGAGGGCCGCACTGAACGGGCAGTACGCGCACCATGGTTTGCCCAACGTCGAGCAGCTTGGCCTGACGGGGTGGACTACCGTGCGCGGTTTCAATGAGCGCGTGATCGCCAGGGATCGCGGCTATGTCGCCAATCTCGAGATCTATACGCCGGACATGGCGGCAAGCATGGGCTTGCCGGGCAGTTTCAAGTTCCTGGGGTTCTATGATTCGGCGCAGGGTTTCAACATCGCCACAGCCACAAACGAACACGTCGCCATCGCTGCGGTAGGGGTCGGTTTGCGCTACAACCTCAAGAAGGACATCAGCGCCCGCTTCGACGTTGCGCGCGTCGTGGATGGCTACACCCCGAAGCCGCCCGCCTTCACGGTCCAGTCGGACGACATGTATCGCGGGCACGTTGGGGTTGCCTTCGGCTTTTAGTTTTCAGGGGGAGCAAAACAGGGCAATAAATTTTTAATCCCGTGTGACTTTCTGCATGGCAGTCACTCGGCATTGGCGCTATAAGTAGAAAACGTATGGACGGCTGTTCCGCCCTTGGAGTTTGAGATGAGCTACCAGTATCCTTCCAGCAAGAAGACGTCCCGGCTCTCCACACCTCGCCGCCTCGGTGTGGCCGCCGTCGCCGCGTGCTTCATCAGCACTCCCGCCCTGTCCCTCCCGGTGAGCCCCACCGTGGTCAATGGCGCGGCCAGCTTCAACCAGGCCGGCAACGTCCTGACGGTGACCAACAGCCCCGGCGCCATCATCAACTGGCAAAAGTTCTCCATCCAGGCCGGCGAGACCACGCATTTCGCCCAGACCTCCGCCTCCAGCACGGTGCTCAACCGGGTCCTCGCCGACCCGACGGCCATCTACGGCACCCTCAGCTCCAACGGCCGCGTCTGGCTGGTGAACCCCGCCGGCATCTTTGTCGGCCCCGGCGGCCGGGTCGACGTCGCCGGCTTCGTCGCCAGCACCCTCAACATCCGCAACGAAGACTTCCTGGCCGGGCGCAGCGTATTCATCAATGACAGCAGCGCCAAAAACGTCATCAACCAGGGCGAAATCCGCACCCCGGCCGGCGGCAGTGTCTATCTCATCGGCAGCAATGTCACCAACGAAGGCATCATCACCACCCCGCAAGGCGAAACGATACTCGCCGCCGGCGCCACCGTCAGCCTGATCGACAGCGCCACGCCGGGGGTCAAGGTGGACATCACGGGCGCCGAAGGCAACGCCACCAATCTTGGCACCATCACCGCCGAAGCCGGCCGCATCGGCATTGCCGGCGTCATCGTTCGCAACAGCGGCCTGCTCAATGCCAGCAGCGTCGTCTCTGAGGGCGGCAGAATCTTCCTCAAGGCCAGCCAGGACGCCTACGTCGATGGCAACGGTCGCATCGTCACCACCGGCACCAGGGGCGGCAGCGTCGAAGTACTGGGCAATCGCGTCGCGGTCATGGACCACGCCGAAATCGACGCCAGCGGCACGAATGGCGGCGGCCGCATCATGATCGGCGGCGATTATCAGGGCAAGAATCCGGAGATCCAGAACGCCAGCATCACCTGGTTCGGCCCCGACGCCACGCTGAAAGCCGATGCC
>VEPA01000148.1 GCA_012026675.1 Betaproteobacteria bacterium | reverse complement strand
CTCCGGAGGAGCCGGTCACGGCGATGATCGGATGCTTGCTGGACATGGTGTCTCCCCTCTAATGAAAATTCTTCTGACTAGGCGGCAGTGCGCTATTCGCGATGGTAGCGCTCGATGCGCTCGACCTCGTTCTTCGAGCCGAAGATCAGCGGCACGCGTTGGTGCAGCGCGGTCGGCTGAACATCGAGCATGCGCTCGAGGCCAGTGGTACACAGGCCGCCGGCCTGCTCGACGATGAAGCCGACCGGATTGGCCTCGTACAGGAGGCGCAGGCGGCCCGGCTTTGCCGGATCTTTTGTGTCCTTCGGATACATGAAGACGCCACCGCGGGTCAGGATGCGGTAGGTTTCCGCAACCATCGAGGCGATCCAGCGCATGTTGAAGTCCTTGCCCCGCGGGCCGGTCTTGCCGGCCAGGCATTCCTCGACGTAGCGGCGCACCGGCGGTTCCCAGAAGCGCTCATTGGAAGCGTTGATGGCAAAGGTGGCAGCATCGTCGGGGAGCCTCAACTTCGGCTGGGTGAGCACGAACTCGCCGATCTCGCGATCGAGCATGAAGACGTTGACGCCGTTGCCGGTGGTCAGCACCAGTCGCGTCGACGCACCGTAGAGCATGAAGCCGGCCGCCACCAGGCGATTTCCTGGCTGCAGGAAATCCCGTGCAGTGACTTCCGAACCGCCATCCGCTGCGCGCAACACCGAAAAGATCGTGCCGGACATGAAGTTGATGTCGAGATTCCCGGAGCCGTTGAGCGGATCGAAAACCAGCATATAGTTGCCGCGCGAATATTGCGCCGGAATCGGCGTCATGGCGCCTACCGCCTTGGAGCTCAATCCGGCCAGGCGCCCGGTGCGCTGGGTCGATTCGATGATCGAGTCGTTCGCGACGCGCTCCAGATAAGTCCGCGGATCCTCATCGGCGGCGCCCAATCCGCCGCGCGAAACCCGATGGCTGATGGTCTTGCAGGCAGTGACGATGTCATTAAGCAGAACCGAGAAATCGCCGCGGGCGTCCTTGACCTGGCGCTGTTCCTCAATGATGAACTGGGTCAGTGTGATGCGTTCCTTGATCATGGCAGCTCTCCCCGGAGATCAGTAGCGCCTTTGCCGTTCCTCGCCACGTGGACGTTTACACTGAACCGAAATCGTTCCGGGTTCAAGCCCGCTATTCGACGGTAACGCTCTTCGCCAGATTGCGCGGCTTGTCCACATCCGTGCCTTTTACCAGCGCGACATGGTAGGAGAGCAATTGCAGCGGCACCACGTGCAGCACCGGTGACAGCAGGCCGTAGTGCTCGGGCAGGCGCAGCACATGCACGCCGGCTTCTTCATCCACCACGGAATCCGCGTCGGCGAAGACGTAGAGTTCGCCGCCGCGCGCGGCGACTTCCTTGAGGTTGGACTTGAGCTTCTCCAGCAGGGCGTCGTTGGGCGCGACGCTGATCACCGGCATGTCCTGATCCACCAGCGCCAGCGGGCCGTGCTTGAGTTCGCCGGCAGGATAGCCCTCGGCATGGATGTAGGAGATTTCCTTGAGCTTCAACGCACCTTCCAGGGCGATCGGATAGTGATGGCCGCGGCCGAGAAACAGCGCGTGGTGCTTGTCGGCGAAGTGCCCGGCCCAGATCTTGATCTCGGCTTCGAGGGCCAGCACCTTTTGCACTGCGACGGGCAGGTGGCGCAGCGCCTTCAAATGCCCGGCCTCCTGTTCAGGCGTCAGGCGTCCGGCCTGCTTGGCCAATGTCACCGCAAGCAGGAACAGCGCGGCCAGCTGGGTGGTGAAGGCCTTGGTCGAGGCGACGCCGATCTCCGGCCCGGCGCGAGTCAGGAAGCGCAGCGCGCATTCGCGCACGATGGCCGATTCGGCGACATTGCAGATTGCCAGCGTGCGGCCCATGCCGAGCGCCCGGGCATGCTTGACCGAGGCCAGCGTGTCGGCGGTTTCGCCGGACTGGGAAATTGCCACCACGAGCTGTTCCGGGTTGGGCACAGAGATGCGATAGCGATACTCGCTGGCGATTTCCACGCTGCAGGGAATGCCCGCCAATTGCTCTATCCAGTAGCGCGCAACGAGGCCGGAGTGATAGCTGGTGCCGCAGGCCAGGATCAGCACCGAGCGCACGCCAGAGAGCATCTCCGGTGCGGCGACGCCGAACAGGTTGGGGGTAAGGGTTTGCGCGCCGCCGATCATTTCCAGAGTCGCCGCAAGGGCCTGCGGCTGCTCGAAGATCTCCTTCTGCATGTAGTGCGTGTAGTCGCCGAGTTCGACGTCGTCGGCCGAGAGCATGCTTTGATGCACCGGACGGTCGGCGGGCACGTTTGCCGCCGTACCGCCGGCGCCGACTATTCGCAGCGAATCGCGTTTGAGTTCGGCGACATCGCCATCCTCGAGGTAGATCATGCGCCGCGTGACCTGCAGCAATGCCGACGCGTCCGACGCGGCGTAATTGCCATCCACGCCCAGTCCGAGCAACAGCGGCGCGCCGTGGCGGGCAACGACGATGCGGTCGTCCCACTCCTGCAGCACGGCAATGGCATAGGCGCCGATCAGGCGCGCCGCTGCCTGGCGTACGGCGGTGAACAGGTCGGGCGTCGATTTGAGGGTGTACTGGATGAGGTGAGCGATGACTTCGGTATCGGTGTCCGATGTGAACACGTAGCCGTCGGCCAGCAGTTCCTGCTTCAGCTCGGCGTAGTTCTCGATGATGCCGTTATGCACCACCGCCAGGCCGCCGGAGACATGGGGATGCGCGTTGCGTTCGGAAGGCACGCCGTGCGTCGCCCAGCGCGTATGGGCAATCCCGTGGTGCGCGACCTGGCCTTCGGCCTGCGCTGCGAGTTCGGCCACGCGGCCGACGCTGCGCAGGCGCGTCAGGTTCGGATTGAGCAGCGCCAGGCCCGCCGAGTCGTAACCGCGATATTCCAGCTTGGTCAGGCCTTCGATCAGTACGGGGACAATGTTGCGCGCGGCAACGGCTGCGACGATGCCGCACATGGTTCAGTCCTTCTTCTTTTTTTGCGGCCGCTTCCAGCCGGGAATGGTGGTCTGCTTGGCGCGCGAGACCGTCAGCTGGTCGGGCGGCGCATCGCGCGTCAGCGTGGTGCCGGCACCCAGCGTGGCGCCACGGCCGACGGTGACCGGCGCAACCAGCTGGGTGTCGGAGCCGATAAAGACGTCGTCTTCGATGACGGTGCGAAACTTGTTGGCGCCGTCGTAGTTGCAGGTAATGGTGCCGGCACCGACATTGACGCGGCTGCCGATCGTTGCGTCGCCGACATAGGCCAGGTGGTTGGCCTTGGAATGGTCGGCGATGGTGGAATTCTTCACCTCGACGAAATTGCCGATGTGCACCTCGCGGCCGAGTTCGGTGCCGGGGCGCAGTCGCGCAAAGGGGCCGCCGATGCTGCCGGCGCCGACCACGGCGTCTTCCAGCACGCAGTTGGCCTTGATGCGGACGCCGTCGCCGAGCACGACGCGCCCCTCGAACACGCAATTTACGTCGATGCTGACGTCGCGGCCGCAAACCAGTTCGCCGCGCACGTCGATGCGCGACGGATCGGCCAGGGTGACACCCTGTTCCAGCAGGCGCTCGGCCAGGTTGCGCTGGTACACGCGCTCCAGTTGCGCGAGTTGCACTTTGCTGTTGACGCCCTCGGGCTCCCAATTCGCATCCGGGTGGGCAGTAGCCACCGGCATGCCTTCAGCCACGGCCAGGGCGACGATGTCGGTCAGGTAGTACTCGCCCTGGGCATTGCGGTTGCCCAGCGTCGGCAGCCAGCGCGCCAGCGCGGCCGTCGGGGCGACAAGGATGCCGGTGTTGATTTCCCTGATCGCACGCTCGGCATCATCGGCGTCCTTCTCCTCGACGATGCGCACGACCTGGCCATCCACGCGCACGATGCGGCCGTAGCCACGCGGATTGTCGAGGTGAGCGGTAAGCAGGCCCAGGGCGGCGTCGCCAGCGGCGTCGATCAGGCGCTGCAGCGTGGCCAAACGCGTGAGGGGAACATCGCCGTAGAGGACCAGGGTTGAAGATTCGATCGGCACTGACGTCGCGATGGCCGGCATCGCCTGCAGCACCGCATGGCCGGTGCCAAGCTGGGGCGCCTGCCGAACCCAGCTCAGGTCAGGCGCATCCAGCGCCTCGCGCACCCGTTCGCCGCCGTGACCATACACCACGCAAATCTTGCCCGCACCGAGTTCGCGCGCCGTGTCGATCACGTGGGAAAGCAAGGCCTTGCCCGCCAGCGGATGCAATACCTTGGGCAGATCGGAGTGCATCCGCTTGCCCTGCCCGGCGGCGAGGATGACGACGTTCAAGGCGAACTCAACGTGGCAGTAAGCTCGAACCCATCAGATACTGATCGACAGTACGCGCGCACTGGCGGCCTTCGCGGATCGCCCAGACCACCAGCGACTGGCCGCGGCGCATGTCGCCGGCGGCGAACACTCCGGGCACGCTGGTGCTGTAGGCCTGTTCGCCTTCGGTAGCGGCACGGGCATTGCCGCGCGCATCCTTGTCGATGCCGAAGGCATCGAGCACGCCGCCCACGGGGCTGACGAAGCCCATGGCGAGAAAGGCGAAATCAGCCCGGATTTCGAATTCCGATCCCGGCACTTCGCTCATCTTGTTGCCTTCCCACGCCAGGCGCACCGCCTTGATGGCTTTCAGACGCCCATTCTCGCCGACGAAGGCCTTGGTGCCGAGCGCCCAGTCGCGCTCGCAGCCCTCCTCGTGCGAGGACGACGTGCGCATGCGCAATGGCCAGTAGGGCCAGGTCAGCGGGCCGTTTTCCTGGTCCGGAGGACGCGGCAGGAGCTCGATCTGGGTGACGCTGGCCGCGCCGTGGCGGTTCGAGGTGCCGACGCAGTCCGAGCCGGTATCGCCGCCACCGATGACGACAACATGCTTGCCATGGACGTTGATCGGGTTTTTTGCACCACCGGAGACTTCCTTGTTCTGCGGAATCAGGAATTCCAGCGCGAAATGCACGCCCTCGAGATCGCGCCCCGGAACCGGAAGGTCGCGCGGATGCTCGGCGCCTCCGGCAAGCACCACGGCGTCGAATTCCTTCTGCAACTGGGCGGGGCTGACGGTCCTCTTCGCATCGTTGATGATGCCCTTCGGCAGTGCTGCGGCGGTGACCATGGTGCCGGTGACGAACTTGACGCCTTCGACCTTCATCTGCGCCATGCGCCAGTCGATCAGACGCTTGTCCAGCTTGAAGTCGGGAATGCCGTAGCGCAACAGACCACCGATGCGGTCGTTCTTCTCGAACACCGTCACGTCGTGGCCGACCCGCGCCAACTGCTGTGCCGCAGCCAGTCCGGCCGGACCGGAGCCGACGACGGCGACCTTCTTGCCGGTCTTCTTCGCCGTCGGTTGCGGCACTACCCAGCCGTTTTCGCCGGCCTTGTCGATGATGGCGCGCTCGATCGACTTGATGCCGACCGGCGTCTGCGGAATGTTCAGCGTGCAAGCCGCCTCGCAGGGCGCGGGGCAGATGCGGCTGGTGAATTCGGGGAAGTTGTTCGTCGAATGCAGGATCTCGATGGCCTCGCGCCACCTTCCCTTGTAGACGAGGTCGTTCCAGTCCGGAATCAGGTTGTTGACCGGGCAGCCGTTGTTGCAGAATGGAATCCCGCAATCCATGCAGCGCGCACCCTGGATGCGCGCCTGATCGTCGTCCAAATGAGGAATGAACTCGCGAAAGTGATGAACGCGCGTTGCCGCCTTCTCATAGGTTTCCGAGATGCGCTGAAACTCCAGAAATCCGGTGGGCTTGCCCATTACGCTGCTTCCTTCAGTTGCGTTGCCGCGAGTTCTTTCAGCGCGCGACGATATTCATGCGGGAATACCTTGAGGAACTTGCTTCGCGCCTTGGACCAATCGGCCAGCAGGGCCTTGGCGCGCTCGCTGCCGGTCAGGCGGGCGTGCTGCTCGATCATCTGCCTGAGTTGGGCATCGTCGGTCTGCTGGCGATGGCGCATGCCGTCATCGGGCTGCTCCGCCGCCGGCAGCACCTTGTCGAGAGAGACCATGGACAGGTTGCAGCGCTGCGCGAACATGTCGTCTGCATCATAGACATAGGCGATGCCGCCCGACATGCCGGCAGCGAAGTTGCGCCCGGTAAGGCCGAGTACGGCCACCGTGCCGCCGGTCATGTATTCGCAGCCGTGATCTCCGGTGCCCTCGACCACTGCCGTCGCACCCGAATTGCGCACGGCAAAGCGCTCGCCGGCGACGCCGCGGAAGAACACCGCACCGTCGGTGGCGCCGTAGAGCACGGTATTGCCGACGATGATGTTCTCGCTGGGCACGCCGCGGAAAGCCTGGGGTGGCCGCACGATGATGCGGCCGCCGGACAGGCCCATGCCGACGTAGTCGTTGGCTTCGCCGGTCAGGTCGAGCGTGATGCCGCGCGCGAGGAAGGCGCCGAAGCTCTGCCCGGCGGTTCCGGTCAGCTTGATCGTGATGGTATCGTCGGCGAGGCCGGCATGGCCATGGCGCGTGGCCACCGCGTGCGAAAGAAGGGTGCCCACCGTGCGGTTCTGGTTGCGGATCGCCGACTCGATGACCAGCTTTTCGCCACGCTCGAGGGCTGGCGCCGCCATGGCGATCAGGCCGTGGTCGAGCGCCCTGCTCAAGCCGTGATCCTGCGCTTCGCAGTGGCGACTGGCGACTCCGTCCACCGTCGGTCGCCGGTAGAAAATGCGAGAGAAGTCGAGACCGCGGGCCTTCCAGTGGTCGACGCCCTTCCTCATGTCGAGCAGGTCGGAGCGTCCGATCAGGTCGTCGAACTTGCGGATGCCCATCTGCGCCATCAGCTCGCGCACTTCCTCGGCAACGAAGAAGAAGTAATTGACCACATGTTCGGGCTGGCCGGAGAATCGCGCGCGCAGCACCGGGTCCTGGGTCGCGACACCGACCGGGCAGGTATTGAGATGGCATTTGCGCATCATGATGCAGCCTGTGACCACCAGCGGCGCGGTGGCGAAGCCAAACTCGTCGGCGCCGAGCAGCGCACCGATCAGCACGTCGCGACCGGTCTTCATCTGGCCGTCGGCCTGTACCCGGACGCGACCCCGCAGGCGGTTGAGCACAAGGGTCTGCTGCGTTTCGGCCAGTCCCAGTTCCCAGGGTGTGCCGGCGTGCTTGATCGACGAGATCGGCGAAGCGCCGGTGCCACCGTCATGACCGGCGATCACCACGTGATCCGCCTTGGCCTTGACCACGCCCGCGGCCACCGTGCCGACGCCGATTTCCGAAACCAGCTTGACCGAGACGCTGCCGTCCGGATTGGAATTCTTCAGGTCGTGGATCAGCTGCGCCAGATCTTCGATCGAGTAGATGTCGTGGTGCGGCGGCGGCGAAATCAGGCCGACACCCGGCACCGAATGACGCAGGAATCCGATGTACTCGGAGACCTTGTGGCCCGGCAACTGGCCGCCCTCGCCGGGCTTGGCACCCTGCGCCATCATGATCTGCAACTGGTCGGCGTTGGCCAGGTACTCGGCGGTGACGCCGAAACGGCCGGAGGCCACCTGCTTGAGTGCCGAGCGCAGGCTGGCGCCGGCCTTGAGCGGAAGGTCACGCGCAATACGGCGCTTGCCGATCACGGCGGCCAGCGGGGTCGCGGCGGTCACAGGCGTGTAGCGCATGCGGTCTTCGCCGCCTTCGCCGGTATTTGACTTGCCACCCATGCGATTCAT
>VEPA01000055.1 GCA_012026675.1 Betaproteobacteria bacterium | reverse complement strand
CGGCGCACCCGCAGCTGGACCTTCAGCGGATTCGACCCCGCAGGCGACCCCGGGCGCAGACGTTGCTCTCGACATTAATTTCGACATGCCGGCAAAGGGTCCCGCGCCTGCGGCCGCGGCGGCCGACTCGGGAGGGATCGATTTCGATTTTGATCTGGGGACGTCCGATGCTGCGGCGCCGGCCGAGAAGTCGATAGAAACCCCCGCGGCGGCGGCCCCGGCGCCACTTGATCTTGGCGGCATCAGCCTGGAACTGGATTCTACCCAGGCGATTCCAACTGCTGCCGCTGAGTCCGTTGCAGCCGACATCCCGGACAATCCCGAGGTGGTCACGAAACTGGAACTGGCCGCAGCCTACGCGGAAATGGGCGACAAGGATGGCGCCCGCGAACTGTTCCAGGAAGCACTGGCTGAAGGAAGCCCGGCGCAGCAGAAAGTGGCCCGCGCCAAACTTGACAGTCTCGGCTGACAGATCAGGATCCCCCGGTGCTTCCGTGCCGGGATCTGTCTTTCCGGTGAGGCGTCCGCATCCACTGAGCCTGCTTCTGCTCGGTGCTGCCGTGCTCTTTGCGGCGGCCTCTCGTGACGGAAATTTCTTGTATCTCGGTTGTGCGGGGCTCACCCTGCTCGCGCTGATGGCGGCGACAGCGGATTTTCGTTTGCTGTTGCGACGCAGCCGCTGGCTGCTCCTGACCATGCTGGTGATGTTCGGCTGGCTGACGCCGGGAACGCCGCTGCCGGGCATCCCCGGAGCGACCCAGGAGGGTTTGCTGCTCGCCGCCGATTACATCGCGCGTCTGCTCATCGCGCTCGCCACGCTGGCTCTGCTGCTGAAGGCGCTGCCCCCTCCGGAACTGGTTGCCGGCCTGCGCTCCTTGCTGGCACCGTTTGCGTTGTCCGGGTTTTCGCGTGACCGGATCGCCGTGCGCCTGGCGCTGACCTTGCAGGAGGTCGAGGCTTCGCGAACCGGCCAGGGCGGTGAGTCGGCAAGGATGACAGGCAGCGTTGTTCTTCCCTCGTCCGGCTTTGGCGCAACCGACTTATTGCTGGGTGTTTTGAGCAGTGCCCTGGTCCTTGGCGCCCTGCTAGCATGAGAATCGCGCTCGGGCTCGAATACGATGGTTCGAGCTTCTGCGGCTGGCAGTCGCAGGCAGGCGGCGGCGCGGTGCAGGATGCCCTGGAAGCGGCGCTTGCAGCCGTTGCCAACGCGCCGGGCCGGGTGGTCTGCGCCGGGCGCACCGATGCCGGCGTGCATGCGCTGGCGCAGGTGGTGCATTTCGATACCGAAGCCGTTCGTCCGGATACGGCCTGGGTGCGCGGCGTCAATGCACATCTTCCTGCCAGCGTGGCCGTGCGTTGGGCTCAACCGGTGCCCGATGAGTTCCATGCCCGTTTTTCAGCACGCGGCAGGCGCTATCGCTATTTACTGCTCAATCGCGCGGAACGCCCCGGTCTCCTGGCGCGTCGCGTCGGTTGGTACCACCGTCCGCTGGATGTGAACCTCATGCGCGAAGCGGCAGGACTGCTCCTGGGCGAGCATGATTTTTCGGCCTTCCGTTCCGTCGAATGCCAGGCCAAGACCCCAGTCAAGACCTTGCGTCGAGCCGATCTTGCGCGCCATGGCGACCTGCTGGTGTTCGATTTCGAGGCCAGCGCTTTTTTGCACCACATGGTGCGCAATCTGGTCGGTACGCTGGTGTATGTGGGCAAGGGTGCCCATCCGCCAGCATGGGCCGGCGAACTCCTGGCGGGCCGTGATCGTGCCCGTGCCGCACCGACTTTCGAAGCTTGCGGACTGTATTTTGCCGGCGTCGATTATGATCCGGTCTGGCAATTGAAAGTCGGCGCCTGCGACACGGCGCTGATGCTTCCCTAGGCTTATGACCCGTACCCGAATCAAGATCTGCGGCATTACCCGCGAGGAAGACCTGACCGCAGCCGTCACGGCAGGCGCCGATGCGCTGGGTTTTGTCTTCTACCCGCCCAGCCCGCGCTACGTCGCGCCGCGGCGGGCGGCCGAACTGTTGGCACGCGTGCCGGCCTTTGTCACCCGGGTCGGCCTTTTCGTCAACGAACCGGCTGAGGCCGTGCGCGCCGTCTTGGCGCAAACCGCGCTCGATCTGTTGCAGTTTCACGGCGATGAAGATGCCGCTTACTGCGCCAGTTTCGGCAAGCCCTGGATCAAGGCGGCGCGGGTGAAGGCGGGGTTCGATTTGTTAGAATACGCCTCCGCTTTCGCAGACGCTCCCGGGGTATGCGGTTTGTTGCTGGATGCCCATGTCGAAGGCTACGGCGGTGGCGGCCAGACCTTCGACTGGTCCCTGATTCCGCGAAACTTGCCGCTGCCGGTGATTCTGTCGGGGGGCTTGCATCCGGGCAACGTGGCAGGGGCGGTGCGTGCCGTGCGCCCTTGGGCAGTGGATGTCAGCAGCGGCGTCGAGGCCGCGCGTGGCATCAAGGATGTACAAAGGATTACTGAATTTGTTGCCGGAGTGCGAGATGCAGATGCAGGACCTCACCTATAACTTGCCCGATGCGGGCGGCCATTTTGGCCCCTACGGCGGCATCTTCGTCGCCGAAACCCTGATGCCGGCGCTGGCCGAACTGCGCGAGGCCTATGCCGCCGCGCAGGCCGACCCGGCGTTCCGCGCCGAATTCGAGTACGACCTCAAGCACTACGTCGGCCGCCCCAGCCCGGTTTATCACGCCAAGCGCTGGTCGGGCCTGCTGGGCGGGGCGCAGATCTATCTCAAGCGCGAGGACCTGAACCACACCGGTGCGCACAAGATCAACAACTGCATCGGCCAGGCCATGCTGGCCCGCCGCATGGGCAAGCCGCGCGTGATCGCCGAGACCGGTGCCGGCCAGCATGGCGTCGCCACCGCCACGGTGGCCGCCCGCTTCGGCATGGAATGCGAGGTCTACATGGGTTCCGAGGATATCAAGCGCCAAGCCGCCATCGTCTATCGCATGAAGCTGCTGGGGGCGAGCGTGGTGCCGGTCGAGTCCGGCTCAAAGACGCTCAAGGATGCCCTGAACGAGGCCATGCGCGACTGGGTCACCAACATCGGCAACACCTTCTACATCATCGGTACCGTGGCCGGTCCGCATCCCTATCCGATGATGGTGCGCGATTTCCAGGCCGTGATCGGCGAGGAATGCAAGGCGCAGATGCCGGAAATGCTCGGCCGCCAGCCGGACGCGGTGATCGCCTGCGTCGGCGGCGGCTCCAATGCTATGGGCATTTTCCATCCCTACATCCCGCTCGCCGGCGTCAGGCTGAGCGGCGTCGAGGCGGCCGGCCACGGGCTGGCCTCGGGCAAGCATTCGGCATCGCTTACGGCGGGCCGCTCGGGCGTGCTGCACGGCAACCGCACCTACCTGCTACAGGACGAAAACGGCCAGGTGAGCGAATCCCATTCCATATCGGCCGGCCGCGATTACCCGGGCGTCGGTCCGGAACACGCCTGGCGCAAGGATTCGGGCCGCGCCGAGTACGCCACGAT
>VEPA01000063.1 GCA_012026675.1 Betaproteobacteria bacterium | reverse complement strand
GGCGAAGCCCGCGAGCGCCCTGGTCAGCGCCGCGAACGGGCCGTTGCCGGCATCGCCGATCAATGCCGCGACGGCTGCGTGCCGCGCGCGCGGAATGCCCCGCTCCGTCAGCGGGTGGTGCAGGCAGTGGCGCAGCCAGCGCGAGCCCATGCTGGTGGCGCAGGTGTCGAGCAGCGAGAGCAGGGTGGGGGCAGGCTCGCCGCGCAGGGTTTCGGAGATTTCAAGGTTGCGCCGGGTCGCGGCATCGAGGCGCAGGTAGTTGCCTTCGTGTTCGACGGTCAGTTGCGTGACATGGGCCAGCGCCTGTAACTGCGTGGCCTGCGCGTAGCGGTAGAGCGCACCGGCGGCGGCCAGGCCGAGTTCCTCGTCGTGGACGCCGAAGCCGACCAGGTCGCGGCTGCCGAAGTGCTCGGCCAGCGCCGTTGCCGCGGCACGCGCATCGAAATGCCAGTCGGGCAGGTGCTGGGCGACGGCGCGGTGTTCGGGCACGCCGGCGCGCAGCCCGTCGGGCAGCAGCAGTTCCGCCGGACGCAGGCGCTCGATGTGGGCGGGCAGGGCACCGAGCGAGGTTTCCAGCAGGCGCAGGTCGCCGTTGGCGAGATTCAGCCAGGCCAGGCCGGCGCGCTGGCGGGCGATGGTCAGCGCCAGCAACAGGCTGTCGTTGCGGTCGTCGAGCAGGTTGGCATCGGTCAGCGTGCCTGGCGTGACGATGCGCGTCACGGCGCGCTCCACCGGGCCCTTGGCCAGTGCGGGATCGCCGATTTGTTCGCAGATCGCCACCGAAACACCGAGCTTGACCAGCTTCGCCAGGTAGCCGTCGACCGCGTGGTAGGGAATTCCGGCCATGGCGATCGGCTTGCCGGCGGACTGGCCGCGCGCGGTCAGCGTGATGTCAAGCAGGCGCGCGGCGCGGTCGGCATCCTCGTAGAACAGCTCGTAGAAATCTCCCATGCGGAAGAACAGCAGCTTGTCGGCATGCTGCGCCTTGGCGCGCAGCCATTGCTGCATGACGGGGGTGTGCGCCGCCAGTTCGGCGGCCGTCAGCGCTGCCGACATTGGGGCTCGGGTTACGCCTTGAGTTTTACGGTCAGGTGAGGCGCGATGAGCTGCAGCAACTGCGAAAATATCTTCGGGTTGCCGCCGATGATGTTGCCGGTTTTCATGTAGTTGGCTTCGCCCGACAAATCGCCGACCAGGCCGCCGGCTTCGGTGATCAGCAGACTGCCGGCAGCCATGTCCCAGGGCGACAGGCCGAGTTCCCAGAAGCCGTCCATGCGCCCGCAGGCGACCCAGGCCAGGTCCAGCGAGGCGGCGCCGGGGCGGCGCATTCCGGCGGTTTTTTGCGCGATGTCGCGGAAGATCGCCAGGTAGGTGTCGATGTGGTCGAACATGCGATAGGGAAAGCCGGTGCCGATCAGGGCTTCGTCCAGGCGGAAGCGCTTGGCGACGCGGATGCGCTTTTCATTGACGAAGGCACCGCCGCCCTTGCTGGCGGTGAAGATTTCGTTGCGATTGGGGTCATACACCACCGCCTGGGTCATCACCCCCTTGTGCGCCAGGCCAATCGAAATGGCATATTGCGGCACGCCGTGGATGAAGTTGGTGGTGCCGTCCAGCGGATCGATGATCCATTGGTATTCGCTGTCGGCGCTGGTGCCGGCCAGCCCCGACTCCTCTGCTAGAATTCCATAGGTCGGATACGCCTCGCGCAACACATCCAGGATGGCGGCTTCCGCGGCGCGGTCGACCTCCGTCACAAAATCGCTTTGCTGCTTGACGTCGATCCTCAGTTTGTCGACATCCATGCTGGCTCGGTTGATGATCTGGCCGGCGCGACGCGCGGCTTTTACGGCTATGTTCAGCGTGGGATGCATGGATTTTGCGGCGGGGCAGCCAAAGAGGGGCGCAAGCAGCGCGCGAAGGCCGCGATTCTATCCCGGGATAGCGTCCCGGCCCAAGAGGGGCCGGGACATAATATGAACTCAACAATGCCATTGGCCGCACCCGCCGCCCTCGACCGCATTCGCGTCGTCCTCTCTCACCCCAGCCATCCGGGCAACATCGGCGCGGCGGCGCGGGCGATGAAGACCATGGGCCTGTCGCGTCTGGTGCTGGTCAATCCGCGCGCGTTTCCCGATGCCCAGGCCGATGCCATGGCGGCCGGCGCCACCGACCTGCTGGTGCAGGCCGAGGTGGCAGCTACTCTGGCAGAGGCATTGAGCGGTACGGTGTTGGCCATGGCGATGACGGCGCGCCGAAGGGAACTGGCGGTACCGGCCTTGTGGGCTCGCGAGGGTGCGGCCGAACTGGTCGCCACCGCCGCTACCGGCGACGTCGCGCTGGTATTCGGCAACGAGACCTCGGGGCTTTCCAATGACGAACTGGCCATGTGCCGGCGCTGGGCGATGATTCCGGTGAATCCCGGATTCAGTTCGCTCAACCTTGCTGCGGCCGTGCAGGTGATGTGCTACGAGTTGCGTCTGGCGGCGCTTGATCCCGGCCTGCCGCCCGCCATCTCGGGTGCCGGAGAGCTTGCCAGCCACGATGAGGTGGAGGGTTTGATTGCGCACATCGAGCGTGCGGCGCTGTCCAGCGGTTTCCTCGATCCTTCCAGCCCGAAGCGCCTGATCCCGCGCCTGCGGCGCATGTTCTCCCGTGCCGCGCCGGAAAAGAAGGAGGTCGATATCCTGCGTGGCCTCTTCGCGGCACTGGAAAAAGCCGCCTCCGACCCGAAATGCAAATAAAACTTGACCCCGGCGCTCGGGATTTCTACCATTTCATTAAACACTAATAGATTCCTCCATGTTCTCCCACCTGCGTGAAGATATTGCCTGCGTTTTTGAACGCGATCCTGCCGCCCGTTCCACCTGGGAGGTGCTCACCTGCTATCCCGGCTTTCATGCCCTGACGCTGCATCGGGTCTCGCACTGGCTGTGGGGCGCACGCCTGCGCTGGTTGGGTCGTTTTCTTTCACATTTCGGGCGCTGGATTACGGGTATCGAGATTCATCCAGGTGCGACCATCGGCCGTCGCGTGTTCATCGACCATGGTATGGGCGTGGTCATTGGCGAGACGGCGGTGATCGAGGATGAATGCACGCTCTATCATGGCGTGACGCTGGGCGGCACCTCGTGGAGCAAGGGCAAGCGGCATCCCACCTTGCAGCGCGGCGTCGTGATCGGCGCCGGCGCCAAGGTCCTGGGGCCGATTACCCTGGGTATCGGTGCCAAGGTCGGGTCGAATGCGGTGGTGGTGCGCGATGTGCCGCCTGGTGCGACGGCGGTGGGGATTCCGGCGCGCATCATCGAGGATCGCAGGGAGATCGATCGCGAGGTAAAGGCCGGCCAGATGGGCTTCTCCGCCTATGCGGTGACGCGCGCCGAGGACGATCCGCTGGCGCAGGCGATTCATGGCCTGCTCGACCATGCGGTCGAAACCGACCGGCGCATCGAGGTCATGCTGAAAACCATGGAGCGTTGTGGGGTATCGGTGGACGACGAAGTGGCGACTGCCGACAAATTCGATCCAAATTATCTTTCAAAGATAGTTGACTGAAATGCTCGGGATACAATATAGTTGACATAAATGCTCAGGTATTCGTGCTTGAGCGTTTCCCAAGCGTAACAACCCGAACGGAGACTTGCCATGAGACTGACGACCAAAGGACGTTTTGCAGTAACCGCAATGATCGATCTTGCCTTGCGCCAGCACGCGGGCCCGGTCACCCTTGCCGGCATCAGCGAGCGCCAAAAGATTTCCCTTTCCTATCTTGAACAACTGTTTGGCAAGCTGCGTCGCCGCCAGCTGGTAACGAGCGTGCGCGGCCCGGGCGGTGGCTACAACCTGGCCAAGCCGCTCGAGGCAGTATCGGTTTCTGACATCATCCATGCCGTCGATGAGTCGCTCGATGCGACGAATTGCGGTGGCAAGGGCAATTGCGCGGAAGACCTGCGCCCCTGCATGACCCACGAGTTGTGGACCAG
>VEPA01000216.1 GCA_012026675.1 Betaproteobacteria bacterium | reverse complement strand
CTACGGCTGCGACCCGGACGAGCGGCCGGACATCTACGGCAAGATCGGCAACTCGGGCGTCTCCATCGCCACCCTGGACGACATGAAGGTGCTCTACGGCGGCTTCGATCTGTGCGCGCCGAGCACCTCGGTGTCCATGACCATCAACGGCCCTGCGCCCATGGTCCTGGCCATGTACTTCAATACCGCCATCGACCAGCAGCTCGAGAAGTTCAAGGCCGACAACGGTCGCGAGCCCACCGACGACGAGGCCGAGAAGATCCGCGAGTGGGTGCTGGCCACGGTGCGCGGCACCGGCCAGGCCGACATCCTCAAGGAAGACCAGGGCCAGAACACCTGCATCTTCAGCACCGAGTTCGCCCTCAAGCTGATGGGGGACATCCAGGAGTACTTCGTCCATCACCAGGTCAGGAACTTCTACTCGGTGTCGATCTCGGGCTACCACATCGCCGAAGCCGGGGCCAACCCCATCAGCCAGCTGGCCTTCACCCTGGCCAACGGCTTCACCTACGTGGAGAGCTACCTGGCCCGGGGCATGCACATCGACGACTTCGCCCCCAACCTCAGCTTCTTCTTCAGCAACGGCATGGACCCCGAGTATTCGGTGATCGGCCGGGTGGCCCGGCGCATCTGGGCCGTGGCCATGAAGCACCGCTACGGCGCCAACGAGCGCAGCCAGAAGCTCAAGTACCACATCCAGACCTCGGGCCGCAGCCTGCACGCCCAGGAGATGGACTTCAACGACATCCGCACCACCCTGCAGGCCCTGATTGCCATCTACGACAACTGCAACTCCCTGCACACCAACGCCTACGACGAGGCGATCACCACGCCGACCGAGGAATCGGTACGGCGCGCGATGGCGATCCAGCTCATCATCAACCGCGAATGGGGCGTAGCGAAGAACGAGAACCCCAACCAGGGCGCCTTCATCATCGAGGAACTGACCGACCTTGTCGAAGAAGCCGTGCTCAAGGAATTCGAGGCCATCGCATCACGTGGCGGCGTCCTTGGCGCCATGGAAACCGGCTATCAGCGTGGCAAGATCCAGGAGGAGTCGATGCACTACGAACACAAGAAGCACGACGGCTCCTATCCCATCATCGGCGTGAACACCTTCCTCAATCCGCACGGTTCGGGTGTGGCGAGCGAGATCGAACTGGCGCGTTCCCCCGAAGGCGAGAAGCAGTCGCAGCTCGCGCGTCTCAAGGATTTCCAGGCGCGCACCGCCGGCGAGGCGGACGCCTGCCTCGCTCGCCTGAAGCAGGCGGTGATCGACAACGGCAACGTCTTCGCCGTGATGATGGAAGCGGTGCGCTGCTGTTCGCTGGGGCAGATTTCGAACGCGCTGTACGAGGTCGGCGGGCAGTACCGGCGGTCGATGTAGAAAGTCGGCCATCGCACTCCGGCGATGGCTCCCCTGCCTAAACGATACTTGCGGTCAGTCCCGCGACATAGGCGTAGCGCCCGTTGCCCGGGTCGCGGATGTAGCTGAGCAGTTGGCGCCGGTTCTTGCCTGAGCCGGGCGGGTTGAGCGAGATATGCACCCAGCCTGAATTGGGGCCCTGCCGCGGGTCGTGGCATTCGCAGATGATCTGGTCGAACTGCGGCAGATTGGCGGCCACCCAGCGCGCGAGCTCGAGCGTGCTTTTGCCGGGGATCTCGACGTCACAGGCACGGCCCAGCATGTGCTGGCTGGTGCTGGTCCAGCGCGCGGTCTTCTTCTTCAGGGCGCGTTCGACCGCCTGGCTGCGAAAGACGCTGTTGGGACTGAAAGGCCCGAACTGTTCCCGCAGCCGGTCCAGGACCTCGCGCGCCAGGTGCACGGCCGCCCGCAGTTCGCTGTCGCCGGGGAAGGAATTGTCGATAGCGAGACGGCTTGCCGTTTCCGACCGGGTGAGCTCGTCGAAGCGGAAGTATTTCGCGATGCGGTCCTCGGGTTGGAGGCTGCCGCGGTGGAGGTTTTCAAGGGCCAGTGTCGACAGGTCTGTCATTGCGAGTCGGCGGGCGGCAGCGTGCCCCGTGCAGATAATTTCCGATGGAAGTCGTAACGGCCAGCAAGCTGAAACTGGCGAGCTTCAAATCTGCGCATCATGATCCCGCATTGCGCCGCCACGGCGATGCCGATAGCCAGCAAATAGCGCATTGGCATGGATAAAGGCAGGATGTTCTTCATCGGTCCATGATCCTCACGCCCGAGGTGTCGCGCAGATGCGTGCAGCCCGGATTGTACCTCCTGCGCTTGCGCCGGCAAGCAATGAACCGGTTGCCATCGCTGCTTTGCGGACCTTGAATGCCTCACTGTTGATGCGTGGCATGGGGATCGCCCGGCCGCCGTCTTACCAGTGCCGACTTTCATTCTGAGCGACGATCGCTCAGAATGCAGCAATGATTGATCGCCGCCTTCTGTCCGAAATCGACTCCCGCCTGCGCCAGCAGCCGAAGTGATTCCGCCGCAGCGGATGTTCGTCACACTGAGGGATTGATCCAACCATGGATTTTCTCGAACTACTTGGATTGTTGCTGCTCGTCGCCACGGGCTGGCTTTGGTTCGACAGCCTCAAGGCGCGCGAGGCGGCGGTTGCGGCCGCGAAGGCCGCGTGCCGTTCCGAGGATTTGCTGCTGCTCGACGACACCGTCGCCATTGCCCGGCTGCGCCTCGTCCGCGACGGCGATGGTGCGCTGCGCATTCAACGCACCTACGGCTTCGAGTACAGCGATACCGGAAACGATCGTCATTCCGGAAGCGTCGTCATGCTCGGCAGTCGCGTGCTGGTGATCAACATCAGGCTGCGGCAGGGCCCCGTGCTGACGGTGGTTCATTGAGCCCGCATGCCGCCGCCGCGCCGCGGACTCCGGCGGCAGGATAAAATCAAACCATCGTTCACGTTTTTTCAAAGGAGCAGGCAATGACAATCAAGACCGTCGGCATCATCGGGGCCGGCACCATGGGCAATGGCATTGCGCAGGCTTGCGCGGTGGTTGGCATCGACGCGGTAATGCTGGATATCAACGAGGCCGCGGTGCAGAAGGGCATCGCCGCCGTGTCCGGCAGCCTCGACCGCCTGGTCAAGAAGGAGAAGATGACGGCCGAGCAGAAGGCGGCGGCGGTGGCGCGCATCAGGCCGACCACGCAGATGGCCGACATGAAGGGCGTCGACATCGTGATCGAGGCGGCGACCGAGAACCTCGGCCTCAAGCTGAAGATCCTCAAGGACGTCGAAGCCGCGATCGGCGCCGACACGATCATCGCCAGCAATACCTCGTCGATTTCGATCACCCAGCTCGCAGCGTCGACGGGGCGTCCGGGCCAGTTCATCGGCATGCACTTCTTCAATCCGGTGCCCTTGATGGCGCTGGTGGAACTCATCCGCGGCCTGCAGACTTCGGATGAGACGCACGCGAAAGTCGAGGGCTTGGCCAAGGCGCTAGGCAAGACGCCGATCACGGTGAAGAACAATCCGGGCTTCGTCGTGAATCGCATCCTTTGCCCGATGATCAACGAAGCGATCTTTGTCTACTCGGAGGGCCTGGCCTCGGCCGAGGAGATCGATGCCGGGATGAAGCTGGGCTGCAACCATCCCATCGGTCCGCTGGCGCTGGCCGACATGATCGGCCTGGATACCATGCTGGCGGTGATGAATGTCTTTTACGAAGGCTTCAACGACTCCAAATATCGCCCGGCGCCGCTCTTGAAGGAAATGGTCGCCGCGGGTTATCTGGGGCGCAAGACCGGGCGCGGCTTCTACCAGTATTGAGGCATCGGCAAGAGTCGGCGTTGGCGTTACGGCGCGGGTGCGTCGTTGCCGGCGGCGCGCGCCTAGCCGGCAAAGCGGCGTAGTCCGTCCAGGTCCAGCACCCGGATGCCGCCGTACTCGGCGATCAGGAAACCGGCCTGCTCCAGTGTGTGCAGGGTGCGGTTGACCCGCTGGCGCGAGACGCCGGCGAGGTAACCGAGCTCACCCTGGGAAATCGCGATGCGCGATTCGATGCCGGGTTGCAGCACTGGGTGGAACAGCGCGGCGATGGCACGCGCGACGCGGGCATCGATGTCCGCCAGGCGTTCCGATTCGAGCAGGCCGATGAAGAGTCCCAGCCTTTCGTTGATCTGGTTGATGATGAAACGGTTGAAGGGGATGCTGTGGTCGAGCAGCCAGTGGAAGGTATCGCGTTTCATGCAGGCGACGCGCGTATCGCGCAGGGCGACGACGTCGTAGCGGCGCGGCTCGGTTTTGAGCATGGAGCCTTCGCCGAACCAGCCGCCGGCCGCGATGCCCGTGTAGCTGGAGGTCTTGCCCGTGGCCCAGTCGCTTGACATCTTGGCCAGGCCCTCGATGACGCCGAACCAGTGATCCACCGGCTCGCCCTTGCGGCAGACGAAGCCGGCGGTGGGCACGCTGCGCTCAACCGTGCCCTCGCGGGCGCGGGCGAAATCTTCGGCAGACAGCGATTGCGCCCAGCTTGTGCGGCGCAGCATGTCTTCGAGCGAGATTCCGGATATTTGACAATTGTCAGGCACGCGACAATTATAGGCAGCGGAATGACTTAGACTCAATCGTTGCAGTGGACAAGTCGCGACACAAGCGAGTCCGCATCGCTGGAGCTGGAGGAGAAAAACGCATGGCTGTATCCCAATCGGGGCGAGGCCCGAACTCGCTCGATACTTTTCCCCGTTTGCTGCTGAATCACGCAGCGACGCGCGGTGATCGTCCGGCGACGCGCGAGAAATATCTTGGCATCTGGCAAACCTGGAGCTGGAGCCAGGTCGCGGAAGAAGTACGCGCCATCGCTTGCGGCCTGGCCGAACTCGGCTTCAAGCGCGGCGACAACCTCGCCATCGTCGGCGACAATCGCCCCCGCCTCTACTGGGCGATGTGCGCAGCGCAAATGCTCGGCGGTGTGCCGGTGCCGATGTACCAGGATGCGGTGGCGGCGGAAATGGTTTTTGTGCTGACGGACGGCGAGATTCGTTTTGCCGTCGTCGAAGACCAGGAGCAGGTGGACAAGCTGCTCGAAGTCAAGGCCCAGTGCGCAAACCTGCAGCACATCCTCTACGACGACCCGCGCGGCATGCGCCACTACACCCAGCCCGGTCTGCAGGGGCTCGATGAAGTGATTGCCATGGGGCGCATCCATGACAAGAACCAGCCCGACTTCATTCCCGGGGAAATTGCCAAGGGCCGCACCGAAGATATCGCCGTGATGCTGTATACCTCGGGCACCACGGGCAAGCCCAAGGGCGTCTGCCAGACGCATGAAACCTTCATCGCTGCCGCACAGAGCGGGGTGGGCTTCGATCATCTGACCGATCAGGAAGATATTCTTTCCTATCTGCCGATGGCCTGGGTCGGGGATCACCTGTTCTCCTATGCGCAGGCGATGGTGGCCGGCTTCACCATCAACTGCCCCGAGTCGGGCGACACCGTGATGACCGACCTGCGCGAGATCGGGCCGACTTATTATTTCGCGCCGCCGCGCGTGTTCGAGAATCTGCTGACCACGGTGATGATCCGCATGGAGGATGCAAGCGCCATGAAGCGCAGCATGTTCCATTACTTCATGGCGGTGGCCAAGCGCTGCGGCTCGGATATCCTGGACCAAAAGCCCGGCGTCTCCACCATGGACCGCCTGCTCTATGCGCTGGGCAATCTGCTGATTTACGGGCCCTTGCGCAACGTGCTCGGCATGAGCCGCATCCGCGTTGCCTACACGGCGGGCGCCGCCATCGGTCCCGACCTGTTCCGCTTCTATCGCTCCATCGGCGTCAATCTCAAGCAGTTGTATGGTGCCACCGAGACCTGCGCCGCGGTCTGCCTGCAGCCGGATCGCGAGATCAAGTTCGACAGCGTCGGCAAGCCGGCACCGGGCGTCGAGGTCAGGATTTCCGACGGCGGCGAGGTGCTGGTGCGCGGCAAGCTGCTGCTCAAGGAGTATTACAAGCGTCCGGACGCAACGGCCGAAGTGATCGACGCCGAAGGCTGGTTCCACACCGGCGATGCCGGATTCTTTGACGAGGACGGGCGGCTGAAAATCATCGACCGCGCCAAGGACGTCGGCAAGCTGTCAAACGGCGCGATCTTTGCGCCGAACTACATCGAGAACAAGCTCAAGTTCTTCCCGCACATCAAGGAAGCCGTGTGTTTCGGCCATGACCGTGACATGGTCTGCGCCTTCGTCAACATCGACATGGGCGCGGTCGGCAACTGGGCCGAGCGCCGCGGCCTGCCTTACTCAGGCTACACAGACCTGGCCGGCAAGAAGGAAGTGCTCGACCTGGTGCGCGAATGCGTTGAACAGGTCAATGCCGACCTGTCGCATGACGCGATGGTGGCCGAGACGCAGATCCACCGCTTCCTGGTGCTGCACAAGGAACTCGATCCCGACGACGACGAACTGACGCGCACCCGCAAGGTCAGGCGCGGCTTCATTTCGGAAAAATATGCCGTGCTGATCGATGCCCTGTATTCCGGCAAGACCTCGCAGTTCATCGAAACGCAGGTCAAGTTCGAGGACGGCCGCACCGGCAAGGTCGCAGCCGACCTCGCCATTCTCGAAGTAAAAACCTTCCCCACGATGAAGAAGGCCGCCTGAAATGAGTGGACGCAAGATCGGCGAGGTGATTCTCGACCTCAAGAACATCAGTCTCAGTTTCGGCGGCGTCAAGGCATTGCAGGATATTTCCTTCAATGTCCTCGAGCACGAGGTGCGCGCCATCATCGGTCACAACGGCGCCGGCAAAAGCTCGATGCTGAACGTCATCAACGGCGTTTACCGGCCGCAGCAGGGCGACATCATCCTGCGCGGCAAGCACCATACCAACATGGATTCCTATGGCGCGGCCAATGCCGGCCTGGCCCGCACCTTCCAGAACATTGCCCTGTTCAAGGGCATGTCGGTGCTGGACAACATCATGACCGGACGCAACCTGAAGATGAAGGCCAACATGTTGCAGCAGGCCGTATGGTTCGGAGCGGCGCAGCGCGAGGAACTGGAGCACCGTGCCAAGGTCGAGGAAATCATCGACTTCCTCGAAATCCAGCACATCCGCAAGACCCCGGTCGGACGCCTGCCCTACGGCCTGCAAAAGCGCGTCGACCTGGCTCGTGCCCTGGCCATGGAGCCGCAGATTCTGCTGCTCGATGAGCCGATGGCCGGCATGAACGTCGAGGAAAAGCAGGACATGTGTCGCTTCATCCTCGACGTCAATGACCAGTTCGGTACCACCGTGGTCCTGATCGAGCACGACATGGGCGTGGTCATGGATATTTCGGACCGCGTCGTGGTGCTCGATTACGGCAAGAAGATCGGCGACGGCACGCCCGACGAAGTCCGCGCCAATCCCGATGTCATCAGCGCCTATCTCGGCGCCAGCCACTGAGGAATCCGAACCATGGCTTTTTTTCTGGAAACCCTGCTCGGCGGCCTCATGAGCGGCATGCTTTACTCGCTCGTGGCGCTGGGCTTCGTGCTGATCTTCAAGGCCTCCGGCGTGTTCAATTTCGCCCAGGGCGCGATGGTGCTGTTCGCCGCGCTGGCCATGGCGCGCTTTTCCGAATGGATTCCCGCCTGGCTGGGCATGGACAACCTGTTCATGGCCAACGTGCTGGCCTTCGCCGTATCGGTGGCGATCATGTTTGTCGTGGCCTGGCTGATCGAGCGGCTGGCCCTGCGCTATCTGGTCAACCAGGAAGGCGCGACCCTGCTCATGGCGACGCTGGGCATCGCTTACGTTCTCGACGGCTTTGGCCAGACCATATTCGGCAGCGACATCTACAAGATCGACGTCGGCATGCCCAAAGAGCCGGTGATGATGCTGGAGAGCGTCTTCGAGGGCGGCATCCTGATTAACAAGGAAGACTTCATTGCGGCGCTGATTGCGGCCCTGTTGGTCATTTCCCTGTCGGTTTTCTTCCAGAAGACGGCGACCGGCCGGGCGCTGCGTGCGGTCGCGGCCGATCATCAGGCGGCGCAGTCGATCGGCATCCCGCTGGGGCGGATCTGGGTCATCGTCTGGTGCGTGGCCGGTATTACCGCGCTCGTTGCCGGCATCATCTGGGGCTCCAAGCTGGGCGTGCAGTTCTCGCTGACGACCATCGCGCTGCGCGCCCTGCCCGTGGTGATCCTCGGCGGCCTGACGTCGGTTCCGGGCGCCATCATCGGCGGCCTGATCATCGGCGTCGGCGAGAAGTTGTCCGAGGTCTATCTGGGGCCTTATGTGGGCGGTGGCATCGAGATCTGGTTTGCCTACATGCTGGCGCTGGTGTTCCTCCTGTTCAGGCCCCAAGGTCTGTTCGGGGAGAAGATCATCGATCGCGTTTGAGACAAGAGGTTACGGATGTTCTATAGAGAAAATGGTCAGTTCAAGACCTCGTACAAGGCGGATCAGCAGGTATTTGCGATTCCGCAGGATCGCTGGGCTATTCTCGCCCTGGTCGTCTTTGCCTTCGTCGGGATTCCGCTGCTGGTCGATGAGTACCTGTTCCGCGCCATCCTGGTCCCGTTCCTGATCCTTTCGCTTGCCGCCCTCGGCGTGAATATCCTGGTCGGCTATTGCGGACAGATCACACTGGGCGCCGGCGCTTCGATGGCGGTCGGCGCTTATGCCGCCTACAATTTCCTGATTCGTGTCGATGGCATGCCGGCGCTGGCTGCGATTCTGCTCGGCGGTCTGGTCGCCGCCGCGGCGGGCATCGTGTTCGGCGCGCCGAGCCTGCGCGTGCGCGGCCTGTACCTCGCGGTGGCGACGCTGGCCGCACAGTTTTTCTGGGACTGGGCCTTCCTGCGCATCAAGTGGTTCACCAACAACTCGTCGTCCGGTTCGGTATCGGTAGCGGACATCAATCTGCTGGGCTGGACCATCAATTCGCCGACCGACAAGTATCTTTTCTGCCTCGGCATCCTGGTGGCGTTCAGCCTCATGGCGAAAAACCTCGTGCGCGGCAACATGGGCCGGCAGTGGATGGCGATTCGCGACATGGACGTGGCGGCGACGGTGATCGGCATTCGCCCGATGTACGCCAAACTCACTGCCTTCGCCGTCAGCTCGTTTTATCTCGGGGTGGCGGGCGCTCTCTGGGGCATGGTCAACCTGGGCTCCTGGGAGCCGGCGGCGTTTTCGATCGACCGCTCGCTGCAGCTGCTGTTCATGGTCATCATCGGCGGCATGGGGGCGATTTCCGGAAGCTTTTTCGGCGCCGCATTCATCGTGATCCTGCCCATCTTTTTGAACCAGATGCTGCCCTTGGTGGGGAGCTTGTTCGGGCTGGAAGTTTCGATCGCGCTGGTATCCCACGTCGAATTCATCATCTTCGGCTCGCTGATCGTGTTCTTCCTTATCGTCGAACCGCATGGCATTGCGAGGCTGTGGGCGACCGGCAGGGAGAAGTTGCGCTTGTGGCCTTTCCCGCACTGATCGGCGCTGCAGGATTCGTTTAAAAAAGAGGTTTTGTGCAGACGTAACACCAAATCATCCTAGGAGGAGAAAATGAAACTACGCAAACTTGTTGTCACCGCTTCGCTTGCCGCGATCGGTCTGTCCGCTGCCCTCACCGCGCCGGCAACATTCGCGGCCGAGGAGCAGTTCTTCCCGGTACTGGCCTACCGCACCGGCGCCTATGCGCCCAATGGCACGCCCTGGGCAAACGGCTACGTCGACTATCTGAAGCTGACCAATGCGCGTGGTGGCGTCAATGGCGTCAAGCTGATCTGGGAGGAATGTGAAACCGGTTACGCTACCGACCGCGGCGTCGAGTGCTATGAGCGCCTGAAAGGCAAGCATGGCGGCGCGACAGTAGTCCAGCCCTTGTCCACCGGCATCACCTTCGCCCTGACCGAGAAAGCCCCGGTCGACAAGATTCCGGTGATTACAGCAGGCTACGGCCGCAGCGAATCGCAAGATGGCTCAGTTTTCGGCTGGAACTTCCCCCTGGTGGGAACCTACTGGATGGGCGCCGACGTGCTGGTGCAGCACATCGCCAAGAAGGAAGGCGGCTTCGACAAGCTGAAGGGCAAAAAGATCGCCCTGGTCTATCACGACAGCCCCTACGGCAAGGAGCCGATCGCCCTGCTGCAGGAGCGCGCCAAGATGCATGGCTTCGAGCTTTCCCTGTTGCCGGTTGCCCACCCCGGCGTCGAGCAGAAGGCCACCTGGTTGCAGATTCGCCAGCACAAGCCCGACTATGTCTTCCTCTGGGGTTGGGGCGTGATGAACTCGACCTCGCTCAAGGAGGCCCAGGCGACGGGCTATCCGCGTGAAAAGATGTACGGAATCTGGTGGGCGGGCGCCGAACCGGACGTCAAGGATGTCGGCGATGGCGCCAAGGGCTACAACGCTCTGGCCATGCAACACGGCGCCGAACCGGGTTCCAAGGTGGTCAAGGAGATCCTCGAGAAGCTGCATGCCAAGGGCCAGGGTACCGGTCCCAAGGAAGAAGTCGGTCAGGTGCTCTACATGCGCGGCCTGATTTCGGCCATGCTCGCGGTCGAAGGTATGCGTGCTGCCCAGGAGCGTTTTGGCAAGGGCAAGCGCATCACCGGCGAACAGATGCGCTGGGGCCTGGAGCACCTCAACCTTGACCAGAAGGCGCTGGATAACCTGGGCCTTGCAGGGGTGATGCGCCCGGTGCAGACGTCCTGCCTCGACCACATGGGTTCGGCATGGGCTCGCGTGCATACCTGGGACGGCAAGAAGTGGAACTTCACGTCCGACTGGTATCAGGGTGACGAGAAGGTGCTGCGCCCGATGGTGATCAGTGCCGCCGGCAAGTATGCCGAAGAGAAGAAAATCGTGCGGCGCACTGCCGAAGACTGCAAGAAGTAAAGAGGATGTGACCTGAAGGGCCTTCCGGACGGGGTAAGGTTTGCTCCGTCCGGAACCGGTTCCTGACGCTGGTTCATGCCTTGCGAAAGAACACATGACTACTGCCAACATACTTCTCAACGTCAATAGCATCGAGGTGATTTACAACCACGTCATCCTCGTGCTGAAGGGCGTCTCGTTGTCTGTGCCCGAGGGCAGCATCGTCGCCCTGCTCGGCGGCAACGGAGCCGGCAAGCCCACCACCCTGCGTGCCGTCAGCAACCTGCTGCACGGCGAACGCGGCGAGGTGACCAAGGGTTCGATCGAGTGTCGCGGCGAGCGCATCGAGGCGCTGACGCCGGCTGACCTGGTCAAGCGCGGCGTGGTCCAGGTCATGGAAGGCCGCCACTGTTTCGGCCACCTGACCATCGAAGAAAATCTGATGACCGGCAGCTATACGCGCAGCGACGGCAAGGCGGCTGTCGCGCAAACGCTGGAAAAGGTTTACAACTATTTCCCCCGCCTGAAGACGCGGCGCACCAGTCAGGCCGCCTACACTTCGGGCGGCGAGCAGCAGATGTGCGCCATCGGGCGCGCGTTGATGGCGAATCCGACCATGGTGCTGCTTGACGAACCGTCGATGGGCCTCGCGCCGCAGATCGTCGACGAGGTGTTTGGCATCGTCAAGGATCTCAATCAGCGCGAGAAAGTGACATTTCTCTTGGCCGAGCAGAACACCAACATGGCGCTGCGCTATGCCGATTTCGGCTATATCCTCGAAAACGGGCGCGTGGTCATGGAAGGCGCCGCCAAGGATCTGGCCAACAACGAGGACGTCAAGGAGTTCTACCTCGGCATTTCCTCGGGGGAGCGCAAGAGCTTCCGCGAATCGAAGCACTACCGCCGCCGCAAACGCTGGCTCGCCTAATCGGCCGCAGATCGAGTCGCATGGCGGCGTTGCTCGGCGGCTTGTGTGCGTTTAGCACACGGCGCCACCTCGTGCCTTGCCCTGCGACGCGCTTTGCGGCCTCACTCCGGCCCGTATGTAGCGCCCATCCACCACGGAGCAACTCATGTCCCAATTTTTTGACGCCCTCGAAACCCGCAGCGCCGACGAACGAAAGTCGGCGTTGGCGACACGGCTACCGCAGCAGATAGCGCATGCCAAGACCACTACCGCCTACTTTGCGGAATCCCTGAAGCACGTCGATGCCGCTGCGATCACCTCGACGGCTGCCCTTGCCGCCTTGCCGGTGGTGCGCAAGAGCGACCTGATCGAATTGCAGAAGCAGCAGCGCCCATTCGGCGGCCTCGCGGCGGCGGGCTGGGGCAAGCTCGGGCGCGTGTTTTCCTCGCCGGGACCCATCTACGAACCGGAAGGTCGCGTCGCGGATTACTGGCGCACGGCGCGCGCCCTGTATGCCGCCGGCTTTCGTGCCGGCGACCTGGTGCATAACAGCTTTTCCTACCACATGACGCCGGGTGCCTGGATCCTCGAAGCTGGCGCCCATGCTTTGGGTTGTACCGTGTTTCCCGCCGGCGTCGGCCAGACCGAGCAGCAGGTGGCGGCGATGGCCGACCTGGCCCCGAACGGCTATGTCGGCACGCCGTCCTTCCTGCGTATCCTGCTGGAGAAGGTCGATGAACTCGGCATCAAGCTGCCGTCATTGACCAAGGCGCTGGTGTCCGGCGAAGCGTTTTTGCCACCGGTGCGCGATGCGCTGCTGGCGCGCGGGGTTGCCGGTTACCAGGCCTATGCCACGGCTGAGCTCGGCGGCATCGCCTATGAAACCGAGGCGCGCCAGGGCCTGGTCGTCGACGAAGGCGTGATCGTCGAGATCGTTCGCCCCGGCACTGGTGATCCGGTGGCGGAGGGCGAAGTCGGTGAAGTGGTGGTGACCACCTTCAATGCGGATTACCCGCTGATCCGTTTCGGGACAGGCGACCTGTCGGCCTTCCTGCCGGGGGTCTCGCCCTGCGGACGCACCAACATGCGGATCAAGGGCTGGATGGGCCGCGCCGACCAGACGACCAAGGTCAAGGGCATGTTCGTCCATCCGGAGCAGGTGGCGGCGGTGGTCAAGCGGCATCCCGCCATTGTCCGGGCGCGACTGGTGGTGACGAATCCGGACAGCACCGACCAGATGACGCTGAACTGCGAGGTCGGCACCACTGACGAAGGCATGGCGACGGCGATTGCCGATAGCGTGCGGGATATCACCAAACTGCGCGCCGACGTAAAGCTGGTAGCCGTCGGTAGTTTGCCCAACGACGGCAAGGTCATCGAAGACAGTCGGAAGTACGACTGATTCCGTTACCGGCCCCTCCGTGGTCTTGCTGGCTCGTCGCGGCCAGCGTCTCTTGCCGACGGTGCCGGGGCTTCCTCGGTGGCAGCGCCCGGGCTCGGCTACTTGGGCTTGCTGCCCGATTTTGGCGGAGTCGGTTCTGTTGCCGCGGGAGTGGCGGGAGCCTGCGCGGCAGGGGGCTGAGCCGCGCCCTGCATGAAATTCCATGGCCACAGGGCCGGGTTGGCGAAGGGGTTGGCCTGGGCCTCCGGACTGCTCCCCGACTGGCTGATGGCTTGCAGCGCCGACAGCGTCGCGCGCTGCATTTCAAGTCCCTGAATGGTCATCTGCAGCATGCTGAGGTTGTTCTTGAGCCAGCCCTCGACGGCCTTGAGGTCGGTAATGCGCTTTTCCAGTTCGTTGGTGTCCAGCGTCGGCGTCACCAAACCGGGCAGCGGCATTCCGCTATTGCCCCAAAGGGATTTCAGGAATTCCATCGGATCGGTCGGTGTTGTACTCATGGCGATTGCCCCCAGGTTAGGCGGTTGATCTTACCGCAGTGCAGCCCTGAGCGCTAACGGGTTCCTGCCATGGCCCGACCTGAACTGTCTGCAAGGCAATGCTCAGGTATCGCCCCGGGTCAGCCCGAGTCTCTTGCGCAAGGCCTGGCGCTCCGGCGCTGCGGCATCGATGCTGCGCCGCTTGACATGACCGAAGCCGCGAATCTTTTCCGGTAGCCTGGCCAGCGTAATGGCGTCGATCAGTACCATCCGTTCCAACTTCGGCAGCAAAGCGGCGATATCGGCTTCATAGTCTGCCAGCAAGGTCCGCTCCAGTCGTCGCTCGTCGCTGCGGCCAAAGAGATCCCAGCGCGATCCCCGATAACGGCGTGCCTTTGCCAGCCATTTGAATGCAGTCAGCATCCAGAGGCCGAAGTCCATTTTCTTCACCCTGCCGGTCGTCGGGTCGGGGCGCGCCAGCAGCGGTGGCGCCAGGTGAAAACTCAGCGTGTAGTCGCCCTCGAAGCCTTCGCTGATTTTCTGCAGGAAGTCGGTTTCGGCATACAGCCGCGCCACCTCGTATTCGTCCTTGATCGCCATCAGCTTGAACAGATTGTGAGCGACGGCCTCGGTGAGTTGCGAGGAATTGATTGCGCTTTCCGCGGCGCGCACTTGCGCCACCTGCATCCGGTAATGTTCGGCGTAGGCCGCGTCCTGATACTCGGTGAGAAAGCGCACGCGCCTGGCAATCACTTCGTCGAGAGTCGGCGCCGCTGGAACGGCGACCTGGGGCCGCGCGTAGCGTGTCACTGCTGCCGGATCGTGGGCCGTGCGACGGCCCCAGAGAAAAGCGGCACGACCCATCGTTACCGCCGTGCCGTTGAGTTCGATGGCGCGATCAATGGCCTCCGCGGATACCGGAACCATGCCCTGCTGCCATGCGTAGCCGAGCAGGAACAGGTTGCTGGCGATCGAATCTCCGAGCAGACGCAGGGCGAGATCCGAGGCCTCGACGAAATGCGCCGCGCTGCTGCCGACCGTTTCTCCGATCAAGGCCTGCATGCGCGCCAGTGGAAACTGCCAGTCCGGATTGCGGGTGAAGTCGGCCGTGGGAGTTTCCGCGCAATTCGCCACCACGCGCGTGCGGCCGGCCTGCATGCGCGTCAGGGCGTCCGGCGAGGCGGTGACGATGACGTCGCCGCCGATGACCGCGTCGGCTTCGCCGGTCGCGACGCGCACGGCGTGAATCGCGTCCGGATCGTCGCAGATGCGAACATGGGAAAACACCGCGCCGCCTTTTTGCGCCAGTCCCGTCATGTCGAGTACCGTGACGCCTTTGCCGTCGATGTGCGCCGCCATGCCGATCAGGGCGCCGATGGTGACGACGCCGGTGCCGCCGACGCCGGTGACGAGAATTCCGTAAGGTTTCGTGGTCGACGCCAAAGTCGGCGCCGGCGGAACGCCGAATGAGTCGGCGCCGCTGCCCGAGCCGGCAAGACCGCGCCCCTTCTTGACGCTGCCACCCAGAACCGAAACGAAGCTGGGGCAAAAGCCGTTTGCGCATGAGTAGTCCTTGTTGCACGCGGACTGGTCGATGGCGCGCTTGCGCCCGAATTCCGTTTCCACCGGCACTACGGCGAGGCAGTTGGATTGCACGCCGCAATCGCCGCAACCCTCACAGACAGCCTCATTGATGTATAGGCGGCGCGGCGGGTCGACCATCTTGCTGCGCTTCCTGCGGCGGCGCTTTTCCGCGGCGCAGGTCTGGTCGTAGATGATGGCCGAGATGCCGGGACATTCGCGCATTTCGCGCTGGATGGCATCCAGTTCATCGCGATGGCGGATCGGCACGCCGTGCGGCAGGTCCGGGTGGCCGTAGGCGCGCGGGACTCCGTCAGTAACCACGACGACGTGATGTACGCCTTCCGCGTGCAACTGGTGGGCGATCTGCGGCACGGTCAGGCTGCCGTCCACCGGCTGGCCGCCGGTCATGGCGACGGCATCGTTGTAGAGGATCTTGTAGGTGGCGTTGACGCCGGAGGCCACCGCGGCGCGTATGGCCAGCGAGCCGGAATGGAAATAGGTGCCGTCGCCGAGATTGACGAAGACATGCCGCTGTTCGGTGAATGGGGCTTGGCCCATCCAGGCCGCGCCTTCGCCGCCCATGTGGGAAAACGTGGCCGTGGCCCGGTTCATCCACAGCACCATGAAATGGCAGCCGATGCCGGCCAGTGCGCGCGAACCCTCCGGTACGCAGGTTGACGAGTTGTGCGGACATCCCGGACAGAAGTAGGGCGTGCGCGCGATCGGGATCACCGGTGCGGCGGAGCGCTCCTTGGACTCGATGATCGCCAGGCGTTCGCGTATGCGCGGCGAGGTGAAGTGGCGGCCGATGCGGTCGGCAATGACGCGGGCGATCTGCGCCGGCGACAGTTCACCCGAAGCCGGCAGCAGCCAGCGGCCGTTGGGCAGGGCCCATTCGCCCTGTTCGTCGAACTTGCCGATCACGCGCGGACGTACGTCCTCGCGCCAGTTGTAGCGCTCCTCCATGAGTTGGTACTCGATCAACTGGCGCTTTTCCTCGACCACCAGGATTTCTTCGAGGCCCTCGGCGAAATGGCGCACGCCGTCCGATTCGAGCGGCCAGACCATGCCGACCTTGTAGAGGCGGATGCCGCTCACGGCGGCCAACTGGTCGTCAATGCCAAGGTCATCGAAGGCCTGGCGCACGTCGAGGTAGGAGTTGCCGGTAGCGATGATGCCCAGCCGGGGGGTGGGCGCGTCGATCACCACTTGGTTGAGCCGGTCGGCGCGGCAATAGGCCAATGCCGCGTAAAGCTTGTGGTCGAGCAGGCGGGCTTCCTGCAGCAGGCGGTCGTCGGGCCAGCGGATGTTGAGACCGCCCGCGGGGAGGGCATAATCGGCGGGTAGCACGATATTCACGCGATCCGGCGAAATATCCACGGAGGCCGAAGACTCGACAGTGTCGGCGACAGCCTTGAAGCCGACCCAGCAGCCGGAATAGCGGCTCATGGCCCAGCCATGCAGGCCGAGGTCGAGGT
>VEPA01000123.1 GCA_012026675.1 Betaproteobacteria bacterium | reverse complement strand
CGCGGTGTACATCGTGATCATCGCCACCTTCGTCACCGCGGTGGATTACGCCATCCAGGCCATCAGCCTGGCGCTCTATGATGCGCTGGGTGCCTTTATCCAGCTTATCGTGGTCAACTGCATCATCCTCGGCCGCGCTGAGGCGCACGCGGCGAAGAATCCCCCCGTGCCGGCAATGATCAATGCTGCAGGCATGGGCGTCGGCTTCACCATCGGCCTCTTGGCACTGGGCGTGGTGCGCGAGATCCTCGGTGCCGGCACGCTGTTCGGCGTTACGCTTTTCGGTGCTGGCTTCCAGCCCTGGGTGATCATGGTGCTGCCGCCCGGCGGCTTCTTCGTCCTCGGCGCCTGGCTGCTGTTCTTCGCCTGGCTGGAGCGGCGCAAGCTGCGCAAGACTGCACAAATGACGGAGGCCGGCCAGCATGTCTGAATCCGCGTTCCAGATCTTCGTCAATGCGCTGCTCGCCAACTACTTCGTGCTGGCGATGTTTCTCGGCCTGTGTCCCTTCCTCGGCGTCTCGGGCAAGCTCGACACGGCCTTTCCGATGGGCATGGCGACCACCTTCGTGATGCTGGTGGCCTCGCTCTGCGCCTACGGTCTCAACCTTCTGCTCACCGCTTTCCACCTCGAATTCCTGCGCCTGATCTCCTACATCGTGATCATCGCCTCTTCGGTGCAGCTGGTCGAGATGGTGCTGAAGAAGTACAGCCCGACGCTGTTCCGCGCGCTCGGCATCTACCTGCCGCTGATCACCACCAACTGCGCCGTGCGCGGTGTCGCGCTGTTCCAGACGGCACGCGAATACGACTTCGTCCAGTCGCTTGTGTTCAGCTTCGGCGGCGGCGCCGGTTTCACCCTGGCGCTAGTGCTGATGGCCAGCGTGCGCGAGCGCCTGACGCTGTCCAACGTGCCGGATCTGGCGCAGGGCACGGCCCTGTCGCTGATGCTGGCCGGCATCCTGTCGCTGTCATTCATGGGCTTTGCCGGGCTGGGCGGCCGATGAGCCTTTACCTGATCACCATCGCCGCCATCTTTGGCCTTGCCTTGGGCGGGATGCTGGTCGACCGCAGCTACCGCCGCTTCGCCGCGCGCCACCCGCAGCTCGGCCCCTTCCGCGATCCCGGAAAGTGCGGCTGTTGTTCTTCTGGCAGCGACTGCGAAACCTCCTGCACCGAACCATTGCCGCCGCACCGATGAATTTTCTGGAGACCCTGATATGCCCGCCGTCACGCCGCCCGCTCCGCCACCTCCTCGTACCTTTTCCGCGATTGTCTTGCAGTCGCGTCGGATCACACCGCCGGCGTCGCGCGAGGAAGTTCGCCACCTGGTGCTGCGCACCAGCGACCTGTCCTTCGACGCATCGCTGGGCAACCTGATCCGGGTGCTCGCACCGGGTCAGTTCGGCGCCCGCAGCCATGCCCGACTGTATTCGATCATGGACCTGGAGCGGCACAAGGATGCCACCGAATTCGCCATCTGCGTCCGCCGCTGCAGCTACATCGATGAATTCAATGGCGAGGAATACCGAGGCGTCGCGTCGAACTATCTCTGCGACTTGAAGCCCGACGACCCCATCGTCTTTGTCGGTCCGGTCGGTTATCCCTTCGTGATTCCCGAAGACAAGACAGCCGACATCCTGATGCTGGGCATGGGCACCGGCATCGCGCCGTTCCGCACCCTGATCCGGCAGATCTATGAAAAGATCGGCGGCTGGCAGGGCAAGGTCAGGCTGTTCTATGGCGCGAAGAGTCCCCTGGAAATGCTTTACATGAACGACGAGAACAGCGATCTCGCCAACTACTTCGATCAGCCGACGTTCAAGGCCTTCCAGGCCGTCAGCCCGCGCCCCGCCATCGATGCTCCGGTGGCGCTGGCCCAGGCGCTGGAGCAGACCGCGGCGGAAGTCTGGGAGATGCTGCAACGTCCAAACACGCGAGTATTCGTTGCCGGTACTGAGGACCTGCTCGGGGTGGTCGAGCAGGCCATGATCAAGCTGGCGGGATCGGGCCGGGACTGGTTGAAGGTGCAGAGTGCAATGAAGTCGAGCGGACGCTGGAGCGAGGTGCTTTACTAGGGCCTGTTCCCTAGGGCTGTTCCTAAGGTCGGCCCGCCACCCGATCGCTGGGACTTAGCGGGTGAACATCACGGTGCAGGTCAAGTCGCGCGGGCAGAGGACGGCATTGACCAGCTGCTGCGGGCGCCGCTCTTCCCAGGACGAATCGTAGGGATCGGTAAAAATGCGGATATTCCACACTTCTCCGCTTTCGCGAACCCGCTCGATGTTTGCCTTGAAGACCTTCTCGGTCGAGACTCCGGAGCCGAAGTGAAGTTCGCGGTGCAGGATGTCGACGATGGTGGGTGACTCCAAATCCGGCAATTCCTCGAGCCGGAGTTCGCGATCGGCAATGCAGCGGATGCGGCGCGTGAACAGCGGCGCACCGTCGGTACCGATCCAGCAATGAAACCCGACACCCGTGTACGTGTCTCCGGCAGTCTGGCCGAAGGCCGTCGTGGCAGCGAAAAGAATCGCGAAAATACAAATCGAACCCAAGCGTTTCATGGCAACATCATACATTGGCGGCGGCCAGCGCGCAATGCAGGATTCGGCTGCGTTGCCAGGCCCGGCTAGCGTTTCTGATTCAGGTAGGGCACGTAGGCCATGTCGGTCCTGGCGATGTGATTGGTGAGCCAGTGATTGAGAAAGCGCACGGTATCCATCGAGATGTCCTCGCCGATCGATTTGAGCTGGAGTTCCTCCAGCTTGGCTCGAAACTCGGCATGTTGCGCCAGATGCTCGGCGAGATCGGGATAGCCGGCCGCTTTCATCATGGCTTCCTCGGCGGCAAAGTGCTCGCGCATGTAGTGTTTCAGGCGGGTGATGACATAGACGCCAAACAGCGTGCGCTGTTCGACGGTGGCGCTTTCCAGTTCGGCCAACCACTGAAAAATCGCCTTGTGCTGTTCGTCGAGCACGGCCACGCCGGTGCTGAGATCTGGGGTCCATTTGGTCATGGCCCGGATTTTAGCAGTTGGGATCCGCCATGAGCAGTTGATTTATGACGTTGCATTCCCTATCCTTGCCCTGGTCAGTGGAGGAGAGAAAATCATGTTCGATTCGCCGATGGAGCACTGCGCGGTCTGCGGACAAATGGTGACACTCGATCAGACCTTGCTCGAATGCCAGCGCAGGCACGAGTGCGGCACGGGCGAGGTATGTCCGTTGTGTAAATATTTCGATGACCCGGAGCGCGACACCGCCGCGCCGCCGGAGACGCCTTCCATTTCCTGATTCTCGTCCGTCCGGCGATCAGTCGCCGTCCCGCCGGCGCCGACTTTCAATGCGTCAGGCCGGGTAGTTCGCAGATCCTCGGATCCTATTTTCCGCTTTCGGCGAACCAGCGCAGTTTGTCGCGCAAGGTGACGACTTCACCAACGATGATCAGGGTCGGTGCGCGCAGATTGGCGGCCTTGGCCAGGTCGGGCAGGGTGGTCAGGGTACCGGTGACGGTGCGCTGGCTGGGCTGGGTGCCGTGCTGCACGATGGCGGCCGGCCAGTCGGCGGGCAGGCCGTGTTCCATGAGTTTTTCGCAGAGGTAGGGCAGGCCCGAGAGCCCCATGTAGATCACCACTGTCTGGCGGCGGCGGGCGAGGCCGGGCCAGTCGAGGTTCATGCTGCCGTCCTTGAGGTGGCCGGTGACGAAGACGCAGGCCTGGGCATGGTTGCGGTGGGTCAGCGGAATGCCGGCATAGGAGCCGACGCCGGCCGCCGCCGTGATGCCGGGCACGACCTCGAAGTTCACGCCGTCGGCGTGCAGGGTTTCGACTTCCTCGCCGCCGCGGCCGAAGATGTAGGGGTCGCCGCCCTTGAGCCGCACCACGCGCTTGCCGGTCCTTGCCAGGCGCACGAGCAACTGGTTGATCTGTTCCTGGGGGATGGAATGGTTGCCGCGTTCCTTGCCGGCGTACATGAGTTCCGCGTCGGGACGCGCCAGCGCCAGCACGGCTTTCGAGACGAGGTTGTCGTAGACCAGGACATCGGCTTCGCCGATCAGGCGTGCCGCCTTCATGGTCAGCAGTTCCGGGTCGCCGGGACCGGCGCCGACCAGGTAGACCCAGCCGGGTTGAGCAGGTGTAGGTTTCATGGAGAGGGATGCTAGCGCAGCTTTGGCAGTCTCTACTTGATCAGGAACAACCGCCGCCGCAACTTCCGCAGCCCTTCTTCGGCTCCGGGCTGCAGCCGCCGCGAAAAATGAACTGGAATTCGCCGGGCTGCACCTCGGTGAAATCGAGCGTGGTGTTCTCCAGCAACGGCTGGCTGCGCGGCGAGATGAGAACCGTGATGCCGCCGCCATCGATCACCAGGTCATCCTCGCGCTCATCGTCGAAGCCCATGCCATAGCCCAGTTCGCCGTCCTTTTCGTCGAGTTTGGCGGCCACTCGCAACATGGGCGGCATGGTCTTGCTGTCGGGCTGTTCGGCGGCGGCGCGCTGGATTTGCTCGGCGGCAGTGGGGGTCAAGGTGAACATGGGATGGCCTTCTTCAGCTGGATATTTTGGCGTTGCGTACGTACTGGACGAACTTGGCCGGCCAGTCGCAGCCGGTGGTGGCACGCAGGTGGGTGTAGGAAGCGAGCAGGCGATGCAGCAGGATGCCGTCGTGATGGCCATCGATGCCATGGCCGCGGCGCACGACATAGGCATAGCGCGTATCGTCGGGAAGGCCGGTCAGGCTCGAATAGTGGAACTCGTGGGCGTGCAGTGCCGCCCCATCCAGGGTCCTGTCGGCGGCGCGCCAGGGATGCGCCGCCTGCGGCTCGAGTATCACGTAGCCGCGACCGACCGGTTTGGGATGCATCCTGATGTCGCCGGGAATGGCGCCGACCATGGCCGCCTGTCTGCCCTTCCACTCGATGCCGCGCGCGAGATACATCAGGCCGCCGCACTCGGCATAGGTCGGCAGTCCGCCTTCGATGGCGCGGCGGATGGCGGCACGCAGGCTGGCGTTGGCTTCCAGTCCGTCGAGGAAACATTCGGGGAAACCGCCGCCGATCAGCAGGCCGTCGCAGGCGGGGAGTTTCGGATCCTGCAAGGTGTCGAAGAAGACCGCCTCGGCGCCCGAGGCGGCGAGGGCGTCGAGGTCGTCGGCGTAATAAAAACCGAAGGCGGCGTCGCGCGCGATGGCGATGCGCACCGGTGCTTCCCTGCTCGGCGGGCGCGTCGGCGGCGGCGACAGGGGCCGCTCGGTGTGGCTGCTGGCCAGCAGGCGCTGCAGGTCGACCTGGTCGGCGATGCGCCGGCCGATGCCGGCGATGTGGCGCTCAGCCTCGGCGGTTTCATTGACCGGCATCAGCCCGAGGTGGCGTTCGACCAGGGCCAGTTCGGCATCTTCCTGTACCGCGCCGATCACCGGCACGTCGGTGTAGTGCTCGATTACGGCGCGCAGCTTGGCCTCGTGGCGGCGGCCGCCGAGGCGGTTGAGGATGATGCCGGCAATGCGGATGTTGCGGTCGAATGCCTGGTAGCCAAGGATCAACGGCGCGATACCGCGCGTCATGCCGCGCGCGTCGAGTACCAGGACCACGGGCAGGTCGAGCAGGCGAGCCAGTGCGGCGTTGCTGTTGGATCCTTCAAGGTCGAGTCCGTCGTAGAGCCCTTTGTTGCCTTCGACCAGGCAGACCTCGGCATCATGGCCGTGGCGGGCGAACTGGTCGCGCAACTCGGCATCGGGCGACAGGAAAAAATCCAGGTTGTAGCAGGGCCGGCCGGCGGCGACCGAGAGCCACAGCGGATCGATGTAGTCGGGGCCCTTCTTGAACGGCTGCACGGTGCGCTGGCGCTCACCGTACTTGCCCGAACCGTGGTTACCCGAACTCAGCGCCGCCGCCAGGCCGATGCTGATGGTGGTCTTGCCCGAGGATTTGTGGGCGGCCGAGATCAGAAAGCGATGCATGGCGTGCGCCCGATGCGGGATCAGTCGGTTGCGCTGGCGGCTGCTTCCAGCTCGGCCAGGTCATCCTGCGGCAGGAAATGCAGGATGCGTACGCCGATGGTGGTCATGGTGAAGGCGATGCCGAGGCCGCCCAGCGCCAGAATGATTTCCGGGAGCGAGGCCGTGTAGTGATCGACGGCGCCGTCCATGAAACTGCTCTTGACGTCATAGCCGGGGAAGATGTCGAGCGGGAAAGCCTGGCCGCCGATGATGAAGACATAGAGCTGGTAGTAGGCGCCGACGACGACGAGCAGAGCCGCAACATTGACCCAGAGTGCCTTCGCCGCAGTGGCGGGATTGAACAGCAGCGCCAGTGGCAGCAGGGTGCCGACCAGGATCTGGCCGATCCAGAACATGCCGGCGAATTCGCTGTCGAAGAGGATGAAGTATTCGAAGGCGATATTCTTGGCGAAATAGGCATTGACCAGGTGCAGCACGATCGTGAAGTAGAGCACCGCGGCGACGAAGGTGGCCAGCAGGTTTTTCATGCGCTGCAGGACCAGCGGCGGCAGGGACAGGCCGTTCCATGCGTACATTGTCGATTGCACCACGAGGAAGACGGCGAGGCCCCAGCAGAAGGACATGATGATGAACATCGGCGCCAGAAGCGCCGTGCCGTAGGCCTGGCGCGCGACGAGGAAGGCGAAAATTGCGCCGGTGCCGGTGGTCAGCACGATGCGCCAGATGAACATGGCGAATCCCGCCACCTTCATCCACGGATACATGCGCCGTTCCATCATGGTCCACAGGTAGACGGCGGCGATGCCGTAGAACACCGGGTAGAGGATCACGTTCCAGCCGAACACCGAGGTCGGGTTGAAGTGCGTGGCGGCGACGATAATGCGGTCGGCGCGGCCGAGGTCGAGCATGATCACTGCCAGGCCGCCACTCAGCATGGCGATTGCCAGCAGGCCGGAGAGCGGCGCGCGCGGCTTGTAGAGCTTGCGGCCGAAGACCGAGCCCATCGAGGCGACGTTGAGCACGCCCGAGGCGGCGACGATCAGGAAAATCGCGACAACGTGGGGCAGGCCCCAGACGATCTGGTTGTTCATGCCGGTCACGACATGGCCGGAGTGTTCCATGTAGAGCGCTGCGCCGACGCCGAGCGCCGAGACGAGGCCGCCGATGGCGGCCAGCAGGTAGAAGAAGCCTTCTTCGTGGCGGGGATTGAGCATCATGATCAGAGTCCCTGGTAGCGCACGCCCTGATTCAGGCGAAGGTCGGCCCGCACCTGGGTAGTCGGCACGCTGGCGATGCGCTTGGCGATTGCACTGGCGGGGTCATTGAGGTCGCCGAACATCATTGCGCCCTCGGGACAGGATTCGACGCAAGCCGGGGTCTGGCCCTTGTCCACGCGATGTACGCAGAGCGTGCAGGATTCGACGCAGCCCTGGCCGCGCGGTACTTCGGGATTCTGTTCGGTCAGCGGCACATGGACCAGGGAGCGCGCCTTGTAGGGGCAGGCCATCATGCAGTAGCGGCAGCCGATGCAGGTGTGGCGGTCGACCAGGACGATGCCGTCGGCGCGTTTCATCGAAGCGCCGGTGGGGCAGACGTCGACGCAGGGCGGTTCGGCGCAATGCTGGCACATCATCGGCAGTTCGGTCTTCTTGCCGTTGCGGCGGTCGACCAGTTCGATCTTGCGGATCCACTGCGAGTTCTGCCGCGGATCGGGCAACTTTTCGCTGACACCGTTTTCGGTGTGGCAGGCATCGATGCACTTGGTGCAGCCAGGGGCGCACTTCCCGGCATCGATCAGCAGGCCCCAGCGCACGGCGGGCGAGGCGGCGGTGCCGGCCTTGCGTGCTTCGGTAGCGGCCGACGCTTCGCCGACGGCCATCAGGTGCAGGCCGGGCGCGATGGCGGTGAAGCCGAGGCCAGCCACGCCGGCGCCGGCAGCGGCAATGAATTTGCGGCGCGCGTTGTTGTCGGGGGTAGTCATGGCTTCAATCCTGCCGCCTTGAACTTGGCCTTGGGTTGATGGCACTCGAAGCAGTCGAGCTTCACGGCGACATAGCTGTGGCAGCTCTCGCAGAAATTCTCCTTGCCGCCCAGTACTGAACCGGTCTTCTTGCTGGCGTGGCACTCGATGCAGGCGTTGAGCGATGCCGGCTCGCCGCGGATGCCGGCGCGAAGGGTGCGGTCGCGCTGGTGCTTGAGCATTTCCATGTGGTTGCGGCGCATTTCGTCCGCCGGCGCCACGCATTTGCCGGGATTGGCGATCTCTATCACCGGCTTGGCCGTGCGCCCGCCGTCGCCGGCAAGAGTCGGCGCTGACGACACGGCGAGAAAAGCCGTGACGGCGGTGACGAGGACGCGCAGCAGCTTCATGTATGCTTACTCACCCAATCCCATCTGGATGTAGCCCGTCGGGCAGACGTCGGCGCAGATGTGGCAGCCGATGCACTTGTCGTAGTCGGTGGCGACATAGCGGCCGGTCATGGTCTCGGTCTTCTTGACCTTGTAGACGGCGGTCTGCGGGCAATAGACGACGCAGTTGTCGCACTCGAAGCACTGGCCGCAGCTCATGCAGCGCTTGGCTTCGGCAATTACCTCGGCTTCGGTCAGCGCATCGATGCGCTCGTCGAAGTTGCCCAGCGCCGAATCCTTGTTCAGGTGCGTGATGTGGCGCTTGTTACGGGCCGTGTATTGGAAGTGGCCGAGGAATAGCTGGTCGTGCGGAATGACGTAGCGCTCGGAGCGGTTTTCGTAGTTGTGCACCACTTCCTTGCTCTTGTCGGTGCCATGCAGCGCGCCCTTGACCTCGCCCAGCTGGATGCCCTTTTCGACGTACTTGCGCATCAGGTCGAAGGCATGCTCGGCGAGCTTCGGCCGGCGCACCATTTCCTGGCCGGCGAGGAACTGGTCGATGCCGTCGGCGGCAATTGCGCCGTGGCCGACGGCGGTGGGCAGCAGATGCGGACGGATGACGTCGCCACCGGCGAAGACGCCCGGCTTGCCGCTGACCTGGT
>VEPA01000265.1 GCA_012026675.1 Betaproteobacteria bacterium | reverse complement strand
ATCTTGCCCAATTCCTCGACCAGTTCCGGCAACGCCTGGAACAGATCGGCGACGAGGCCGTAATCGGCAACCTGAAAGATCGGCGCTTCCTCATCCTTGTTGATCGCCACGATCACCTTGGAATCCTTCATGCCCGCCAGATGCTGGATCGCACCCGAGATACCGATGGCGATATACAGCTGCGGCGCGACGATCTTGCCGGTCTGACCGACCTGGTAGTCGTTCGGCACGAAGCCGGCGTCCACCGCGGCGCGGGAAGCGCCCATGGCGGCACCCAGCTTGTCGGCCAGCGGCTCCAGCAGCTTGTGATAGTTCTCGCCGCTGCCCAGTCCGCGACCGCCGGAGACGATGATCTTCGCCGCACCGAGTTCCGGCCGCGCCGATTTGGTCAATTCGCGACCGATCAGTCTGGACTGGCCAAGATCCGGGCCGGCTGCCAGTGCCTCGACAGCGGCGCTGCCGCCCGAGTTGGCCGCGGCATCGAAACCCGTGGTGCGCACGGTGATGACCTTGGTCGTATCGGCGGACTTGACCGTGGCCAGGGCATTGCCGGCATAGATCGGGCGCACAAACGTGGCGGCAGCGACCACGGAGATGACTTCCGATATCTGCGCCACGTCGAGCAGGGCGGCGACGCGCGGCAGCGTGTTCTTGCCGTTGCTGGTGGCCGGGGCGATGATGTGGCTGTAGCCTGTGGCATTGGCGACGATCAGGGCGGCGAGGTTCTCCGCGGTCTGGTCGCCGTAATGGGCGGCGTCGGCAACGCGCACCTTGGCGACGCCGGCGACTTTCGATGCCTGTTCGGCGACGGCGCCACAACCGGTACCGGCGACGAGGATGTGTATCTCGCCGCCGATCTTCACCGCCGCGGTGACGGCATTGAGGGTCGCCGTCTTCAGACTGGCGTTGTCGTGTTCTGCGATGACAAGAATGGCCATTTAGATCACCTTCGCTTCGTTCTTGAGTTTGTCGATCAACTGGGCGACATCGGCGACCTTGATGCCGGCGCTGCGCTTGGGCGGTTCGGTGGTGGTCACCGTGGTCAATCGCGGCGCCACATCGACGCCGAGGTCAACCGGTTTCACCGTTTCCATCGGCTTCTTCTTCGCCTTCATGATGTTGGGCAGCGTGGCGTAGCGCGGTTCGTTGAGTCGCAGGTCGGTGGTGACGATGGCCGGCAGGCTGATTTCTATGGTTTCCAGACCGCCATCGACTTCGCGGGTGACGGTGGCCTTGCCATCGGCAATCACTACTTTCGAAGCGAAGGTGGCCTGCGACCAGCCCAGAAGGGCGGCCAGCATCTGGCCGGTCTGGTTGGCGTCGTCGTCGATGGCCTGCTTGCCGAGGATGATCAGTTGCGGATCCTCTTTCTTCGCCACGGCGGCCAGCAGCTTGGCCACGGCCAGGGGCTGCAGTTCGGCATCGGTCTCGACCAGGATCGAGCGGTCGGCACCAATCGCCATCGCCGTGCGCAGGGTTTCCTGGCAGGCGGTGAGGCCGCAGGAAACGGCAATCACTTCCGTGGCCAGACCGGCCTCCTTGAGGCGCATGGCTTCTTCGACAGCAATTTCGTCGAAGGGATTCATCGACATCTTCACATTCGCCAGATCGACACCAGTGCCGTCTGCCTTGACGCGAACCTTGACGTTGTAGTCAATCACGCGCTTGACCGGAACGAGAATTTTCAAGCGAGTCTCCTTGATTTTGGTTGATCTGAATTGGTCATTGTAGCGATAAACAAGAGCGCCTACTCCATACGCTTTGGTATGGAATGTGAGATACTACTCCACCCCAAACAAAAAAGTCAATACCTAACCGTATGGAAAACAGACCGTCAAAAACACCCCGCGTCGCACTGGACCGGGAGGCATGGATCAAAGGCGCGATCGCCATCCTGGCCGAACACGGCGCCGAGCGGCTGCGCGTGGAAATCCTGGCCAAGCGCCTGGGAGTGACCAAGGGCAGCTTTTACTGGCACTTCAAGGACAGGCGCGATCTGCTGGATGCGGTGCTGACGTTCTGGAAGGATGGCCGCATCCGCGACATCCGCAAGCAGACCCAGGCCGAACCCGGCGGCGAAGTCGCCGCCCTGCTCCACACCATCGAGGTTTACGCCTCGGCACGCAACCGCAAGGGCATATCCATCGAGGCTGCCGTGCGCGACTGGGCGCGACGCGACGCACAAGCCGTTGCCGTCGTCGAAGAAGTCGACGCGGAACGCCTCGCCTGCGCCTGCCGGCTGTTCCTGGCCTGCGGTCTCGAAAGCAGAGAGGCGCAGGCAAGAAGCGTAATGCTCTACGCCTACGTTTTCGGCGTCAGCCTCATGCACTGCGGCAGTTTTACCGACGACCTGGCGTCGCTGAAATCATGGATCGCCGAGCGCATTGCACGCTGATCCGGAATGAAGCAAGGCGTTCAGGAGTTCTGTTCGATGCTCGCCGCCGACTGACGATAGCGCAGCGCTGCAAGCAGGGACACCGCAGCGCAAACCACCAGGGTGAGACGAATGTCGATCACTTCGGCGACGGCTCCCACGGCGAGACTGCCCAGTGGCGCCACACCCAGAAACGCCATCGTATAAATGGCCATGACACGGCCCCGGTAGTTTTCCGCCAGCTGAGTCTGGATCAGTGTATTGCTTCCGGAAAACGTGATGATCACGGCAAAACCCAGAACAGCAAGGGCCGGATACGCCAATCCGAGCACCGGTGTCACGGCAAAAACAGCGAGACTGATGCCGACCAGGGCTGCCGCCCATACGATCCAGTGCCGCAATTTTCGTGTATCGGCAAGGCTGGCAAGCGCCACGGCAGCCAGCAATGACCCTGCACCGGCGCTGGCGATCAAGCCGCCATAGGTACTCGCGTCGCCGCCAAATATCTCGCGTGCTAACAGCGGCATCATCACGGTGTAGGGTGTGGCAAAGAAACTGATGCTGGCGACCAGCAGCAGCGAGCTTCTGATCTGGCGATGGCCTCTTGCGTATTGAAAACCCTCGCGCAAGGCCTGCAATGCCGGCGTAGGCCTGGCGGGCACCGACGTGATCCGGATCAGGCTCAACGCCAGCAGCACGGCGAGATACGAAGCGGCGTTGAGCAGAAAACACACGGCTTCGCCCGCTGCGGCGACAACCACGCCGGCAATCGCCGGCCCGATGAAACGGGCGGATTGAATCACGATCGAATTCAAGGCGATGGCATTTTGGAGATCGGCCGGACTTTCCACCAGTTGCGCCGCGATCGACTGACGTGCCGGAACATCCACCGCATTCAGGCAACCGAGGATAAATGCGAGCAGGACCAGCAATCCGGGCGAGACCATCTCCTGCCAGACCAGGACCGCCAGTAACAGTGACTGCAACAGCGACAGGGACTGCGTCCACAACAACAAGCGGCGACGGTCAAAACGGTCGATCCAGACACCGCCGAGGGACGCGAAAACCAGAATCGGAATCTGGCTGGCAAAGCCCACCGTACCCAGCGTGAGGGCAGAGCCGGAGAGCCGGTAGGCAAGCCACAGCATGGCGACCTGCTGCATCCACGTACCGACCAGTGAAACCACCTGCCCCAGAAAGTACAGCCGGTAGTTGCGGGAGCGCAGAGCGCGAAAAAACTGTGGCACGAATGTATTCCCGCGTCGCTGCGGGGTTCCGCCGTGGAAGCTACTTGGATCCGGAACTCAAGCTGCGCGACTCCTGCGGACCCCGAAAAATCAATGGATGTACGTTCTGCCCGGCGCCCCAGGGAGCAGCGGCATCAACTCCGCTCGCTGCGTGCGTTTCCGCCTCGGAGAGTATCTTTTCCACCAGATGGTGATGGGGGCTCTTCGGGCACACCGGATCGGCCACATCAGGATCCTGAGACAGCAGATAAGCCTGACAACGGCAACCGCCGAGATCCTTCTCCTTGTCTTCACAGCTGGCGCAAGGCTCTTTCATCCAGCCCGTTCCCCGGTAATGATTGAAACCTTCCGAGTCGAACCAGATTCCCTTCAGTCCCATGTCACGCACATTCGGGAAACTCAGCCCGGGCAACATGCGTGCGGTATGGCACGGCAAAGCCGTGCCGTCGGGGGTGATGGTCAGAAAGACATTGCCCCAGCCGTTCATGCACTTCTTGGGCTTGGCTTCGTGATAATCGGGACTGACGAAAAAGATCCGCATCTTGTCACCAAGTTTTTCACGCCAGCGATCAGTTTCCTGTTCGGCGCGAATCAACTGGTCGCGCGTCGGCAGCAGCTGATCACGGTTCACAAAAGCCCAAGAGTAATACTGGGTGTTGGCCAACTCCAGATATTCCGCCCCCAGTTCGGCCGCCATCTCGATGATGCGGCCGATGTGTTCGATATTCAGCCGGTGAATCACCACATTGATCACCATCGGCCAGCCGTTGGCCTTGATGATGTGCGCCACCTCTTGCTTCAGGCCAAATGTCCGGGTGCGGGTGACGAGATCGTTGACCTCGCGCGTCGAATCCTGGAACGACAGCTGGATGTGATCGAGCCCGGCCGCCTTGAATCGCTCGGCCCGCGCCTCGGTAAGACCGACTCCGGAAGTAATCAGGTTGGTGTAGTAACCGAGCTGTCGCGCTTCAGCCACCAGAACTTCGAGATCGTCGCGCAGCAGCGGTTCGCCACCCGAAAAACCGCACTGCACCGCCCCCATGGCACGCCCCTCGCGCAGCACACGCAGCCAGTCGTCGGTACTCAACTCCTGTTTGTGTTGCTCGAAATCCACCGGGTTGTAGCAAAAAACGCAATGCAGGGGGCAGCGATAGGTCACCTCCGCCAGCAACCACAAGGGGGGATTGAGTTCCGCGGCGGCGTTGGCCGCCAAGGCCGGAACTGCACCGATCTGCGGCGCGTTCATAACCACCTCACCCATTTCTGCTGGTATGCCATGCGCAAGAACGCCTGGACCTCATCCCGCAGGCCGGTGGTCTGAAATGCCTGTTCCAGATCGGCCACGATGTCCGCCACCGAGCGCTGCGCATCGCAGCGCTTGAGTATTTCTCCCGCGCTCTGATTCAGCTTGACCATGCCTTCCGGATACAGCAGCACATAGCAGTCCTGCGCCGGCTCCCACTGCAAGCGGAAACCACTGCCCACGGCGGGGCGACTGGCAGGATCCGGCACAGTGTCACTCATTTGGTAATACCGTAATGTTGGCCCATGGCATCGTTCATGGCCCAGAGGATATCGAGTTTGAACTTGAGGATTTCGAGCGCCCGTTCCTGAAGCGCACGCGTATTGAAGTAATCCAGCGTGATATTCAGGCCCTGGATCACGTCGCGCGGCGCTTGGCTCGTGCGGTTGCGGAAATACTGCAGGCCGGCCGGCTCGATCCACGGATAGTGCTCGGGCCAGGTCGCCAGACGCTGCTTGTGAATGTCCGGCGCGAACAGTTCGGTCAGCGACGAGCACACGGCCTCCTGCCAGGGTGCGCGGCGGGCAAAGTTAACATAGGCGTCGACGGAATACCTGACCGCTGGCAGAACATGGCGCAGATCGACAATTTCCTCGCGACTGAGGCCGGTGGCAACGCCGAGACGGATCCAGGCTTCGATGCCGCCTTCGTCCATCATTTTCTCGCCATCGCGCAGTCCGTATTCGAAACCGTCATGGTCGAGGATGCGCTGCACCCAGCCACGGCGAACCTTGATATCCGGGCAATTCGCCATGATCGCAGCGTCTTTCACCGGAATCGCGATCTGATAGTAGAAACGGTTGGCAACCCAGAAGCGGATTTGTTCGGGCGTCGCCTTGCCGGTATTCAGCATCACGTTAAAGGGATGAAAGATGTGATAAACCTTGCCCTTGTCGCGCAACTGGGCCTCGAACTCCTCACGGCTCCACGGGGACCGGTCGTCGGCGACCGGCGCGGCTTCGGCAAGAATGTCAGCTCGGATCACGATGTCACTTTCTTCAAAGGGAGATACGCATTCCGTCATGTGCGACTTCGATGCCGCGTCGCGTCAGTTCGGCCCGCTGGGGTGATGCCTCATCGAGGATCGGGTTAGTATTGTTTATGTGAATCAATATCTTGCGCACATGCGCCGGAAGTTCAGCAAGCCATTCCAGCATTCCGCCGGCGCCGGATTGCGGCAGGTGGCCGATATCGCGCGCGGTCTTGGTGCTTAGCCCCCACGCGATCATTTCGTCGTCGGTCCAGAAAGTGCCGTCGACCATGACGCAATCCGCCTCCCACATGCGCCGGAACACCGTGTCGTCGCGTGCGCCGAGACCGGGAGCGTAAAACAGACGCCGGCCGGAAACCTTGTCCGTGATCGTCAGGCCGATATTGTCGCCAGCAACCGATTGCTCGCGGTGCGGCGAATAGGGGGCGGCCTTGCTGGCCAAAGGCAGCGCCGAAAAATGGATTCCCTCGACTTTCGGGATTTCAAACTGGGCACCGTCAAGAGCGATGCTCTTGCGGTCGACGCCGCAATAATGTTCGAGTACCCGGAGGATGGGATTGCCTTGTCTGAGATCCTCGTGAACCGGATCGGTACACCAGAGCGCAAGCCGCTGTTTCTGCTCGCGCAGCATGAACAGCCCGGTGGCGTGATCGATTTGGCCATCGACCAGGAGAACGCCGGCAATTCCGGTGTCGCGCAGGGCGCGGCCGGGCTGCAGTTCCGGTGTTGCCTTGATCTGCTGCAAGATGTCTGGCGAGGCATTGACCAAAACCCAATCCTTGGAGTGATCGCCGCTCACGCAAATCGACGACTGCGTCCGCGCGAGGGCTTTCACCGTGCCGTCACGCAGGCCGGCGCAATTCGTGCAGTTGCAGTTCCATTGCGGGAAACCGCCGCCGGCCGATGCCCCAAGAACAATAACTTGCATGAGTAATGCCGATCAATATCGTAGTTGTAAGAAAAAAGCCCGCCTGGCGGCGGGCCTTTCGTTTCTGTGCTCCGGTTCAGCGCGCCGCCACGTACATCGTGATTTCGAAGCCGAAGCGGAAATCGCAAGCCTTAGGTGTTTGCCATTGCATGTAAGTCTCCTTGATGGGGTTCAGTTAATGTACAGGCTGCAACAGCCTAAGAGAGGCCGCCTCAGCGCGTTACGGCTGGCTTCCATCAGCCAAGCCCTGAGCGAATTGTGTCATCCTTGAATTTTTTAAACGTCAGCTATTCTTTCAGATTGTCCTAGTGATTTTCATGAGCCGACAGCTTTGCTGTTACCCACATTGATCCAACAACCCATCCCGTCGCCGCAGCCCGACGATCAATTGGCGCCTCCAGCCGTTTTCGACAGCGGGTGGCTGCCCGTGTCGGGCGGACATCGCATCGCCTACACCCAACGCGGTAATCCGGCCGGAATCGCTGCGGTAGTATTTCACGGCGGTCCCGGATCGGGCAGCTCGCCAAAGCAGGCATGCTTTTTTGACCCAGCCGTTTACCGCATCATCCAGGTCGACCAGCGCGGTTGCGGCCTCAGCGAGCCCGCCGGCGAACTGGCGCATAACCGTACGCAAGACCTGCTGGCTGATGCAGAGGCATTGCGCGGGCATCTCGGGATTCGCCGCTGGCTGGTGGTTGGAGGTTCATGGGGAGCGACCCTAGCGGTACTCTATGCGGCAAGGCATCCCGCCGCCGTTTCCGGCCTGCTGCTACGCGCCCTGTTCCTTTGCCGCGAGCACGATCTCGACTGGTTTTTTCATCGTGCCGCGGCCTTTTATCCCCGGCCATGGGCGGACCTGTCCGCCGCCGTGGCGGACGCCACACCGGGTAAGCTGCTGGCAAGCCTGAAAGGCATTTTCAGGCATGGCGACAGCGCACAACAATGCGCCGCAGCGCGCGCCTGGTTCGCCTGGGAACGGGCACTGGGCGGGCTTGCCGCCGAAGCGGCACCGGAAGGTGGTGCCCTGCATGCGCTCTGCAGGCGCTACCGCATCCAGCGCCACTACCTGGCCAATGCGTGCTGGCTGGGTCGCAACGAAGTAGTGACGTCCTGCGCCAGACTCGGCAGACTACCGGTCCTGTTCCTGCATGGCCTCCACGATGCAGTCTGTCCTCCCGCGGGTGCCCGCCAGGCGCATCGAGCCTGCCCTGACAGTGTGCTCCGAATCGTCGCCGGGGCCGGCCACGATCCATTCAATCCGACAATGGTCGACGCGATGCGTCGAGGACTCACCGAATTTTCCGCTCGCAGCAGTTTTTTGCCGCCGTAACGCCAGCGCCGACTTTCTACATGCGCTCGAAAATCCCCGCCGCACCCATGCCGGTGCCGACGCACATGGTCACCATGCCGTACTTCAGCTTGCGCCGGCGCAGGGCATGCACCGTAGTCGCGGCACGGATCGCACCGGTGGCGCCAAGCGGATGCCCCAGCGCGATGGCGCCGCCCAGCGGATTCACCTTGGCCGGATCGAGGCCGAGGTCATTGATGACCGCCAATGCCTGCGCGGCGAAGGCTTCGTTGAGTTCGATCCAGTCGAGTTGGTCCTGGGTGATGCCGGCGGCCTTGCACGCGACCGGGATCGCTTCCTTGGGACCGATGCCCATGATCTCGGGCGGCACGCCGCGTACCGCGAAGGAGACGAAGCGCGCCAGCGGCGTCAGGTTGAACTGCTTCAATATTTTCTCGCTGACCAGGATCAGCGCACCGGCGCCGTCGGAAGTCTGCGAACTGTTGCCGGCGGTGACCGAACCCCTGGCGGCAAACACCGGCTTCAGTTTGGCCAGCGCCGCCAGCGTCGAGTCGGCGCGCGCGCCTTCGTCGCGATTGACGGTGCGCTTCTTCAGCTCGACCTCGCCCGTGGCTAGATTCGGCACGCGATCGACGATGTCGCCCGGCGTCGTCTCGTTGTCAAACTCGCCCGCCTGCTGGCCGGCGATGGCCCGCTGATGCGACGCGAGCGCGAACTGGTCCTGCATCTCGCGCGTGATCTTCCACTGGTTGGCCACCTTCTCGGCGGTGAGGCCCATGCCGTAGGCCATGCCGACATTCTCGTCCTTGAACACATCCATGTTGATTGAGGGATGGAAACCGCCCATCGGTACCATCGACATCGACTCGGCGCCGCCGGCGATCATGACATCGGCCTGGCCGACGCGGATGCGGTCGGCGGCCATGGCGATCGCGGTGATGCCCGATGCGCAGAAGCGGTTCACGGTGACGCCGCCCACGGTATTCGGCAGGCCCGCCAGCAACACGGCGTTGCGGGCCATGTTGAGGCCGGATTCACCTTCGGGGAAGGAGCAGCCGACGATGGCGTCCTCGATCAGCTTCGGGTCGAGGCCCGGCACCTGGCTCATGGCGGACTGGATCGCGCGCACCAGCAAATCGTCGGGGCGAACGTTGCGGAACATGCCGCGCGGTGCCTTGCCGATCGGGGTGCGGGTGGCGGCAACGATGTAGGCGTCTTGCAGTTGTTTGTTCATTTCGATTTTCCTTTTTCGCTCAGTTGCGCCTCAGTTGCGTACCGGCTTGCCGGTCTGCATCATGCCCATGATGCGCTCCTGGGTCTTGGGATGGTTCAGCAGTTCCATGAAGGCCTTGCGTTCCAGGTCGAGCAGCCACTGTTCGCTGACCAGGCTGCCCTGGTCGACGTCGCCGCCGGCCACCACCGTGGCGATCATCTGCCCCAGCTTGAAGTCGTGGGCCGAGATGAAGCCGCCGTCGCGCAAGATGACCAGCTGCATCATGATCGTGCCGATGGCATAACGGCCGGCGACCGGTACCGGTTTCTGCAGCGGCGGACGGTAGCCGGCGTCGTGCATGGCGCGCGCTTCGACCTTGGCCACGTGGAGCAACTCGTAGGGGTTAAACACGATTACGTCATCGGGCTTCAGGTAGCCCATTTGCCGTGCCTCCAGCGCCGACTTTGACACGGCGGCGGTAGCCGCATTCATGAAGCCTGTCTTGAGGAACTGCAGCAGGTCGTTGCCCTTGGCATCGGCTGCGGCACGCAACGCCGCTTCCTTGAGGCCACCGCCGGCCGGGATCAGGCCGACGCCGACTTCTACGAGGCCAATATAGGACTCGATCGAGGCCACACGCTTCGCCGCGTGCAGCGCCAGTTCGCAGCCGCCGCCAAGGGCGAGGCCGGCGACGGCCGCCACCACCGGCACGTTGGCGTACTTCATGGCCTGGAAGGCCTGCTGCAGATTGACGACTTCGGGCTCGATGGCCTTGACGCCGCCCGACATGAACAGCGGCAGCATGGCCTGCAGGTCGGCGCCGGCAGAGAAGGCGCCGCCTTCGGCCGCGTCCGCAGCCCAGATCACCAGACCCTTGTAATGTTGTTCCGCCTCGGCGACGGCCCGCGACAGGCCGGCGACGACGCCGGCGCCGATGACGTGCATCTTGGTCTTGAGCGACAGGATCAGCACGCCGTCGTCCTCGTGCCAGATGCGCACCGAGTCATCCTCGAACACCGTGATGCCGGCGGTCATGCCGTTGGCGGCCTCTTCGCCCAGCACTGGCGCGCGGAAGCGTTGGCGCAGATACACGGGCAGCGTCGAACGCGGCACGTTGGCCCGGCGCGCCGGCGACCAGGAGCCGTCGGCGGCATGGACACCGTGGCGCCCGTCGAATACCCAACCCGGCAGCGGCGCCGAGCACAGCGCCTTGCCGGCGTCGATGTCTTCCTTGACCCAGTCGGCGACCTGATGCCAGCCGGCCGCCTGCCAGGTCTCGAAAGGACCCAGCTTCTGGCCGAAACCCCAGCGCATGGCGAAATCGATGTCGCGCGCATTGTCGGCGATGGCCTCCAGATGCACGGCGATGTAGTGAAAAGCATCGCGGAAAATCGCCCAGAGGAATTGCGCCTGCGGGTGGGTCGAGTCGCGCAGCGCCTTCATGCGTTTGGCCGGGTCCTTTTCCTTGAGAATGCGGCCGACCAGCTCGTCGGCCTTGCCGCCGCTGGCGACATACTGGCCGCTGACGAAGTCGAGGCGCTGCACGTCGCGGCCGACCTTCTTGTAGAAACCGGCACCGGTCTTCTGGCCGAGGGCGCCGGCCGTCACCAACTTGGTCAGCACGTCGGGTGTCTTGTACGCGGCGGCGAAAGGATCGTCGGGCAGCGTGTCCTGCATGGTCTTGATAACGTGGCCCAGGGTGTCGAGGCCGACCACATCGGCGGTGCGGAAGGTGCCGGACTTGGCGCGGCCGAGCTTTGAGCCGGTCAGGTCGTCCACCACGTCGCAGGACAGGCCGAACTTCTCCGCTTCGTGCATCGTCGCCAGCATGTTGAAGACGCCGACGCGGTTGGCGATGAAGTTGGGCGTGTCTTTGGCCCGCACCACGCCCTTGCCGAGCGTAGTGACGAGGAAGCCTTCGAGCTGGTCAAGGATCTCGGGTCGCGTTGCCGCGGGCGGGATCAGTTCGACCAGATGCATGTAGCGTGGCGGATTGAAGAAATGCACGCCGCAGAAGCGTGCCTTGAGTTGGGCATCGAAACCCTCGGACAGGGCAGTGATCGACAGGCCCGAGGTGTTCGAGGCGAAGATCGCGTTCGGCGCGATAAACGGAGCGACCTTCTTGTACAGGTCGTGCTTCCAGTCCATGCGCTCGGCGATCGCCTCGATGATCAGGTCGCAGCCCTTCAGCAATTCGAGGTTGTCTTCGTAGTTCGCTACCTCGATGCAGGCGGCGTCGTCCTTGTTGCCCAGCGGCGCCGGGCTGAGTTTCTTGAGGCCTTCGATGGCGCGCAAGACGATGGCATTTTTGGCGCCCTCCTTGGCCGGCAGGTCGAACAGCACCACCGGTACCTTGGCATTGACGCAATGGGCCGCAATCTGCGCACCCATGACGCCGGCACCCAAAACAGCGACTTTTTTGACGATGAAATTGCTCATGATGCCTCCTGAAGGGCCGCCCCAAAGGAGGCATTCGCCCCCTCGGGGGGCAGCGAGTGAATACGAGCGTGGGGGTACATAAATGGTTCCTCTTAGAACAGTTCGGCTTCGAGATCGAGCAGCGGCCTGGCGCCGGAACGCGCCTGGCGTATCAGCATCGCCGTTTCGGGCAGCAGGCGGGCAAAATAGAAACGTGCGGTAGCAAGCTTGGCCTTGTAGAAATTGTCGCCGGAATCCAGCTTCTCCAGCGCGATCTTCGCCATGCGGGCGAAAAAGTAACTATAGACCAGGTGCCCGACCACGCGCAGATAGGGCACGGCGGCGGCGCCCACTTCATCCTGATTCTGCATGGCCTTCATGCCGATTTCCATGGTCAGCTTGCTTACCTTGTCGCCCAGGTCGGCCAGCGGCGTAACGAATTCGTTCATGGCTTCGTCGGTGCCGTTTTCCTCGACAAAGGCCTGTACCAGCGCGCCGAACTTCTTCAGCTTGGTGCCGTTGTCCATCAGCACTTTGCGCCCCAGCAGGTCGAGCGACTGTATCGTGTTGGTGCCCTCGTAGATCATGTTGATGCGGGCATCGCGCACGTACTGCTCGACGCCGGTACCGCTGATGAAGCCGGACCCCCCGTGTACCTGCATCGCTTCCGAAGCCGCGATCCAGCCGTTGTCGGTCATGAAGGCCTTCACGATCGGCGTCAGCAGCGTGACCATGTCCGCCGCATCCTTGCGCACCGCCTCGTCGGGATGCTTGAGTTCGCGGTCGATCAGCAAGGCGACGAAGGACGAAAACGCGCGCCCGCCTTCCGCGTAGGCCTTGGCCGGGAGCAACATGCGCCGCACGTCCGGGTGCACGATGAGCGGATCGGCCGCCTGGTCCGGTGCCTTGGGACCGGACAGGCTGCGCATCTGCAGCCGTTCCTTGGCATAGGCCAGCGCATTCTGATAGGCCACTTCCGTCAACCCCAAACCCTGCATGCCGACGCCGAGGCGCGCCGCGTTCATCATGACGAACATGGCATTGAGGCCCTTGTGCGGCTGGCCGATCAGCCAACCGGTCGCATCGTCGAGGTTCATCTGGCAGGTGGAATTGCCATGGATGCCCATCTTTTCTTCGAGCGCGCCGCAGGTGATCGCATTGCGCGCACCGAGACTGCCATCGGCATTGGGTATGAACTTCGGCACGATGAACAGGGAAATCCCCTTGGTACCTGCCGGCGCGTCGGGCAGGCGGGCCAGTACGAGATGGATGATGTTCTCCGCCATGTCGTGCTCGCCGGCGGAGATGAAGATCTTGCCGCCGGTGAGCTTGTAGCTGCCGTCGGATTGCGGCGTTGCCTTCGAACGCAGCAGGCCGAGGTCGGTGCCGCAATGCGCCTCGGTCAGGCACATGGTGCCCGTCCATTGGCCCGACACCAGCTTCGGCAGGTAGAGCGCCTTCAGTTCCGGCGTGCCGTGCTCGTGCAGGCACTCGTAGGCCCCATGCGACAGGCCCGGGTACATGTACCAGGCCTGGTTCGAAGAATTGAACATTTCCGACAGGGAGTTGTAGACGACGACCGGCAGCCCCTGGCCGCCATGCTCCGGATCGCAGGTCAGCGCCGGCCAGCCGGCGTCGACAAACTGGCGGTAGGCCTCCTTGAAGCCGGTCGGCGTGGTCACCTCGTGGGTCGCGGCATTCAGCCGGCAGCCCTCGCGGTCGCCGACCTGATTGAGCGGGAAGAGCACCTTGGAGGTGAATTTGCCGCCTTCCTCGAGGATCTGGTTGATGGTGTCGGCGTCGACGTCGGCAAAAGCCGGCAAGGCTTTGAGTTCGCTGCCGACGTCGAGCAGTTCGTGCAGGACGAAGTGCATGTCGCGCAAGGGGGCGTTGTACTGGCCCATGGAATCCTCCTCTTGTATTGGCTGCCATCGACCGCCCGTAACGAACACGTGACGAACAGCCGTTTCAAACAACTGTTTTAATCTTAACCCAGTTTGACGGCAGCGTCTAGTCGCACGCCTCTAATTTTCTGGAGGATTGCCTCCGCCGGACGGGCGGCCTAGCGAAGAAAGTTGCGGCTGATCTCGCGGAACAGGTCGGAATCTGCCTTGCGCAGCCACTCGAAGGCCACCATCTCGCGGCTGACGATGGACGCACCCGCGTCGCGCATGCGTGCCAGGGCCAGCGCCTTGTCGGAATCGCGGCGCGAGCCGACCCCCTCCTCGACGACGAAGACCTGCTTGCCGCCTTCGAGCAGTTCCATGACCGTCTGCAGCACGCAGACATGGGCCTCCATGCCGCAGACCACGAGTTGCCCAGTTCCCGCACTCTTGTCCAGCCCGTGGCCGGCGCCGGCCACGGCGGAAAAATGCAGCTTGCCGGCAATGCAGCCGTCCGGCAGTTCGGCCGCCACCACCGGATGGGTCGGGCCCAGACCCTGCGGATACTGCTCGCAGGCGAGAACCGGAATCTCCATGCGGCGCGCCAGCCTGATCAGCCAGACCACCTGGTCGAGCAGCGCCTGCCAGCCGGAAATCGCCGGCACCAGTTTGCCCTGTACATCCACTACCAGCAATGCAGACTGTTTTGCATCGATCAGCATGATCCCTCCCAGGCAGCAAGAAATTCCTTCCAGTGCGGTTGGCCGGTGGCTGCCAGCGATGATTTCACCAGAGCCAGTTCGGCGTCGTGTTCGGCGGCAGTCAGCAAGCCGCGCATCATCTGGAAGCGCAGGAAGACCAGAAAGGTATTCACCACGTCGGTTTCGCAATAGTCGCGTATTTCATCGGCGCGCCCCTCCTGCCAGGCGCCCCAGACCGCCGAACCGTCCATGCCGAGCTTGCCGGGCAGCCCCATCAGGCGCGCCAGTTGGTCGAGCGGCGCACTGCCGCGCGGCTGGTACATCGCCAGCAGATCCATGAGGTCGAGATGGCGCGAGTGATAGCGGCTGATGTAATTGTTCCACTTGAAGTCCTTCGAGTCGCGGTAGTCGCCCTCGCCCATGTCCCAGTAGCGCGGCGCGGTGACGCCGTGGATCAGGCCGCGGTAATGCAGCACCGGCAGATCGAAGCCACCGCCGTTCCAGGACACGATCTGCGGCGTGAACTTCTCCACGCCGTCGAAGAAGCGCTGGATGATTTCGCCCTCGCCCGACTTGGGCTCGGCCAGCGACCAGACGCGAAAGCCACCATCGTTCCCGTGGCTGCGCAGCGCGCAGGAAATCACCACCACCCGCTGCAGGTGCAGCGGCAGAAAATCGCTGCCGTTCTTCGCCCGCTGGCGCTGGAAGGCGAACTCGGCGACCTCGGCATCCGGCAAACTCGCCGGCAGATCGTGCAGCGTGCGCAGGCCGGCGATGTCAGGGATGGTCTCGATGTCAAAGACGAGAACGGGGGTCATGGACTGGGTTCCGTTGGGAAAACTTGAAAGTCGGCGCGTGTCGCACGGCAATTCTATAATCCGTCACCATGTTAGCCGAAGAAAAAGACGAAGACAGCCGTCAGGGCATACAGTCCATCGAGGTTGGCATACCCCTGCTGCGGGTCCTGGCCGATCACGGCGCGCCAATGATGCTGCGCGATCTGGCCAAGGCAGCCGGCATGCCGGCCGCGAAGGCCCACCGCTACCTGGTCAGTTTCATCCGTACCGGACTGGTCACGCAGGACGGCCTCTCGGGCCGCTACGATCTCGGCCATTTTGCCCTCGACCTCGGCCTGGCCAGCCTCGCCCGGCTCGACGCGGTGCGCGTGGCAACCCCGGTCCTCGATGCACTCGCCGAGGAAATTGGGGAAACCGTGGCCCTGGCGGTATGGGGCAACATGGGCCCCACCATCGTGCGCTGGGTCGAGTCGCGGCGCCCGGTCACGGTCAATCTGCGCACGGGCGCGGTCATGCCCTTGCTGCACTCCGCGATCGGCTTGTGCTTCGTCGCCTTTTTCGATTCACCCCTGCTGCAGCGCCGGGTCGACGAAGAACTCCTGATCGACGCGCGCGGCGACGACCCACGCGGAGCGGTTACGCGCGCGCAACTCGACGCGCTGACGACCGAAGCCCGGCAACACGGCATGTCGCGCGCGGTGGGATCGGTGATTCCCGGCATCAACGCATTCTCGGCGCCGGTCTTCGATCACGACGGCAAGATGGCCCTGGCCATCACCGGCCTCGGACCTGCCGGTCTCATGCCATCGAACTGGAACGGCCCGATCCCGAAAGCAATTCGCGCCGCCGCGCTCGACATCTCGCGCCGGAGGGGCTGGCGCGGAGCGGCGTAGTCCCCGCGAGCTTTCTGCAGCGTATCGCCAGCGCCGACTTTCGCCTTTATTGGGGACGATGCGGAAGATGAGGTGCGACTTGGCTACGCCTTCCAAGGCGCACCTCCTTCGTACAAACCGCCTCAAGCCGCCGGCGGCAGATCCGCTGGCATGAAGTATCTGCTCGACACCTGCACGGTCTCTGATTTCGTCAAAAGCCAACCCGTTGATCAAAGTTGTACTTCGAATTTGAACTCGCGGTTTAATTGAATTCTTCCCACCGGAAAAATGTCGCACTACTTTCCCGTGCCAACGACAAACGGCGTGCGTTCAGTTTCCCGGCGATAGAAGACCCGGGGCTGCTGGAGGGAGCGCTTGAGGACATCGACCTCGGTTTCCTCGCCACGCACCACTGCCACCTTGCGTCCGCGTTTCTCCAGATCCTGCATCGCCGCCAGTTGCAACTGCGGCACCCGGCCGGATGCGTAGTCCAGCCACTCCCGCACGTCGATACGGCCATCCTTGGGCTGGCGGTCGGCTTCACCCTTGCCCAGTCCTTCCATCACGAGCGCGTAGGTCAGGAGTCCATGACCGAGCTGGTCGAACTCCAGCGCCGCCTGGTGGCTTTGCGCGGCGGTGATGACGTACATGCCTTTCTCGTAGGCGAGTTGCGCCAGTCCTTTCGAATTCATCGGCCCGCGCCGCTTCTCCTCGGCCTCCAGCGCCTGCCCCGAATTGCACGCGTCGATGGTCAAGACCAGCCGTTCGGCATCGAGGGTTTCGAGAGCGGCTTCCAGTTCGAGGTCGGAAACGGCATGCTGGAAGATGGTGGCCATGGCCTTGGCGTCCATTTGCTCCATCTTGCCCTGGTAGCCCAGGTCGTGCGGCACGAGGTAGAAGCGAGGCCCGTTGGCCATGCCGTGGCCGGCGAAGAAGATGAAAACGGCATCTTCCGGCTGGGCGGGAGACAGTTCGGCCAATTCCTTGGGCAGCCCTTTGGGCAAGGGACCTCGCTCGCTGCCGGCCAGCCGCTTGAGCGCAGTGAGCAGGTTCGTCTTGGTGGCCTCGTTGTCCTTGAGCGTGAAAAGCTTGATCTGCTGGTAACGCCCGAGGGTGGTCTGGTCAAGCTTGATGCGTTCGGTGAAGGCCTGAGCGTCGGCCACGGAGAAGCCCAAGTTGAAGGCGGGGTTGGCGTAGCGGTTGATGCCGAAGGCAAGTACCCAGGCCGTGGCCGGGCGCTTGAGACTGTCCGCGCCGGTGACGCTGGCCCGCGCGTCGCCGCTCTTGATGTTGTCGCGGTTGAAGGCGTAGGCGGTAAAGCGGTTCTCGCCGGTCACGATGGGCACAGTCGCCTCAAGGACGCCCTTGCCGCCGTTCACTTCCCCTTTCCAGAGCTTGACCAATGAACCGTTGCGGAACAGCCGCACATCCCGGACGCCGCTGCCCCCGGCACGACCACCCCCTGGCGGAGCCTCCTGGACATCTATCCTGACCTTTGCCTGACGCTCGCTGCCACCCGCCACCGACAGGCTCACCCTGGGCTGGCGCCGGTCGACCGAGGCCAGGCTTCTGGGGGCGCTTGGCCGTCCCCCGGCCATCATGTCGGCCAGCAGACCGGGACGGTAGAACTCGTTGAAGAAGGCCTCGGCCGGGGCAACATCGTACAGTTCGTCGGAGAAGCGCCACAGCAGGGCATCCCACCCACCGGGGGTGCCGTCGAACAAGCCCTCGGGAGTGAAGGCCAGCCAGTCGTCGGTTCCCGGCATGGCCAAGAGCGTGATCACCAGTTCCCCCTTGTCCTGCGTCAGGACGCGGACGGTTCCGTCCGTACCCGCGAGGGCGATGAACCGCCCGGCGGGGAACAAGGCCATGCTAGCCAAGTAGCCGCCGACAAAACGCGAATCGCGCAAGGGCCACTGCTGGCCGGTCTTGAAGTCGAATATTTTGGAGAGTCCTGACATCTCGCCGGTCTGGGTTGAGCAACAAAGAGCCAGACGGGTGCCGACAAGCGAAGATACATTCCAGATTACCGTATGCGGCAACTCTCCCACGGGACTGTCATTCTTGCCGCGCTCGACGTTCCACACCCATAACGGTTGCCGTATTACGTCCAGAGGTTTGTCACCTCCTAAGTAAACCAACTGTCTGTTGTTAATGAATTGCAGCAAATTGGTTCCACCATGAACCTGAAACGAGGCTACCTCTTGTCCTGATTGCGTGTTCCAGATGCGCAAGAAGTCATTCCAGATCCCTTTCTCCCCCCGCTGGTAAGCAGCAATCCATCGGCCATCCGGGCTCACAGCATACCGGGGGAAACTTGGAGGTTTCTCCCCTGATTTCGTACCAGGATATTCAGCAATCTTATTGCCCGATGGGATGTCGTAGAGTTGGATGGCATTACCTGTGTTCGCAAGTAGCCGTCCATCCGCTGTTAGTTCGAAATTAGCGAAACCCCAATTAGGGATATGCACTACTCGACTGGCAGTCTGCGTGTTCCACACCTCTATACCATCCCTCCGATGGGCCAGCCACGTCCCGTCGGGACTAAAACGCACGATACCTCCAATTCCAGCGGATTCGAGCCGGCGGGAACGAACTCCGGCTTTGATGTCCCAGATGTCGATAAGCCCCTTATTACCAATCAACCCGGAAGAAACAGCCAGTCGCAGGCCGTCCTGATCGATGGCGACTGAATCTCCAGCGCCTGAGTACCTAAGTGGCGAAATGCTTTCCCAATTTGCCAAATTGCTTGAGGGCGCGAGAGAAAGGATTTGCGGTATGCCACTCCTGCCGAAGACGAGGACGCTCTGGCCGTCAGGCAGCCAGGCATAGCTGTTCGTTGGAAATGGTAGAGCCAGTTCCTGGGCAGGCAGCGCAGTGTTCTGGATGTTCCAGAATTTCAGCGTCTCCCCGCCCGCCGCGAGCCATCTGCCGTCCGGACTGAAGGCGAGGGGGGTAGGGAAATTGAAGGCGAGGATGGAAGGTTTAGTGAATCGCCCTCCAAACCCTGACGGGAAAGTTGCCAATTGGCGCCAGCTGCCGGCCTCATACAAGGCAATTCGTATTTCTCTGACAAATGAAATATTGCCACGTGGCCCAGAAACAGGCTTGCCATCGGGGCCAAGAGCAATGTCCTTGAAGAGATTCGGGTTCGAACCGAGCGCCCTTTTCTGCGCTTCATCGAGGCTATCGTAAGCCCGGAGGGACGCCTGATATACCGCGAGCAGCTTGCCGTCCGGACTTAGGGCGAAATGCTGGTTGTTGCTGCCATCGCCTTCAATCGCCTGGATTTTCTTCCCAGTCGAAGCATCCAAGACATTTATTACGCAGGTTCGGACAGGCCAGCCATCCACGTTCTTTGCCAATTCCGGCGGGCAGTCGAAATTGTGTGTGGCGAAGATGAAGCGCCCATCCGGGCTCCACACCATCACATCGAAGGTATAAAAAACGTTTGAGGAACGCGAGCCCGGCTCGTATATCACCCGCCCGGTGGCGACCTCCAGAACCGCGATACCGTTGTACGAAGTCTTGGAAACTGCCAGCCGCTTGCCGTCGGGGCTGAATGTCAAGGCCCGTGTTTCACCGACCATAAAATCTTTGCTCAGTTTGATATCCTGCAGGATGCGGCCATCCTGCACACGCCACAAGGTCACGCCCTGCTCTGCCGGGGCGGCCAGGATCGTTCCATCCGGACTGAAGGCAAGCTGGACGGGAAAAAATGAAGTGGTCGAGCCTTTCTCTTTCTCCTTGCTCCAGGACACTTCCCGTTCTTCATTTGGGATCAGTCGCCGCAATTGCCGGCCGGTGCTGACATCCCAGACGATGACGGTGTGGCCTTTGTCCATCGTGGCGGCAAGCTTGCCGTCAGGGCTGAGGGCAGGCATGCCATTGATCTCTTCAAGGTGTCCGAGTTGGAGAATGAGGTTCGGCTGTGTGGCAGCAGGGGGCGGATTGCCCGCCGCGCCTCCTTCTGCTGCCAATGCCATGGTGGGCACGACCAGCAGCACGCCGAGACACAAGCACGTCAGTTTGGTGAGTATCATCAGCGACATGCGGGTCATTGAATGCTCCCTTACTCTTTGCCTCTCTCCGTGAATACGCAACACTTCGAACCAAGAGCAATACTTATTCATAAACACCGATACAGGATAATTCTGCGCCACTAATCCCATATGGACAAAACGGATAATTTGATCATCCGACGTGTCGGAATTGATTGTCCCAATTTTGTGACGGGTCGAAGTTGCCACAAAGGCACGAATGGGATTTGAATGTATTCCGATGGCTGCATGAGGTACCTGCAAAGCAATGTTGATTGCCAAGGGCGGCAATGTCGTGAGAGAGCTGGCTTCAGACTTGTCAATGGCATCAGTCGCCTTCGGGCACCGCACTGTCGTTCGACAAAAAGCACGTCCCGGCGCCTTTTCTGACGGCGCCGCCTCCGCCATTCCGGCAGTAGGAGATTGACTGCCGCCACGATGCCCGTGGATACTCCAGTCCCTCCTCTTCGCACCCCGCCTTTCATGCACCGTTTCGTCCGCCACCTGATCCTGGCCCTCATCGTCGGCCTGATCCTGCAGGGCTGCAGCGCCGTGCGCCTCGGCTATGGCAATGCGGACAGCCTTGCGCGCTGGTGGATCGACCAGTACCTCGATCTGTCGCCGGAGCAGGATGCGCTGAGCCGCGAGCGTCTGGCCCGTTTGTTTGCCTGGCACCGCAAGACCCAATTGCCTGACTATGTTGCCCTGCTGCAGCAAGGCAAGGCTTTTGTTGCCGGCGAGCCAGCGGCAAGCGATGCGCTGAGGCTCGGCGATGACCTGATCCGCCGCGTGCGGGTAGTCGCCGAGCAGGCCACACCGGATGTCGCCGATCTCGTGGCCACCCTGACACCTGCCCAGATCGACCGCATGGCCGCGCGCTTCGCCGAGAAGAATGCCGATCTCGTCAAGGAAATGCGCCTCGCGGAGGGCGAGGCTGCGCAGCACAAGGCGCGCTACAAGCGTCTGCTGGAACGCGCCGAATATTGGTTCGGCAGCTTCAGCAACGAGCAGGAAAGCGCCTTGCGGCGCATGGTCGAAGCCCAGGATCCGGGCCACCAGTTCTGGTACGAGGAAAGGCTGCGCCGCCAGCGCGAACTGCTGGAACTGATGCGCCAGGTGCAACGCGAACGCCCGCCGCGCGAACGCATCATCGCGCTGCTGCGCGACTACGCGGCCCGCTTCGATCTGCCCACCGATCCGGCGCGGCTGGCACGGGCGCTGGCCCTGCGCCGCGCCTCGGCGGAACTCGCCGTGGCCATCCACGCCATGATGACGGCGGCGCAGCGCGACCATGCCCGGCAAAAGCTCGATGACCTGATACACGATTTCACCGAGTTGTCGAAGGCCGAATAGTCTCGCCGACGTCGCCCGGCATTCCGCGATGGACAGCCGGCCGCCGCCTCGCTATGCTGCGCGCCTTGCGCCGTGCAGCACAGTCCGCTGTCTTGCATTCCCCCATTCGTACAATCCAGAGGGACCTTCACATGCAGACAGAAAGCTTCATCCCCGGCAAGGACGCATCGCTCGAATCCTCGATCGCCTCGATGCAGGGCAAGCTCGACAAGCTCGGCTTCCACGTCGAGGAACGCTCCTGGCTGAATCCGGTGGATGGCGTCTGGTCGGTGCATGTTCGCGACCGCGACTGCCCGCTGCTATTCACCAACGGCAAGGGCGGTTCGCGGCTGGCCGCACTGGCCAGCGCACTCGGCGAATTCTTCGAGCGCCTGTCCTGCAATTACTTCTGGACGCATTACTACCTGGGCGACCAGTTCGCCCGCCGCGACTTTGCCCACTACCCGCGCGAACAGTGGTTTCAGCCGGGCGCCAACGGCGAGTGGCCGGAGCAGTTGCTGACGCCCGAATTGCGCAAGCTTTACGACCCCGACGACAGCATCGACGCCAACACGCTGATTGACCTGAATTCCGGCGACAGCGAACGCGGCATCTGCGCCCTTCCCTATGTGCGGCAGCGCGACGGCGCCAGCGTCTGGTTCCCGGTCAACCTGATCGGCAACCTCTATGTCAGCAACGGCATGTCGGCCGGCAACACCGAGATGGAGGCGCGCAGCCAGGCCCTGTCGGAAATCCTCGAGCGCCACATCAAGTTCCGCATCATCAGTGAAGGCCTCTGCCTGCCCGATGTGCCGGAGCAGGTTATCGCCCGCTATCCGCGCATCGCGGCGGGCATCCGCGGCCTGCGCGAGGCGGGCTTTGGCATCCTGGTCAAGGATGCCTCGCTTTGCGGCGAGTACCCGGTGATGAACGTCACCATGCTGCATCCCGAGGACCAGGGTTGCTTCTCCAGCTTCGGCGCCCACCCGCGCTTCGAGATCGCGCTGGAGCGCGCGCTGACCGAACTGCTGCAGGGACGCGGCCTCGATGCGCTGGCCGGTTTTCCGCCGCCCGGCTTCGATCTCGACGAAATCGCCGCCGCGCCCAACATCGAGATCCACTTCGTCGATTCCAGCGGCATCATCAGCTGGAACTTTCTCGGCGACACGCCGGATTACGAATTTGTCGACTGGAATTTCAGCAACACCACGTCCGAGGACTATCACTGGCTGATCGAGCGCATCCACCGTTGCGGCCACGACGTTTATGTAGCCGACTTCACGCACCTCGGCGTCTATGCATGTCGCATTCTGGTGCCGGGCATGTCGGAGATCTACCCGCTGGACGAACTGGAATGGGAGAACAACAGCGTCGGCAACGCGATCCGCGAGGCCATCCTGCACCTGCCGGAACTGGACGAGGACGAATGCGGCGACCTTCTCGACACCCTCAATGAACTCGACCTGCCCGACCAAAGGCCGATCACGCCCCTGATCGGCCTCGCCGCCGAAGCGGATTCATTCTGGGCCGACCTGCGCGTCGGTGAACTGAAAACCCTGCTGGCGCTGGCCTGCGGCGACGAAGAGGCGATTCGCGAAGGCTGTGAATGGCTGCGCCACTTCGAGCAGATAAACCCGGCGCGACGCCTGGTCTATCGCTGCATCGAAACCCTGCTCGAACTCGGCGGTGCCGACGGGCATCGCCAGGCGCTGGAGCATCTCTACGGCAGTTCAACGCTGGCGAGCGCGGAAGCCATGCTGCGCCAGGAAGAACGCTGCTTCGGCATCGAGGCGCCGGGTCTCGGACTCAAGGGCTGCAATCTGCACCAGGCCCTGCTCGCCGCCTACGCCAAGCTGCCCCATTGAGGCGCCTGCCCGGCGCCGGGGAAGGGTCCTACTTCTTCGGCGTGATGCTGGCTTCTTCGATCAGCAGCGGGTAGGAGTAACCGGCACCGAAGTCGCGGTTCAGCACCACGACGCCGGAAACCGTGACCTGGTCGCCGACGGCGGCCGTCTGCTTGCTGGTGACGATCAGGTTGTTGGTGCCCTTGGCGGCGTCGCCCGTGCCGTCCTGCACGTGCACGAAATTGCGGCCCATGATGCCGTTATTGACCTTGACCACCTTGCCCTGGGCCGTGATGGTCTTGCCTCCGAGCCCGGCCTTGTCCTGGTTGATGGCGGCGACGGTCTGCACTTTCGCATCAGCGGCGGCTGCATTGAATGAAGCCAGGCCGAGCGTGGCAAGCATGGCGGTAAAAACGAAGGAATGAATCCTCATCAAGAACTCCTGGATAGGGTTGGCGGTAGCCAGGCATTCCCGCCTGGACGGGCGCCATTATAACCGGCTGCGGCAGCCCGCCCCGACACCAGGACCCACGTTTCAGCGTTCGTCGAAGGACAGCACCACGCGCTCGGTCAGCGGATGGGCCTGGCAGGCGAGGACGAAACCATTGGCGACCTCGGCCTTGTCCAGCGCGAAATTGCGCTCCATGCGCACCTGGCCTTCGACCACCTTGCAGCGGCAAGTACCGCAGACGCCCGAGGTGCAGGAGAAGGGCACTTCCAGCCCCGCCGCCGAGGCGGCGTCGAGGATGCTGGGCTGATCCTTGCGGAAGTCGATTTCGCGCTTCATGCCGTCGCGGATGATGACCACTTTGGCCTGCTCGGCGTCGCCCGGCTGCGCCTCGTGCACCACGGCACCCACCGGCGCGCCGGTAGGCAGCGCCACGCCGAAGCGTTCGATGTGGATCGCGGCCTCGGGCACACCGGCGGCCAGCAACGCGGCTTCGGCCTCGTCGTTCATCTGGAAGGGGCCGCAGACGTACACGTGATCAATAGTCGGCGCCGGTACGACGGTGGCAAGGAACTCGCCGATCTTGTCGCGGTTCATGACGCCCATGTTGAGCGGCGAATCGGTCGGCTCGTCGGAAAAAACGTGCAGCAGCGAGAGCCGCGTCATGTAGCGGTTCTTCAGGTCTTCAAGTTCTTCCTTGAACATGGTCGAGCGCAGCATGCGGTTGCCGTAGATCAGCGTGAAGCAGGAGAGCGGTTCGCGCGCCAGCACCGTCTTCATGATCGAGAGGATGGGCGTGATGCCGCTGCCGCCGGCGATGCCGACATGGTGGCGGCGCGCCCCCGGCTCGATGGGGACGAAGAAGCGGCCCTGCGGCGCCATGGCGCTGATGCGGTCGCCGGGACGCAGGTGTTCGTTGATCCAGTTGGAAAACACGCCGCCCTTGACGCGGCGCACGCCAACGCGCAATTCGCCGTCATCGACCCCGGCGCAGATCGAATACGAGCGGCGCAGGTCCTGGCCGTCGATGTTGGCGCGCAGGGTCAGGTACTGGCCCTGGGTGAAGCCGAACACCGAGCGCAGTTCGGGCGGCACCTCGAAGCTGACGACGGTGGCTTCCGTGGTATCGGGCTCGATGCTGCGCACGCGCAGTTCGTGGAAAAGGGTCGACATGGTCGTTGGTCTTAAATCGGTTTGAAATGTTCGAAGGGCTCGCGGCAATCGAGGCAGCGGTGCAGCGATTTGCAGGCGGTGGAACCGAAGGCCGACAGGCGCTCGGTATGGGCGCTGCCGCAGCGCGGACAGGGCACGGCGGCCTGGCGACGACCGACAATGGGAATCGGTACCGCGCCGTCGGCGAGAACCGGGCCGGGCGGCGCGATGCCGTATTCGAGCAGCTTGCGTTTGCCCTCGGCGCTGATCCAGTCGCTGCTCCAGGCCGGCGCCCGGCGCATGGTCACGCGTGCCGGGCCGAGGCCGGCGGCCTCGATGGCATCGAGCACGCTGCTTGTGATGACCTCGGTGGCCGGGCAGCCGCTGTAAGTCGGCGTCAGCACAATCTCCAGTCCATCGTCATGTTCGATGACTTCGCGCACCAGTCCCAGGTCGACCACGGACAGCGCCGGCACCTCGGGGTCCAGCACCTCGTTGAGCGCCGTCCAGGCCTGCTCGACCCGGCCAGCTGCAACAGCGACTGTCACCACGCGCCTCCGGGATAGCTGCGCTGCAGGTATTGCATCTCTGCCAGCAGATAGCCCATGTGCTCGCTGTGCAGGCCGCGCTTGCCCGTGCTGCGGAAAGTTGCCGCTGGCGGCACGGCAAGCGTAGCCTCGCCGAGGATTTCACTCATCTCGGCCAGCCAGGGTTCGCGCAGCTGCGACCAGGCCGGGCCAAGGCCCGCAGCTACGGCCGCGGCGTCCACCGCGTCGTCCTCGAACAACTCGGGCGTGTAGAGCCATAGGGTCGCCAGCGCCGCCTCGCTGCGGCGGCGCGACTCGTCGGTGCCGTCGCCCAGACGCACCGCCCAGTCGGCGGCGTGCTGCTGGTGGTAGCGCGCTTCCTTGAGGGCCTTGCCGGCGATCGCGGCGAGTTCGCTATCGCTCGAATCGCGCAGCTTTTCCCACATCAGCTTAAGCCAGGTCGAAAGGATCAGGTTGCGCAGCACGGTGAAGGCGAAGTCGCCGCGCGGCAGTTCGGCCAACGTCGGGTTGCGGTAGTCGATCTCGTCGCGCAGGAAGGCGAGTTGGTCTTCGTCGTAGCCCTCGCCGCTGCGCTGCCCGGCCAGGGTCAGCAGGGCGCGCGACTGCCCGATCATGTCGAGTGCCATGTTCGACAGCGCGATGTCCTCTTCGAGGATCGGCGCGTGACCGCACCACTCGCCCAAGCGCTGGCCGAGGACCAGGCAGGTGTCGCTGATGCGCAGCAGGTACTGGAGTTCGGGAGCTGCAGGAATGCGGATTGAAGCGACCATTCAGATCTCCATTACATGTGGTCTACCGAATCCGGCAGCTTGTAGAAGGTGGGATGGCGATAGACCTTGTCCTCGGCGGGATCGAAGTACATGTCCTTGTCGCCCGGATCGCTGGCGACGATCTGGTCGGAGCGCACCACCCAGACGCTGCTGCCTTCCTGGCGCCGGGTATACACGTCGCGCGCCATCTGCACCGCCATCTTGGAGTCGGCGGCATGCAGGCTGCCGCAGTGCTTGTGGTCGAGTCCGGCCTTGGTGCGGACGAAGACTTCCCACAGCGGCCATTCGGTATTGGTAGTCATGCTGCCTCCTTCATATCAAGCTTTCTCGCATGGGCCAGCGCCGCTTCGCGCACCCATTCGCCGTCTTCCCAGGCCTTGACGCGGTCGGCAAGCCGCTCGCGGTTGCAGGGTCCCTCGCCGCCCACCACGGCCCAAAATTCCGACCAGTCGATGGCGCCGTAGTCCCAGTGCTGGGTTTCCTCGTTCCAGCGCAGGTCGGGGTCGGGGAAGCTGACGCCCAGCACCTCGGCCTGCTGCACGGCGGCGTCGACGAACTTCTGGCGCAGCGTGTCGTTACTGACGCGCTTGATGCCCCAGCGCATGCCCTGCGCCGAATTCGGGCTCTGGTCGTCGGGCGGGCCAAACATCATCAGGCAGGGCCACCACCAGCGGTTCACCGCTTCCTGCACCATGGCCCGCTGCGCGTCGGTACCCTGCTTCATCATCACCATCAGCGCATCGTAGCCCTGGCGTTGATGGAAGCTTTCCTCGCGGCAGATGCGCACCATGGCCCGCGCATAGGGCGCAAACGAGCAGCGGCAGATCGGCACCTGGTTCATGATCGCCGCGCCGTCGACCAGCCAGCCGATGGCGCCGACGTCGGCCCAGGGCAGTGTCGGGTAATTGAAGATCGAGCTGTACTTGGCCTTGCCCGTGTGCAGCGCGTCGAGCATCTGGTCGCGGCTGGTGCCCAGGGTCTCCGCCGCAGCATAAAGGTAGAGGCCGTGGCCGCCTTCATCCTGCACCTTGGCCAGCAGGATGCTCTTGCGCTTGAGCGTCGGCGCGCGGGTGATCCAGTTGCCCTCGGGCAGCATGCCGACGATTTCGGAATGCGCATGCTGGCTGATCTGGCGCAACAAGGTCTTGCGGTAGTGCTCCGGCATCCAGTCCTTGGCCTCGATGAAGTCGCCGGCGTCGATGCGATTGTCGAAGCGCTGCTGCAGTTGCGCTTCCTCGGCCGTGCGCAAGGCAGGCTTGTCGCCGCCTTCGTCGCGCATGGTGTCCATGGCCTGGGTATACATGGTCTGCTTCCTTCTCTCTGCTGCCGTTGCGGGGTCGTTTGCCGTTTTTGGTCTTCCGGCTGCCCGGGAAGACCCCGTCAAACGTGATACATTTCTTGTACTTTAAAAAAAGTATAGTGTATCACTTATGGCTTGTCAATTGAAATCTAAAGCACTGCCGCCGCCGGCCAGGGACGGATGCCTCAGACGCGCAGAACCTTCAGCATCGGCGAGTTTCGCGCCGCATCGTCGCTGAATCCCGAGACCAGCAGCACATTGTGACCGGTACGGGTCAGCTGGCAGCTGCGGGCCACCCGATGGCAGAGTTGTTCCCAGTTGCCGTACTCCGACTGCGTTGCCGTCATCGGCACGATGCCCCAGTTCAGCGACAGACGGCGGCACACCGCCGGATCGGTGGACACCGCCACCAGCGGCGCCGTCGGGCGATAGGAGGAAATCACCCTTGCCGTCGTGCCGCTCAAGGTCGGGATGATGATGCCCTGCAGCTTGAGGTCGTGCGCCAACGCGGCGGCGGCACTGGCGACGCCATCGCGCAGGCTCATGCCGGCTTCACCCGGCTCGGCCGCGGCTGAAAAACTGCCCTGCCGCCACTGGTAGCCCTCTGCCTCGCGCAGGACCCGGTCCATCATCTCGACCGCGCGTATCGGAAACTTGCCGCTCGCCGTTTCGGCCGACAGCATCACCGCGTCGGCACCGGTCAATGCCGCGTTGGCGACGTCGCCCACTTCCGCCCGCGTCGGCCGCGAATGGTCGATCATCGATTCCAGCATCTGCGTGGCCACGATCACCGCCCTGTTGCGCCGCCGCGCCAGATTGATCAGTTCGCGCTGGATCAGCGGCACCTGCTCCGCCGGCATTTCGATGCCGAGGTCGCCGCGCGCCACCATGATGGCGTCCGAGGCCTCGACGATGGCTTCGATGTTTTCCATGGCTTCCGGCGTCTCGATCTTGGCGATGATCGGCGTCGCGGCCCCGGCACGCGCGATCAGGCGACGCAGGCCGGCGACGTCTTTGGCGGTGCGCACGAAAGACAACGCCAGGTAATCGACGCCAAGATCGATGGCGAACTTCGCATCGGCGACGTCCTTCGGCGGCAGCGAAGACGCGGAGACCTTCGAGTCCGGCAGGTTGATGCCCTTGTGGTCCTTGAGCAGGCCGCCGAAGACCACCTTGCAGCGTACGCGGTCGCCCTCGATGGCCAGCGCCTGCAGCTCCAGGTTGCCGTCGTCGAGCAGGATGCGGTGGCCGGGCTTGACGTCGCGCGCGATGGCCCGGTACTGGGACGCGATCAGCCCCGGCCCGCCATTGTCCACGCGCGGATCGATCATCACCTCGTCGCCGGGAGTGAGCTTCAGCGGCCCGTCCGGAAATTTGCCGCAGCGAATCTTGGGTCCGCACAGGTCGGCGAAGATCGCGACATGCCGGCCAAGCTTCTTCGCCGCCGCACGCACATGGCCGTAGACCTCGCGGTGGGCCTCATGTGTGCCGTGGGACATGTTGAGGCGCACCACATCGACCCCGGCCCGCAGCAGCCTGGTGATCATGGCCGGATCGGAACTGGCCGGACCCAGCGTAGCCACGATCTTGGTGCGGCGCCAGTGCAGTGAAACACGTTTTCCGTCGAGGTTCATGGCCATGCCCTTTCCCGTGAGGAGGCGATCACGCGGCCATTATCCCCATTTGGCATGGCGTCGCAATGGCCGGGGCATGCTTTGGCAGTCAAACACCTTTTCCCGATTCGACGGAAAGATATTTATGTCATGGGCCCGCCTGGGTCAATGTCAGAATCAGCGGCGTGGTGAGGGCGGCGAAAGCGGTCGATAGAACCAGGCTGCCGGCCACCGGCCCTTCGAGGACCTTGAACTGACGCGACATCAGGTAGACGTTTGCGCCGACTCCAATCGACGCGAGCAAGACGACGACCTGGGTCTCCATGGCGGGCAAATCCAGGAAGCGGGCAAGCATCCATACCACCAGGGGCTGCAAGAGTGTTTTTATCGCTGTAATCGCCAGGCTCACATGCAGCCCGACGCGGATGCCGTACATGGACAGTCCCATTCCAAGCGCGATCAAGGCCAGCGGAGCGGCAAGTTGTCCAAGGATCGATAGCGGGACATCGAGCCAGTCCGGAATGGCCAGGCCGACAAAGCCGAACAGGGTGCCGGAAACGATTGCGGCCACGATCGGATTGGTCAAGACCGCAAGCAGGGTCCGGGCTCCACCATGGAGGGACAGGCTGCCGTGCCTCGCCCATTCGACGGATGCGGTAACGAGGGTCCTCAGGATCAGCGCATTGAAGACCAGGATCAGCGCGACGGAAGGCGTTGCGGCGTCGCCCAGGACCAGGGTCGCCAGCGGCAGGCCGAGCATGACGGTGTTTGAAAAAATGCCCCCAAGCGCAAAAACGGATTGCTCGACGCCGTCCATTGCAAAAACCTTCCATGCAATGATGCGCCCGATCGCGAAAACGACAAGGCAACTGCCAAAAAAGGCCAGCAGCAAGCGCAGATCGCCGGGCGGCAATTTTGAAAATTTGCTCATCAGGCGGAACAGCATCGCCGGAAGCGCGATTGAAAACACGAACCAGGACAAGCGTTCCGACCACGCGTTGGGCAGCCGGGTGAAGCGCATGAGCGCAAATCCGACGAACACAAGCGCAAAGAGCGGGAGGGCGAGGGTGAGGTTGCCGAGAAAGGTAATCATGAACCAGGGAAAAGCCGGCCGATGTTGCGGAATTCAAGTCCGCAACATCCGGCAATCCATCGCGCGCAGATGCTCAAATCCCCCCGATGATGCGGATTTCCCTTTCAGCACCGTCGCCCAGGGCCGCCAGCGCTGCCTGATAGCCCGGGCTGTCATGGGTGGCAATGGCCTGCTCGACGCTATCGAACTCGATCAGCACGGTACGCTGCTGCAAACCCTGTTCGTATACCTTGGCCGGCTCGCCGCGCGCCAAAAAACGCCCTCCGCCCGAAGTGATGGCCGGCCCGGCAAGCGTCGCGTAGGCGGCAAGTTTGTCGGGATCGCTTACCGAGCGATAGGTGCTGACCCAATACGCCTTAGCCATGCTGTTTCCCTTACAGGTTATCCATTCGATCAAGCCGTCCTTCAGGCGGCGGCTTTCAGGGAAAGTCCGGGCGCGATGGGAACGACGCGTGAGGCGCCATCGTACACAGAATCAATGTCGTCGGGATCGAGGGCACCGTTCAGAACATCCTCCAAGCGATTGCGATCGACCGCGCCCACCCAGCGACCGATCGCCAGGGTGCCGACGGCATTGCCGATGGTGTTGGTGATGGCGCGGGCCTCGGACATGAAACGATCTACACCCAGCAGGAGAACCATTCCGGCAACCGGAATGGTGCCCAGCGACGCCAGGGTCGCCGCCAGGGTTATGAAGCCCGAGCCGGTCACGCCGGCGGATCCTTTGGATGTCAGCAACAGCACCCCAAGAACCACCAGTTGGTCCGTCAGCGTGAGCGGCGTGTTGGTCGCCTGCGCGATGAAGATCGCCGCCATGGTGTAGTAGATGCATTGCCCGTCGGGGTTGAAGGTCAGCCCGGAGGGAACGACCAGACCGACGACCGGCTTCGATACGCCGGCGTTCTCCAGCTTGCGCATCAGCTGCGGCACGACCGACTCGGAGGAACTGGTCGCCAGAACGGTAAAGATTTCATCCTTGATGTACTTGAGGAATTTCCAGAGACTGAATCCGGAAATCCGTGCAATGGCGCCAAGTACGATCACGACGAACAAAAAGCAGGTGATGTACATCGTTCCCATCAGCTTGCCGAGCGACACGATGGAGCCGAGGCCATACTTCCCGACCGTGAAAGCCATGGCGCCGAAGGCGGCGATCGGTGCCAGGCGCATGACCATGCCGACTACGGCGAAAATGCCATGCACGAAGGAATCGAGTAGGTCGACAACCGGCTTCGCGCGAGGGCCGACATGAGAGAGGGCGACGCCGAAGAAGGTGGAAAACACCAGGATCTGCAGGATATCATTCCTGGCCAGCGCGTCGACGATGCTGCCGGGCACCAGGTTGACCATGAAATCGACGAAGGTGGCCGGCTTTGCCGCCGATGCGGTATAGCTGGCAATGGCCTTCGCATCCAGGGTCGCCGGATCGATATTCATTCCCTGCCCGGGCTGGATCAGATTGACCACTACGAGACCGAGGATCAAGGCGAAGGTCGATAGCACTTCGAAGTAGATCAATGCGCGGGTGCCGACACGCCCAAGCTCCTTTATGTTTTCCATGCGCGCGATGCCGAGCACGACGGTGGCAAAGATGATCGGCGCGAACACCATCTTGATCAGCTTGATGAAAATGTCCCCGAGCGGCTTGAGGTCGGCACCCAGGCCCGGCGAAACCATGCCCAGTACGATGCCGGCCGTTACGCCGAGAAGAACCTGCACGTAGAGCTTTCCGAAGAAGCGGCGAATCATGTTGTCTCCTTGATTTGAAGTACATTGGCCCCGCAGCTCTTGCCTGGCTGCTTCGGGCATGTCGATCATTGGCTGTCCGGCGCCGGACCCGCGTGACTACTTGATGAAGCGAACCTGGCTCTTGATCCTGTCGATGGCGGGTTTCTTCTTTTCGTTGAAGACCGCCTTGTTCTGCTCGATCAGGTTGTTGCCCTTGGTGTCGATGGAAATGATCAGCGGTCCGAATTCCCTGACGCGGTTGACCCACAGGGTTTCGGGCATGCCGAGGTCCTGCCATTCGGCGCGCTCGATTTCCTCGACCTGGGTCGCCGCCAGAACGGCGCAACCGCCGGGGAAGATGGCGTGAACCGCCTTGTGTTCCTTGCAGCCCGCCATGGTCTCCGGCCCCATGCCGCCCTTGCCGACGATCAGCTTGACGCCGGTTTCCTTGATGAACTGGCGTTCGAACTTTTCCATGCGCATGCTGGTGGTCGGTCCGATCGAGACCATCTCGAACTTGCCGTCGTCCTTCTTGCGCACGATCGGGCCGGCATGGAAAATCGCGCCGCCACGAATATCGACCGGCAACTCGCGCTTCAACTCGATCAGGCGACGGTGCGCAACGTCGCGACAGGTGACCAGATGCCCGGTCAGGTAGACGACGTCACCGACGTTAAGACCTTCAAGATCCTCGTCCTTGATCGGAGTGGAAAGAATTTTCTTGGTCACAGTACGGCTCCCTTGTGCGAGATGATTTCGTAGGAAAGGTCGGCGTTGAAACGAATCTTGCCGCGCCGATGCGCCCAGCAGCCGGTCGATACGGCGACGCCAATTGTTGAGGGATGCCGGGCCGAGGATTCGATGTTGACGCCCATGACGCTGTTGGCACCGGTCAGACCCTGCGGGCCGATGCCGACTTCGTTGAGCCCCTCTTCGAGCAGCTTTTCCATCAAGGCCGCGTTTTCGTTGGCATTGCGGGAACCCACTTCACGCAGGATTGCACGCTTGGAAAGACGTGCCGCCGTCTCGGCGGATGTCGATACGCCGATGCCGACCAGCAGAGGAGGACAGGCATTGACGCCGCGTGACGTGATGACGTCGAACACGAAGTCGGTGACGCCTTCGTAACCCTCGCCGGGCATCAGCACGGTGGCCTTGCCCGGCAGGGTGCAGCCACCACCCGCCATATAGACATCGATGGTGGCACCGTCATCGTCGGGGACGATTTCCCAGTCCAGCCAGGGAATATTGGTGCCGGTATTGGTACCGGTGTTGTTCTCGTCGAAGGTTTCGACCGCGTTGTGGCGCAGGGGGCCCATGCGGGTCGCACCCTGGGTTGCATTGCGCAGGATTTCCTCCAGTTCGCCGAGCAGGGGAAACTTCGCTCCGGCCTTGATGAAATACTGAATGACTCCCGTATCCTGGCAACTCGGGCGATCGAGCTTGTCCGCCGCCTCCTGGTTGTCCGCCATCGAGGTATAGACGGCCTTGGCCAGCGGGTTGGTTTCAAATGTCCGCAGTTCCGCCAGTTTGTCCTTCACGTCGGTCGGCAAACGCTTGCCGATGTAGGACGTGAATTTGGCCATCGTGTCGGTCATGTCCTGTACGGATTGATCCTTGTTCACAGAGTTCTCCTTGGGTAAGTTCAATGGTTGGGGTCAGACTGTCGCCACTACCGAAGCGACTGACTTGCCGACATCAGTGGTCGTTGCCTTGCCACCCATGTCGGGCGTTCGCGGCCCTTCGGCCAATACGAGTTCGATGGCGCGCATCACGGCACTGGCCGCATCCGCATGGCCTAGGTGTTCGAGCATCATGGCGCCGCACCAGATCTGCCCGATCGGGTTGGCAATGCCTTTGCCGTGGATGTCCGGCGCCGAGCCATGTACCGGCTCGAACAGCGAAGGAAACTTGCGCTCGGGATTGAGGTTTGCCGATGGCGCGATGCCGATGGTGCCGGTGCAGGCCGGGCCGAGGTCCGACAGGATGTCGCCGAACAGGTTCGAGGCGACCACGACATCGAACCAGTCCGGGTTGCGCACGAAGTGCGCGGTCAGGATGTCGATGTGATACTTGTCGGTGCGAACTTCCGGATAGGTGGCGGCCATTTCGATGAAGCGCTCGTCCCAGTAGGGCATGGAAATCGCGATGCCGTTCGACTTGGTGGCGGAGGTGACATGCTTCTTCGGCCGTTTCATGGCGAGTTCGAAGGCGAACTTCATGACGCGGTCGACACCGCGCCGGGTAAAGATGCTTTCCTGGAGAACGGTCTCCTGCTCCGTGCCTGCGAACATCATGCCGCCGACGCTGGAATACTCGCCCTCGGTGTTTTCCCGCACCACGTAAAAATCGATGTCGCCGACCTTGCGTCCGGCCAGCGGCGTGGGAACGCCGGGCATCAGGCGGACGGGGCGCAGATTCACATACTGGTCGAACTCGCGGCGAAACTTCAGCAGCGAACCCCAGAGCGAGATGTGGTCGGGAACCTTCGCCGGCCAGCCGACCGCGCCGAAGAAGATCGCGTCATGGCTGCCGATCCGCTGCTTCCAGTCGTCCGGCATCATCCTGCCGTGCTTGAGGTAGTAGTCGCAGTTCCAGTCGAACTCATCCCATGCCATAGACAGGTCGAAGCGGGTAGCGACCGCATCGAGCACGCGCAAGCCCTCGGCAACAACTTCCATGCCGATGCCATCACCGGGGATTACCGCAATGCGTTGGGTATTCATGTTCGGTTCCTTTCAATCCGTTGAATGGGCTGCCGGCTCAGAGCCTGGCCGGATCGAAGTTGGTTTCCTTGTAGATCGATTGCAGGAAGGGGCGCCCGATCCGGTCGGCCATTTCCTCATGTGTCCTGGCCATGGCCTTCTTCCAACCCTTCCGCTCTTCCGGAGTCAGGGCGAGGATCTGGGTCTTTCCTGACTTGCGGATCGCATCGAGCCCGTCCTGGTTTTCCTTCAGCGTGGCGGCGTGGAAATATTCCGTGGTTTCCGCCATGGCAGCTTCAAGGGCGGCGCGGATATCGGGCGGCAATCCGGCCCAGAACTTCGGATTCGTCACTACGGCATAGCCGTGATAGCTGTGGTCCGACAGGGTCATGTACTTCTGCACTTCGTACAGCTTGGTCGGATAGATCACGTTGGTGGGGTTTTCCTGGCCATCCACCACCCCGGTCTGCAGCGCGGTGTACAGATCGCCGAATGCCATCACTTGCGACAGAGCGCCGACCGACCGCATTTGCGACTCGATGACCTTCGACGAGACGATGCGGATCTTCTGGCCCTTGAAGTCCTCGACCTTGCGGATCGGCTTGTTGCTGGTGAGTTGCTTGAAGCCGTTGTTCCAGAAGGCCAGTCCGTGGACGCCGCGGGTTTCGAGTTTCTTCAGCAGTTGCTGGCCGATCGGCCCCTTGGTGATCTTGAGCTCTTCGTCGAAGTTGTCGAACAGGAAGGGTAGGTCCAGCGCCTCGAATTCCTTTACGCCCAGCGGGCCGAATTTCCCGGGCGTAGGGGCGAGCATCTGGACGGCGCCCATCTGCAATGCCTCGAGCTCCTCCTTGTCCTTGTAGAGCGTCGAGTTGTGGAACACATCCACCCGCACCGCGCCCTTGGTCTTTTCCTCGGCCAGTTTCTTGAAATGTTCGATGGCCTTGCCCTTCGCCGTATCGGCGGCGACGACATGGCTGAACTTGATGACGATCGGACTTGGTGCCTGGGCATGCGCCAGGCTCTGGAAGCCAATTGCGGTGGCGGCAATCGCCAGGATGATGAATTTTTTCATGGTGACTCCTCGTGTGTGGTTATCCGGGAAACGTGTAAGGCGTTTTGCTGAGAAGGACTTTATCGTGTTCCCGTGTGGCTATAATCAACGCACAGAAAAACCATTCATTCCTGGAGATCACTAATGAGCATGCCCTCGGATCTCGCCTTCTTTTCCACGCTGGTGAAAAATGGAAGCCTGTCGGCGACAGCGCGCGACTTCGATGTCACGCCGTCGGCCGTCAGCAAATGGCTGAGCCAGCTGGAACAGCGTCTCGGGGTTCGACTGATAAACAGGACGACACGCCGCATCGCGCTAACCAGCGAAGGCGAGGTTTATCTTGCCGAAGGCCGGCGCATCCTGGCCGAGATCGATGAACTTGAACAAACCATCGCCAGCACGCGAGCGGCGCCCAAGGGTTTGCTGAAGGTCAACGCGACGCTGGGTTTCGGCCGCAGCTATATCGCGCCGGCAATTTCCAGGTTCGCGCGCGAATACCCCGATCTGGAGGTGCAATTGCTGCTGACGGATCGCCCGATGAACCTTGCGGAGGAGGCCATCGACGTCGGTATCCGCTTTGGCGAACCGCCCGACTCCCGGGGCGTGGCGCGCAAGATCGCCAACAACCGGCGTCGCCTATTCGCCGCGCCCACCTACCTGAAGGCGCATGGCCGGCCGCAGCTACCCAATGATCTCGCCCGGCACAATTGCCTGATCCTGCGCCAGGACGATACCGCCTATGGGCTGTGGCGATTCTCCAGGGGGCGCCAGTCACAGACCGTCAAGGTTCGCGGGACGATGAGCAGCAATGACGGCGAGGTCGTGTTGAACTGGGCACTGGATGGTCACGGCATCCTGATGCGGTCGGAATGGGATGCCGCTCGGTTTCTCAGGAATGGACGCCTCGAAGCTGTTCTTGAGGAGTTCGAACTGCCAACCGCGGACATCTATGCCATCTACCCGCAGAAGCACAATCTGGCGGCGAAAGTCAGGGTCTTCATTGATTTCCTGATTCAGCACTTTCATGGACCCGCCCGTAAAAGCGAGGCAACGGCAAAGCAGTGGTAGGTCTATGCGAGCAAAGTGTCTATACCGCCGTCCCGCCAGCGCCGACTTTCAAACCAATTTTCGTGACACCTGAGTCACCCGCGGGGCCGAAGGCATTCGCAAGAGCCGCCTCTCGCGTACTAAACCATCTCGCAGCCCGGCTGTCCTTCAGTCACCGAGACCAGCGGAACGAAAAATGAAACGGCCAACATGCGAGTCACCGGCTTGTCTGGGGTGTACTCCGGTTCATTCGGTTCGGCGGCTGCGGAGTCGCGCCCGCCAAGGTCGGCGAAGATCGCCACATGCCGGCCGAGCTGTTTCGCCGCCGCGCGCAAATGGCCGGGGCTT
>VEPA01000262.1 GCA_012026675.1 Betaproteobacteria bacterium | reverse complement strand
GGGCTTTCTTCGGCCGCCGGCGCGAGAAGCCGGATCATGCCGATTGCCACCCGATCGCGAATATTGAATTCGACGCGTAGCGCGACTGGCGACATCCGGCAAAGACCTGCCTCTACCGCTCGGATTGTGCTAATTTAATCCCAATGGGAAGCAAGTGTTGCGAGCACGAGATTCAACAAGCACCGTGTGCATACAGGCCTGCTGATGCTGCTGATCACTGGCGGCCGATCCGTTGGTACATATCTCGACACAGCCGACGAAGCTGGGCTTTCGTGACTATGCAGTTCCCGCTGTCCGGAATACAGGGAGGGGTCACATGACCGCAACCATCACCGCTGCAACACCACACGATAGAGTCGCGCGTCGGCCGCGCTTTTACCTCTGGATGGCCATTGCGATGGCGGCCACCGCGTTCCTCGGCTTTGTACCGACGTTCTGGGCCCCGTTGGCTCAGGGCATACCGGAAAGGATCGGGGTGCTCGCGATCCATGCACTGCTCTTCTTCGGCTGGACACTGTTCTTTATCTATCAGTGCTGGCTGGCTGCATCGGGAAACATCGCACGCCATCGCGATGTCGGCATGATCGGCGTGTCGCTGGCGACCGCGATGACGATCTTCGGCACCTTGGCAGCGATCAATTCAGGCCAGCGGGCGATCGCGGCAAATTATGCCGATGGCGGCGAGGCCTTCATGATAGTGCCGATGGCGACGATACTGATCTTCGCGGTCTTCGTGATTGCTGCGATCGTCAATGTGCGTCGCCCGGATTGGCACAAGCGCCTGATGATTTCGGCGACGGCCGTCATCCTCGATGCGGCCATCGCGCGTCCTTTCATCGTCTACATCGTGATGGGAGGTCATCTGCCGCCATTCGAGGGCAACGTGGGAGTCGCCGGATTGCCTGGTCCGCCACCGCCCGTAGCTGGGGTTCTGCCACCTGCACTCATCAGTGATCTCTTCATTGTTGCCGGCATGATCCATGACTGGAGGACCCACGGCAAAGTGCATCCCGCCTATTTGTGGGCTGGAGGCTTCGCGCTAGCAGTGCAGCTGTTGAAAATCCCGTTCAGCGCTACCGCGCTTTGGCACGGCATGGCCCGCTGGCTGATCTCGCTCGCCGGCTAGGTGGCCAGCATCGTCGCTGACAGAAATGGCCGGCGACTCAGGCCGCAGCCGGCACCGTGATTTCGGCGACACGCTCGTGGTAGCGCGCGCGGTAGAGCAGGCGGCGCTTTTGCGGCGTCTCGGTAAAGCCGGAGCGGTCGTGCAGCACGTTATTGCAGGCCAGGCCCATGCCCGGCTCCAGCCTGCCGTGCAGGGTCCATGGCGTCGGCGTCGCCAGCAGCCGCGCCAGCGCGGCGACCGCGGCCTGCGTCGTGGCGTCCTTGCGCCACTCGATGCTGATGGTTCGCGCCGTGTAGCGCATGTGCAGGAAACCCTGCGCGTCGATTGAAAATACCGGCCCCGGCTGGGCGGCGCGGGCGATGCCGTCGTCGTCCAGGCGTGGCGGGATGGTCATCGCATCGTCGCGCGACAGGGCGCGGATGTAGTCGGGATTCTCGTCGCGCAGGAGGATGTAGGCGATCTCGTGGTCGAGCAGCTGGTTCTCGCCGCCGGACGCCGCGCTCTCCACACAATGCAGGACCATGCCGCGCACGGTGCGTTCGGGGACGTTGTAGTAGCCGTCGGTGTGCCACTTGATCGGCTTGTCGGTATAAGGAATGAACTCCTTGCGCTCACCGCGCTCTTCCGCGCCGCGCACCGAGATCGGCGAAATGGCGTCGTCGTCGGTCAGCCAGTGGCTGTCGAGATTGACCAGCCCGAGTTGCCTGCCCAGCCCGCGCGGTATTTCCTTGTCCGGGTCGCCCACGGTATTGCTGGTATAGATCGCCATGTTGGCGATGGCACAACGTTCCAGCAGCGCATCGCGTTCGCCGGCCGTCAGGGCGCGCGGATCGTCCAGCGCGACTACGATGTCCTCGATGCGACGCGGCGCGCTGTCGAGTTTGCGCTCGCGCCAGCGCTGGTAACCGGTGGAGTCGGCCAGATCGAAGGGATTGCCCATCACTCGCCCGCTTCGACGCCGTGGCGCGGGCGCCGACTCTTGGCCTCGCCGGGGTGGAACAGCCCGGCCAGGGTCTTTTCCAGCGCCTTGATGGCCTCGGGAGATTCGATTTCCATGACCTGGTCGACCGCCCAAAGTCGATCTTTCTCCGGCAGCACTTCCTTGAGGCAGGCGGCAAAGCAGCGGCGGAAGCCGAAGTCAGGCCCCGCCTCGGTATAGCCATGATCGGCATACTCGGCGCCGCGCTTGTTGCACAGGTCGAGCACGTGCTGCCTGACCTTGCCCGGCGCCACGTCGTAGAGCAGCATGTCGCGATTGTCGTCGATCGCAGCGGCGATGCGTTGCGCCAGCGCCGTGGTGAATTCCGTGCGCTGTTCCGGTGTCAGTTCGCGATAGGCGACGCGGTCCGCGGCCAGTGCAAGAAAAATCATGAACTCGCAGACGAAATCGAAATAGGCGCTGCCCAGGTCGATGTCGTACTCGGCCTCGCGCATGCGCTTGATCGAATCGATCGCCAGCTTCCATGCCAGCATCGCGATGACGCTGGCAAGTTCCGCCATCGTGCGCGGCTTGCCGCCGGCGTGGAAACTGGAGCGAATTCGAATTGCCATCTGCGCGTCCTAGTAGCCTCCCTTGCCTTTCGGTTGGGGCAGGCCTCCAACCTTGCAGCCTTCTTTCGCCGCACCGCCATCGGGAAACAATTCGAACAGCAGCGCGCTGTCGGCTTCGGGCATGCCACCTTCTTCCTGCAGCCCCTTGATCAGGTTGCGCATGTTCGGCGTGTGGCCGTCTTCCTTGAACTTGTTGCGCAGGTAATTGACCACCTTCCAGTGCTGTTCGGTCATGGTGATGCCGCAGGCCGCTGAGATGACCTGCACGGCCTCCTCGCTGAAATCCGGTTCCAGCAGGTAGCCGTAGTCGTCGACCTCCTTTTCAACGCCGTTGATGTTGTAGCTCATGGGGACTCTCCTCTTTCGGGTTTGCTCGGATCATTTGCGACGCAGGTAAAACTCGTGGACACCGCGTCCGGACTCATGTGTTGACAGCAGTTCGGCAGCACCAGCCTTGGCCCAGGACGTGATGTCGTCGGCCGAGCCGGGGCAATCGCTGACCAGTTGCAGCACCTCGCCGGCCTTCATGCCGTCCAGCAGCTTCTTCGCCTGCACGATGGGACCGGGACAGGAGACGCCGCGCATGTCCAGCGTGACGTGGGCGACAAGCGTGGTGCTGGCGCCGCCGGCGCGGCGGATCATGTAGGCGGTCTTGCCGTCGGCCACCTTCTCGCTGCCGAGCACCACGTTGCCGGTGACTTTTGCCCAGGAGAACAGGTCGTCCGCGGTTCCCGGACAATCGGAAATCAGACGCAGGATCTGGCCCGGCTGCAGATCGTCGATGAGCTTCTTCGCGCCCAGCAGCGGCGCCGGACAGGGCATACCGCTGACATCGAGCATTACGGTGGCAACTTCGGACATGAGGTGTCTCCTCGTTTGGATTGAGAGATTATGACTGGCCGCCGACGGCGGCGACCGTTTTATGTGGAACGAATACGCCGCAGCCGAGCGCGCGATGCCCGCCCAGCCCGGCTTCCTGGATCGCCAGCGAATCGGCAGCAGGCAATCCGTGCAGCATCAGGCTGAAGCCGCGCACGGGACCCTGCGCCGTGCGCAGCCCATGGGCCTTGCCGGAAATCAGTTGCGGCTGCAGGCCGCGCCCGGCCAGCATCGCCTTGCACCGCGCGAGAAATTCGATTTCATCGTCGGTGCCGACGCTGACCAGGTGTGAATAAACGACGCCGCGCGCCGGAAACAGCGGCCGCATGCTGCTGCTGCCAACCGTCAGCAGCACGCCGCCCAGATCGAGCCTGACGCCGACCAGAGAGTCGGCGCTGGCGGCACGCTGAATCGGCAGGCGCAGCACGAGGCGGCTGCGGCGGCCGACATAGCGCACGCCGCTGCCGCGCGCCATGCCCGAGATCGGCAGGATGCCGGCGTCCGGCTCATCGTCGAACCAGGACAGAACTCGCCTTACCGCCAGGGACAGTGCTTCGGCAAGGTCGTCGTCCAGCGTCCCGTCTTCGAGCGCGAAAACGACATCGACCATGCGCGTCGAAGCCTCGTCCGTCGAGTAGTTCAAACGCTCTCTCCCTGCTCTCCAGCCCCGCCCGGCTGCGTCGCAGCCCAGGCGCAAAGCACCTTGCCCCAGCGGGCGGCAGTGGCCGGATCGATGTCGAAAATCGTGAAGCGGCTGCGCTCGCGAATGCGCGTGCGCAGCAGGGGCATGCCACCGGATTCGAAGATGAACTGCTGCAGTTCAATCTCCTGATTGCCGATGGGCACGCGGAATTTATCGAGCGAGGTGACGTTATCCAATGGGTTTCCTTTGGGTGCGGACTATCTCACCAGCGACGGGTCAAGGGCCATCACCGCGTGGGAGTGCAAGCATATAACCCTTTGGGGTAGGTGCAATTACCTGCCGGGAGTATGGTTTGTGCACCGCACACAACCCTATGATTCGATTATCGAGTTACCCCCGACCACAAGGAGAGAGACCATGGCCAAGCCCATGCACCCAACACCGAATCTGGATCAGCTGGAAAGCGGCCCCTGGCCGAGTTTCGTCACCGGCCTCAAGCGTCTGGCCAAGGACAAGGACTACGTGGTCGACATCCTCGGCCATCTGGAGCACTCCTACCAGACCCGCAAGGGTTACTGGAAGGGCGGCACGGTCGGCGTCCGCGGCTATGGCGGCGGCATCATCCCGCGCTTCACCGAAATCAAGGACGAGGCCGGCAACCCGGTATTCAAGGACGCCGCCGAATTCCACACCCTGCGCGTCATGCCGCCTCCAGGCATGCACTACAACACGGCGACGCTGCGTCAGTTCTGCGACATCTGGGAAAAGCACGGCTCCGGCCTGATCGCCTTCCACGGCCAGTCGGGCGACATCATGTTCCAGGGCGCCACCACGGAAAAAGTGCAGAAGGTCTTCGACGAAATCAACGACATGGGCTTCGACCTCGGTGGCGCCGGCCCGGCCGTGCGCACCTCGATGTCCTGCGTCGGCGCCGCGCGCTGCGAACAGTCCTGCTACGACGAAGCCAAGGCGCACCGCGAAGTGCTCAACACCTTCCTCGACGACATCCATCGCCCCGCCCTGCCCTACAAGTTCAAGTTCAAGTTCTCCGGCTGCCCCAACGACTGCATGAATTCCATCCAGCGCTCTGACATGGCCGTGATCGGCACCTGGCGCGACAACATCCGCACCGACGATGCGCTGGGCAAGAAGTGGTTTGCCAAGCACGGCATGAACGAACTGGTCAATGACGTCGTTGCACGCTGCCCGACCAAGGCCATCCAGATCAAGGAAATCAAGGATGTGCGCAAGGACGCCAACATTTCCAGCGTTGCGCTCAACGACAGCCAGTGCCTGGAAATCGACAACAAGGACTGCGTGCGCTGCATGCACTGCATCAACGTCATGACCGGCGCCCTGGCAACCGGCGTGGACAAGGGGGCAGCCATCCTAGTCGGCGGCATGCGCACGCTGAAAATCGGCGACCTGATGGGCACCGTGGTCGTGCCCTTCCTGCCGCTGAAGACGGATGAAGACTACGAGAAGCTGGTCGAACTGGGCCAGAAGACCATCGACTTTTTCGCCGAGAACGCGCTGGAGCACGAGCGCACTGGTGAAATGATCGAGCGCATCGGCCTGGTCAACTTCCTCGAAGGCATCGAAGTCGACATCGATCCGAACATGGTGTCGACGCCGCTCATGAACCCCTTCGTCAATTCCGCCGGCTGGGATGAGGAAGTCGCCAAGATCAACGCCAAAAAAGCCGCCGCCTGAGGAGATATCGAGCATGAATGCACCCACCCCTGCCGCCCCGCTGCGCAAAGCCATCGAAAGCGGCGTGCCGGACAACAAGCCGCACCTGCACCCGACGCTGCTGAAGAACTACGGCAACTGGAAGTACCACGACCGGCCCCGTCCCGGCGTGCTGCACCACGTCTCGCACACGGGCGATGAAATCTGGACCGTGCGCGCCGGCACCCAGCGCCAGATGGACGTCTGGACCATCCGCAAGCTGTGCGACATCGCCGACAAATTTGCCGAAGGCTATGTTCGCTTCACCATCCGCTCCAATATCGAGTTCATGGTCGCCGACCAGAAAAAGGTCGATCCGATGTTCGCCGAACTCGAGAAGAACGGCTTCCCCGTCGGCGGCACCGGGCCCTCAGTCTCCATGGTGTCCCATACCCAGGGCTGGCTGCACTGCGACATCCCCGGCACCGACGCCTCCGGCGTGGTCAAGTCGATGATGGACGAGCTCTACAACGAGTTCAAGACCGAAGAGATGCCCAACCGCGTGCATCTGTCTACCTCCTGCTGCGAGATCAACTGCGGCGGCCAGGCCGACATCGCCATCATCATCCAGCACACCAAGCCTCCCAAGATCAACCACGACCTGGTCGCCAACGTCTGCGAGCGCCCCACCGTGGTCGCCCGCTGCCCGGTCGCCGCGATCCGTCCGGCGCTGGTCAACGGCAAGCCTTCGCTCGAAGTCGATGAGAAGAAATGCATCTGCTGCGGCGCCTGCTATCCCCCCTGCCCGCCGATGCAGATCAACGATCCGGAGCATTCCAAGCTGGCTATCTGGGTCGGCGGCAAGAACTCCAACGCGCGCGGCAAGCCGACCTTCATGAAGATGGTCGCCTCGGGCCTGCCCAACAACGCCCCGCGCTGGCCCGAAGTCAATGCCGTGGTCGGCAACATCCTGCGCCCCTACAACGCCGCCGCCCGTTCCTGGGAGCGCCTGTCGGACAGGATCGAGCGCATCGGCTGGCCGCGTATCTTCGAAAAGACCGGCCTGCCCTTCACCAAGTACCTGATCTGTCTCATATACACAACTGCCGCTGCCGACGATCTTACGCGAGT
>VEPA01000060.1 GCA_012026675.1 Betaproteobacteria bacterium | reverse complement strand
GATTACGAAGCGTGCGCGGCGATGGTCAGGAAACTGGAAGCGGAAGTCGGCCCGATCGATGTACTGGTCAATAACGCCGGCATCACGCGCGACTCCATGTTCAGGAAAATGGACAAGGGCCAGTGGGACGGGGTGTTGTCCACCAACCTCGACTCGGTATTCAATGTCACGCATCAGGTGCTCGGCGGCATGGCCGCTCGCGGCTGGGGTCGGGTCATCAACCTGTCGTCGGTGAATGGCATCAAGGGGCAGTTCGGCCAGGCCAACTACTCGGCTGCCAAGGCCGGCATTCTCGGTTTCACCCGCGCGATTGCCGCCGAAGTGGCGAAGAAGGGCGTGACTGTGAATGCCATTGCTCCCGGCTATATCGGCACCGACATGGTCATGGCGATCAAGCAGGAAGTGCGCGACTCGATCGTCGCGACCATTCCGGTCGGTCGTCTGGGCAAGCCCGAAGAAATCGGCGCCCTGTGCTCTTATCTGGTGTCGGATCTTGCCGGTTACATGACGGGCGCGACCTTGAACATCAATGGCGGAATGCATTACTGCTGATCCGGCCGGACTTGAAGATTTGACCCCCGCCGCCGGCGCGGGGTGCTGTCAATACTACCTTGGTAGTAACATGGTTTTAAGGAGGAAAGACAATGGCCGCGCAGAGCCGACTAATCAAGAAATATCCGAATCGCCGTTTGTATGACACGCGTACCAGTACCTACATCACGCTGGCCGATATCAAGGAACTGGTGCTGGCCCACGAGGACTTCCAGGTGGTCGATGCCAAATCCGGCGATGACCTGACGCGCGCGATTTTGCTGCAGGTGATTCTCGAAGAAGAGGCTGGTGGCGCGCCGATGTTTTCTTCCGAACTGCTGGCGCAAATGATCCGCTTTTATGGCAATGCGATGCAGGGGATGATGGGCACCTATATCGCGGACAACATCAAGTCCTTCACCGAGGTGCAGGCCAAGCTCAAGGAACAGGCCAAGGGCCTGTATGGCGAAGGTGCGGGTGACAGCCAGGACCTGTGGGCTCAGTTCCTCAAGTTCCAGGCGCCTGCCATGCAGCACATGATGGGAACCTACGTCGAGCAGAGCCAGAAGATGTTCCAGCAGATGCAGGACACCATGCAGGAACAGACGCGCAAGATTTTCCCTGGCATCTACGTCAAGCCCGAAGAAACCGAGAAGAAGTAAGATTTTCTTGTGACGCGACGATCCGCCCGCGCGCCGACAGTCGGCTTCGTGTCGCTGGGGTGCCCCAAGGCGGCGTCCGATGCGGAACAGATCCTGACAAGGTTGCGCGCCGAGGGTTATGAAATCTCCGGCAGCTATGATGGTGCCGACCTGGTCGTAGTCAACACCTGCGGCTTCATCGATGCGGCAGTCGAGGAGTCGCTGGACGCCATCGGCGAGGCATTGGCCGAAAACGGCAAGGTCATCGTCACCGGCTGCCTCGGCGCGAAGAAGGATGCCGCGGGCAATGACATTGTGCGCAGTGCGCATCCCAAGGTACTGGCGGTCACCGGGCCGCATGCCATGCCGGAAGTCATGGAGGCGGTGCACAAGCACCTGCCGCCGCTGCATGATCCCTTCGTCGATCTGGTCCCGCCGCAGGGCATACGCCTGACGCCGGACCACTACGCCTATCTGAAGATCTCCGAAGGTTGCAACCATCGCTGCACGTTTTGCATCATTCCCTCGCTGCGCGGCGACCTGGTGTCGCGTCCGATCGGCGAGGTGCTGCGTGAAGCCGAAGTCCTTGCCGCCGCGGGCGTGCGCGAACTGCTGGTGATCTCGCAGGACACCAGCGCCTATGGCGTGGATGTGAAGTACCGCACCGGTTTCTGGGGCGGCAGGCCGGTCAAGACGCGGCTCTTCGAACTGTGCAGCGAACTCGGCAAACTCGGCCTGTGGGTGCGCCTGCACTACGTCTATCCCTACCCGAGTGTCGATGACCTGATCCCGCTGATGGCGGAAGGCAAGATCCTGCCCTATCTCGACGTACCCTTTCAGCATGCCAGTCCGCGTATCCTCAAACTGATGAAGCGTCCGGCGTCGGCGGAAAAGGTGCTCG
>VEPA01000056.1 GCA_012026675.1 Betaproteobacteria bacterium | reverse complement strand
GCCGTGGCCATGCGGGTCACATCCACCAGATCGGCGATCACCGCCGAAGCCGTGGGCTCGGCACCGGCACCCTTGCCATAGTAAAGGGTGGAACCGACGGCGTCGCCCTGCACCAGCACCGCATTCATGGCGCCCTCGACGTTGGCGATCAGGCGCTTGGCCGGGATCAGGGTCGGATGCACGCGCAGTTCGCTGCCGTCCGGACGACGGCGCGTGATGCCGAGCAGCTTGATGCGGTATCCGAGTTGCTCGGCGTACTTGATGTCGTCGGCATCGAGCTGGCTGATGCCCTCGATGTGAGCCTTGTCGAACTGCATCGGAATGCCGAAGGCCAGCGCCGAGAGGATGGTGATCTTGTGCGCGGCATCGACGCCCTCGATGTCGAAGGTCGGGTCGGCCTCGGCATAACCCAGGCGCTGCGCCTCCTTGAGAACGACGTCGAAAGACAGGCCCTTGTCGCGCATCTCGGACAGGATGAAATTGGTGGTGCCGTTAATGATGCCGGCGATCCACTGGATGCGGTTGGCGGTGAGGCCCTCGCGCAGCGCCTTGATGATCGGAATGCCGCCGGCGACAGCGGCCTCGAAGGCGACCATGACGCCCTTCTCGTGCGCGGCGGAGAATATTTCGTTGCCATGCATCGCCAGCAGGGCCTTGTTCGCCGTCACGACATGCTTGCCGTTGGCGATGGCCTTCAGCACCAGTTCCCTGGCGATGCCGCAGCCGCCTATCAGTTCAACGACGATGTCGATGTCGCGATCGGCGACCACCGAGAAGGCATCGTCCGTCACCTGGGCCCGGCCTGCCGTGACCTGCCTCGCCAGCTCAAGATTCTTGTCCGCCACCTTGGTGATGCGGATCGGTCGCCCGGCGCGACGGGTGATTTCGGCCTCATTGCGGGCCAGAACGTTAAACGTGCCGCCACCGACGGTGCCGATGCCCAGCAGTCCTACATTGACAGGTTTCATTTCGAGAGTTTCCAAAGCCGGACAAGCCGGATTGACAGGATAAAAGGGAAAGTCCTAGCGGCGCTTGGCGCCGAACTTCAGTCGAGTTTTCTTCGGCGCCAACGACTTAGTTGCCATGTCGCTTGCGATAGCCTTCGAGAAAGCGCGCGATACGGCCGACGGCCTCGCGCAGGTCGTCCTCGTGCGGCAGAAAGACCAGCCGGAAGTGGTCAGGATGCGGCCAGTTGAATCCCGTGCCCTGCACCAGCAGCACCTTTTCCGCCATCAGCAGCTCGGAAATGAATTCCTGGTCGTCGATGATCGGATACATCTTCGGGTCCAGGCGCGGGAACATGTAGAGCGTGGCCTTGGGCTTGACGCAGGTGACCCCGGGGATCGACGTGATCAGCTCATGGGCGACGTCGCGCTGGCGGCACATGCGGCCGCCCGGCGCAACCAGGTCGTCGATGCTCTGGTAGCCGCCGCGCGCTGTCTGGCTGCCCCACTGGCCCGGCACGTTGGCGCACAGGCGCATCGAGGCCAGCATGTCGAGGCCTTCGATGTAGTCGCGGGCATGCTTCTTTTCACCGGAAACGATCATCCAGCCGGCGCGGTAGCCGCAGGAGCGGTAGTTCTTCGACAGGCCGTTGAAGGTGATGGTCAGCACGTCCTCCGACAGCGCCGCGATCGAGGTGTGGGTCGCGCCGTCGTAGAGCACCTTGTCATAGACCTCGTCGGCATAAATGATCAGGTCGTTGGCGCGCGCGATTTCGATGATTTCCTTCAGCACCGCGTCGGGGTAAAGGGCGCCGGTCGGGTTGTTGGGATTGATGATGACGATGGCGCGGGTCTGCGGCGTGATCTTGGCGCGGATGTCGGCCAGGTCGGGCAGCCAGCCGGAGTCCTCGTCGCACAGGTAGTGGCGCGGGGTGCCGCCGGAAAGGCTCACGGCAGCCGTCCACAGGGGGTAGTCAGGCGCCGGCACCAGCACCTCGTCGCCGGTATCCAGCAGCGCGTTCATGGCCATCACGATCAGTTCGGAAACGCCATTGCCGATGTAGATGTCCTCGATCGTCACGCCCTTGATGTGCTTCTGCTGCGTGTAATGCATCACCGCCTTGCGCGCCGAGAAGATGCCCTTGGAATCCGTGTAGCCTGCCGAAGCCGGCAGGTTGCGGATCATGTCCTGCTGGATTTCCTCGGGCGAATCGAAGCCGAATGCAGCGAGATTGCCGATGTTCAGCTTGATGATCTTGTGGCCCTCTTCCTCCATCTGCCGCGCGTGGGCGAGTACGGGCCCGCGGATGTCGTAGCAAACGTTGGCGAGCTTGGCGGATTTATTTACGGGCTGCATCAGCAACCGTCCTTTCTGCAAGACACCGGCCGCGGCCGATGCTGTCGGTAAATGTATAATGTTACCGAAGCCCATGCTGCACCGCAAATCCAGATTTGATGCGGCTTCCAGCCGTTCTTTCCCCTGCCTGCCGTTTGCCAGCCCAGCCGCCGAACCTGCCATCCAAATGAAGCTGCATTCCTCCGTCACCACCGGCCTGCTCGCCATCACCTCTTACGATGCCGAGCACATCGCCGTCAATGGCCGCCGCCTGACGAAAAGTTTTCTCCTCACGCCGCAACGACTGATCGAGGACTGGCCACCCGCTTCATTCGACAGCCTGAGCGAATCGGACCTGCTGGCCGTGGCAAACCTCGCTTGCCCCATTGTCCTGCTCGGCACTGGAGCGCGCCAGCGTTTTCCCGCCCCGTCCCTTCTGCGCCCGCTGATCGAGCGGCGCATGGGCGTCGAGGTGATGGACAGCCATGCCGCCTGCCGCACCTACAACATCCTCATGGCCGAAGGGCGCGAGGTCGCCGCCGCCATGATCGTCGATAACGCCGACTAACCCGGCATCGCCAAGGACGACTGTCTTTTGCCGGCTACGACGGGAGCATTGAGCGGCTGCTCGGAGTAGAATTCACAAGTTGGGCGCTGGTGCCCGCCCCAATCGGCCGCCAGATCAACGCAATTCCTGGAACCCCGGCACTACCCCCGTCATGAAGAAGATCCACATTCCCGGCGTCGTTGGCTTCACTAGCCGCCACCCGTCCCGACGCATCACGAATACCCGCGGCAGGCTCATGGCTTGAAATCCCGATGAAGCTTGCCCTGAAAATAGACGTCGCTACCTGGCAAGGAACCCTGCAGGGCGTGCCGCGCCTGGTGGAGATCTTGCGACGCCAGCGCGCCGACGCCAGCTTCCTCTTCGCGCTTGGCCCCGACCACACCGGTCGCGCCATCGCGAGCGCCTTTCGCCCCGGTTTCATGAAAAACAAGCGCAGTTCCGCGGTCTCGCACTACGGCATCAAGACGCTGATGTACGGCACTCTGCTCCCGGGCCCGGATATCGGCCGCCGCGGCGCCGATATCATGCGCGCGACGCGCGACGCCGGCTTCGAAACCGCGATCCACTGCTGGGACCACGTCAAGTGGCAGCACGGGGTCGAAGAGGCCAACTCCGCGTGGACCGAAAGCGAAATGCGGCGGGCCCATGCACGCTATGCCGAGATTTTCGGCAGCGAGGCGCCCGGGCACGGCGCCGCCGGCTGGCAAATGAACCGGCATGCACTGCGCCTGACCCAGCGCCTGGGATATCGCTGGGCCTCCGACTGCCGCGGCACGCACCCTTTCGTGCCGGTTTGGAACGGCGAGATCGTGGCCTGCCCGCAACTGCCGACCACGCTGCCGACGCTGACCGAACTGATCGGCACGGACGACATCACGGCGGACAACGTACACCTGCACCTGCTGCAACTCACCGCACAGACCCTGGCCGCGACGACGAATAGCGACCACGCGAATTGCAACCACGTATTCACGCTGCATGCCGAACTTGAAGGCCTCAAGTTCGGCGATACCCTCGAGCGCCTGCTGACAGGCTGGCGCGAACAGGGTTACGAACTGGTATCGCTGGGCCAGATGCGCGATGCGCTCGACCCGGAGCTGCTGCCTCGCCACGAAATCGTCCGGGGTGAAATCCCCGGCCGCGCAGGCCATTTGATGCTGCAGGGCGAGGAATTTCTGTCAACCTGGAAGGAAGCTGCATGACCGAGATATTCACCGCCAATCCCGCTCCCCCGTCCGCCATCGGACTGCGCGTCCCCGATTTCACCGTGCCCGCGACGGGCGGCGAATTCACCCTGTCCGCTCATCACGGCAAACCCCTGGTGCTGTATTTCTACCCCAAGGACAACACGCCGGGCTGCACCACGCAGGCGCAGCAGTTTCGCGACCTGCATGCGGAGTTCGTCAAGGCCGGCTGCACGGTGGTCGGCATCTCGCGCGACGCCCTGAAGTCGCATGAAGGCTTCAAGGCCAGGCTGGGGCTTCCCTTTGAACTGATCTCGGATATCGAAGGCGTGCTTTGCCGCATGTTCGATGTGGTCAAGAACAAGATGCTGTATGGCAAGAAGGTGCTCGGCATCGAGCGCAGCACCTTCCTGATCGACGCCGACGGCATCCTGCGCCGGGAGTGGCGTGCAACCGCGGCGGATGGCAACGCCGCCGCGGTGCTGGAGGCCGTACGCAAGCTGTAACCGGACGCAGTAATACGGAACAGGACCCGGATTCGGGTCCTGCCCTTGGTCTTCCGCAACAACCCGGCTGGCTATCTTGAGCCTGCCGACCCCCTGCCTTGAGGCCTTCATGAACGCCAAGCGCGCCAAGACTGCAAAGAACGCAACGACGAAGCTGTTCGTGCTCGACACCAATGTGCTGATGCATGATCCCCTGAGCCTGTTTCGCTTCGAGGAGCATGACATCTACGTGCCGATGATGACGCTGGAGGAACTTGACGCCAACAAGAAGGGCATGTCGGAAGTCGCCCGCAATGCGCGCCAGACCAGCCGTCTGCTCGACGAGATCGTCAGTGGCGCCGAGCACGACATGGCCCACGGCATCGACCTCACCGGCCCCTCGCGTGCGCTGGCCACCGGCCACCTGTTTTTCCAGACCGAGGCCATCAACGGCGTCCTGCCGATTTCGCTGCCGACCGCCAAGGCCGACAACCAGATCATCGGCGTGGTCATGCATCTGGGCCAGAAGCACCCCAAGCGGCCGGTGATCCTGGTTTCCAAAGACATCAACATGCGCATCAAGGCCCGCGCCCTGGGCCTCGAAGCGCAGGACTATTTCAACGACAAGGTGCTGGAGGATACCGATCTCCTCTACACCGGGACCTTCGAACTGCCGCCCGATTTCTGGGATAAACACGGCAAGGGCCTGGAATCCTGGAAGAAGGACAGCCGCACCTATTACCGCGTCAAGGGTCCGCTTTGCCCCGAACTGCTGGTCAATGAGTTCGTCTGGCAGGAGGGCCCGCAGCCGCTGCAGGCCTGGGTAAGAGTCGGCGCCGGCAAGACGGCGGAACTCGAGACCCTGATCGACTACAGCCACGCCAAGAATGCCGTCTGGGGTATCACGGCGCGCAACCGCGAGCAGAACTTTGCCCTCAACCTCCTGATGAATCCCGACATCGACTTCGTCACCCTGCTCGGCCAGGCCGGGACCGGCAAGACGCTGCTGACGCTGGCCGCCGCCCTGACGCAGACGCTGGAGACCAAGCTCTTCGCCGAGATCATCATCACCCGCGTGACGGTCCCCGTCGGCGAGGACATCGGCTTCCTGCCCGGCACTGAAGAAGAGAAGATGACGCCCTGGATGGGCGCGCTGGAAGACAACCTCGAGGTACTCAACAAGCCTGCCGAAACTCCCTCCGGCGGCCCCGCTACCGGCGCCGGCAGCTATGGCGGCGACTGGGGCCGCGCCGCGACCATGGACCTGATCCGCACCCGGATCAAGATCAAGTCGCTCAACTTCATGCGCGGCCGCACCTTCATGAACAAGTTCCTCATCATCGACGAGGCGCAGAACCTGACGCCGAAGCAGATGAAGACCCTGATCACCCGCGCCGGCCCCGGCACCAAGGTGGTCTGCCTGGGCAACATCGCCCAGATCGACACGCCCTACCTGACCGAGGGCAGTTCAGGCCTGACCTACGTGGTGGATCGCTTCAAGGGCTGGGCGCACTCGGGCCACGTCACGCTGCAGCGCGGCGAGCGCTCGCGTCTGGCGGATCACGCGGCGGAAGTTCTGTAAAAGTCCCCGGAGCTTCGCTTCGGGTTCGAATTAACGTCGGCTCCGGTGCGCTTCAGAGCGACTTCAGCGCGGTCGCCGTCGCTGCCTTGACGATGCCTGCACTGCGCTGCAACGCTTCACGCTCAGTCACGTCGAACTCGGGATAGGCCAGCAGGTGCGCGCCCGCGCCATTGATTGACATCGGCAAGGAAACGCAGACATCTGCCACCCCCTCCACCTCGGCCTGAACCACGCCCACCGAGAGAATGAGGTTGCTGTCGGTCACGATGGCATGGCAGATGCGGCCGACGGCACTGGCTATGCCATAGTGCGTGGCCCCCTTCCCTTCCTTGATCTGCTTTGCCGACTCATGCACTGAACGCAGGATCAGGTCGCGACTCGCGGCTCCCATTTCCTTGCCGGTACGCGTCAGGAAGATTTCCAGCGGCATGTCGGCCACGGTCGCACCCGACCAATGGATCAGGGCCGATTCGCCATGCTCGCCGACCACGTAGGCGTGGATGGCGGGGGCAACGACATTCAGGCGATCGGCCAGCAAGGTACGCAGCCGAGCCGTATCGAGCGAGGTGCCGGTGCTGATCACCCGTTCGCGCGACACGCCGGAACGCACATAGGCGACATGCGCCAGGATGTCGCAGGGATTGGCGGCGACGATGTAAATTGCCTCGGGCGCCAGCGGGGCCAGGCGATCGACAATGCCCCCGACGATCTTCGAGTTGATCTCGATCAGGTCGAGCCGCGTCTGCCCGGGCTTGACTCCGGCGCCGGCGGTAATGACGATGATGTCGGCATCGCGGGCGTCCTCGTCCTCGCCGGCGACGAAGCGGTCGTGACCCCAGAAGGCCGCGGCATGGGCCAGGTCCAGGGTCTGGCCTTCGGCCCGTACTTTTTCGACATCGATGAGGACGATTCTTGCGCTGGGCAGCGCCAATGCACAGAACAAGGCGGCAGAGCCACCCACCAGGCCGGCACCGACAATGACAATCTTGGGCTGTCGCATGAGTGACACTCTCCCTGGCGTGAATTGAACGAAGACATCGCGCGGTTTCCGCATGGATCCGTCGCTACTGTCACGACAACGCTGTATGTTATCTTAGTAGTCTAAGCGGGTCGATGTGTGTCCTTACCCAAGACGGAGGAATCGATGACTTCAACCACGGCCACCCCCAAGCCCTTTCCCGTCTCCGTCATCATCGCCATAACGGTGGCGTTGGCGATCAACCTGATGCCGTTGCCCGAGGGCTTGACCGAGGCGGGGCAGCGCACGCTGGCCATACTGGCCTTCGCCGTCATCGTCTGGCTGACCGAAGCGCTGGACTATGCGGTGTCTTCGGTGTTGATCGTCGCCTTGATCGCGTTTGCCCTGGGCAACGCTCCCGCCGGCACGGGCACTGTCGACATGGGTCACGCCAAGGCGCTGGGCATTGCGCTTTCAGGATTTTCCAATGGGGCACTGGCGCTGGTCGCGGCGGCGCTCTTCCTGTCCGTTGCCATGACGGCCACCGGACTCGACCGCCGCATCGCCTACCGCACGCTGAACCTCGTCGGCACCAGCGCCACGGGCGTACTCGTCGGCGCCATTGCCGTGACCGTCATCCTGTCGCTGCTGGTGCCGTCGGCCACGGCCCGGGTCGCCTGCGTCGTGCCGATCATGCTCGGTGTCATCGTTGCGTTCGGTGTCGACAAGCGCTCGATGTTCGCCGCATCGACCATGATCGTCGTCGCGCAGGGCACCAGCATCTGGAACATCGGCATCATGACAGCGGCCGCGCAGAACATGCTCATGCTGGGCTTTCTGCAGAAGGCGCTGAACGCGTCCCCCTCATGGGGAGAATGGCTGATGGCCGGCGCGCCCTATGCGATTGCCATGTCCGTGGTGCTCTTCGTTGTCGTCCGCCGCCTGATGCCGCCCGAGAAGGAGCATATCGAAGGCGGCAAGGAAGCCGTGCGCAAGGCACTGACGGACATGGGAGCGATGACCGGTCCGGAATGGCGCGTGCTTGTCACCGTGCTGACGCTGGTCGGCTTCTGGGTCACCGAAAAGAAGCTGCACGATATCGATACCACCACCATAACCATCATAGGGCTGGCCTACCTGCTGCTGCCGAAAATCGGGGTGATGACCTGGCCGCAAGTGCAGAAACAGGTGCCGTGGGGAACCATCATCGTCTTTGGCGTCGGTATCAGCCTCGGTACGGCGCTGCTCGACACCAAGGCCGCGACCTGGCTGGCCGACTTTGTGGTCAAGGGCCTGCATCTGGAAAGTCTCGGCAGCTTCGGCGTCTTCGCGGGACTTGCGCTTTTCCTGATCCTTATCCATATCGGCTTTGCCTCGGCGACGTCGCTGACCTCCGCGCTGATCCCGATTCTGATTGCCGTGCTGCAGCGTCTCGGCGGCGACATCAACGTGATGGGCATGACCATGCTGCTCGGCTTTGTCGTCAGCTTCGGCTTCATCCTGCCGATCAACGCGCCGCAGAACATGGTCTGCCGCGGTACGGAAACCTTCACGAGCAAACAATTCACCAAGATCGGAATCTGGCTGACCGTGATCGGCTATCTGCTCGTGCTGGCCTTTGCCCTGACCTGGTGGAAGTTCCTCGGCTACGTGTGACCTGCGTCAGGACTGGAAAGCTTAGTTCCGGTCGCTCCCGGTGGTCCCTTAACATCGCTGCGCGATGTTAGCCTGCACTGAAACTTTGCATCAGGTTCGATACGAACCTGAAGGCAGGGTTTTAGTTTCGGCCGGCGCTTCGCGCCTTAACTTGCGTTCCGCAAATTAGCCTGCACTGAAACTTTGCATCAGGTTCGATACGAACCTGAAGGCGGGGTTTTAGTTTCGGCCGGCGCTTCGCACCTTAACTTGCGTTCCGCAAATTAGCCTGCACTGAAACTTTGCATCAGGTTCGATACGAACCTGATGCAAAGTTTTCAAACTTCGTGTATTCGCCGAGGAAGGTCAGGCGCACCGTGTCGGTGGGTCCGTTGCGATGCTTGGTGATGATCACCTCCGCCGTGCCCTTGTCCTGCGTGTCGGGCTTGTAGTACTCCTCCCGATACATCATCATGATGATATCGGCATCCTGCTCGATGGCGCCGGATTCGCGCAAATCGCTCATCAGCGGGCGCTTGTCGTTGCGCTCCTCGACTTTTCGCGAGAGTTGGGACAGGGCGATGATCGGCACCTGCAACTCCTTGGCCAGAGCCTTGATCGAACGCGAGATCTCCGAAATTTCGGTGGCGCGGTTTTCGCCCATCTGGTTTGAACTCATCAACTGCAGGTAGTCGATGATGATCAGGCCGAGCTTGCCGAACTGCCGGTGCAGGCGCCGCGCGCGGGCACGCAGGTCGGTCGAGTTGATGGCACCGGTTTCGTCGATGTGGATCGGCGCCTCGTGCAGCTTGCCCAGCGCCACCGTCATGCGATCCCATTCGTCATCGGTCAGGCGCCCCGTGCGCAGCTTGGTCTGGTCGATGCGCCCGACCGAGGAGAGGAAGCGCGTGGCGAGTTGCGGGCCGGACATTTCCAGGCTGAAGATCGCCACCGGCAAGCGCAGTTCGACACCGACATGCTCGGCAATGTTCAGCGCAAACGCGGTCTTGCCCATCGACGGCCGACCGGCGACAACCAGCATGTCGCCCGGTTGCAGGCCTGAGGTCAGGCGGTCGAGATCGACGAAGCCCGTCGCCACACCTGTAATGTCGGACTGGCTGTCGCGCGCCAACAGGGCTTCCATGCGCTCGACGACCTCTCCCAGCAAGGGCTGGATCGGGACGAAACCATTATTGTTGCGATTGCCGGCTTCAGCGATCTGGAAAATGCGCTGCTCGGCGTCGTCGAGCAGCGCCTTGACATCGCGCCCGGCGGGATTCAGCGCATTGCCGGCAATCTCGTCGCCGACGGTGACCAGCTGGCGCAGGATGGCGCGCTCGCGCACGATCTCGGCATAGCGCCGGATGTTCGCCGCCGACGGCGTGGCATTGGCGATCTCGCCCAGGTAGCCGAGGCCGCCGGTCTGGTCGACCTCGTTCGACTGTTCGATCGATTCATACACGGTCACCACGTCGGCGGGTCGCCCCATCTGGATAAGCTTGCCGATGTGGCGGAAGATCCGGCGATGATCGTCGCGATAAAAGTCGGTCTCGCGCACCACGTCGCCGATGCGGTCCCATGCCGCGTTGTCGATCAGCAGACCGCCGATCAGTGACTGCTCAGCCTCAATGGAATGGGGGGGAAGCTTGAGCGCGGCGACCTGCGAATCGACAGGCTGAGGGGGATTGAAGGCACGTACCTGGGCCATCGCTGTCTCCAAAATTGAAGCGCCGAGTCTACCCTCCTGCGGGTTTCCTGATAAGGGGACAAGGTGTGGAAATGCTGTGGACAAGCTGTGCAAATACGGTGGATCAATTCTTGCGCCGCAACAATCCCGCAGGGGGATACCGTCCTCGGCGATGCGGCGCGGACAAATCCCACCGGGGGATACCGCCCGCGCTTCCGGCGCGGACATAATGCTCATGGTCACGCCAGACCACCCTCAGAGAATGAAACACGCGAAAAGCGAATTAAAGACCCGCCCCTCCCATCCTCCCCTCGCGGGGAGGCTTCTGATTTGCTCGCTTCGCTCGACTATCACCCGTCGCTTCGAACGAGTTGTTTCACACTAAAAAAACGGGCCGCCGGTTTTCGCCGGCGGCCCGTTCTCGATGCTTGCTGCAGCTTACTGCTCGCCGAGTACCGACACCGTGACAGTCGCCACCACGTCGCTATGCAGGGCAATCTGCACCGGCGTATCGCCAACGGTCTTGAGCGGACCCTCGGGCAGGCGGATCGCCGACTTCTCGACCTGGAAACCCTGTGCAACCAGCGCCTCTTCGATGTCGTGCGTCGACACGGAGCCGAACAGACGACCATCGACGCCGGTCTTGCGCGTGATCTGCAGCATCAGGCCGTTCAGCTTCTCGGCCTGGGCCTGAGCCGCGGCAATCGCCTCGGCCTGGATGCGCTCGAGTTCGGCGCGCTTTTCCTCGAACACCTTGCGGTTGGCTTCCGTCGCGCGCTTGGCCTTGCCCTGCGGGATCAGGAAGTTGCGGGCGTAGCCATCCTTGACCTTGACCACGTCGCCGAGGCCGCCGAGGTTCACCACTTTTTCCATCAGAATGATTTGCATGGTCTTGTCCTCGCTTACTGGTGCAGGTCGGTGTAGGGCATCAGCGCCATGAAGCGCGCGCGCTTGATGGCCGTCGACAACTGCCGCTGGTAACCGGTCTTGGTGCCGGTGATGCGCGCCGGCATGATCTTGGCGTTTTCAGCGATGAAGTCCTTGAGGATCTCGACATCCTTGTAGTCGATCTCTTCGATTTTCTCTGCGGTGAAGCGGCAGAACTTGCGGCGCTTGAACAGGCTGCGGCCCTTGTCGTCCTTGCGCTTTACACCGGTCTTGCTCTTAGGCTTGAATGCCATTTTGATTTCCTTCCACGAATTCGACTGTATTCACATGCAGTATCGGACTGCGTCGCTTGAGACTCCGGGCGGCGAGAAAACCGGCCACCCTGACCCCGTCTCCCGGCTTGGCTGCAAGCAGCACTTGTGCCGGCCGGCCCATTGCTACACAGGCCATCTCGCATTCCACCTTGCGCTCGACATCGGCTTCGACCTGGGTCGAGACATGCGCGAGGAGAAATTCGAGAACCGGTACTCCGGCGGGGGTGCGGCGTAACGCGCCGCGCGCAAGCAAGCGCCCCGACAACTGCGTCAGGTTGCCCGGCTTGTCCTCAGGCGGCAGCAGCCGGAGCCTCCACCTTGACATCGCCCTGGGTCAACGAACGCGACTTCTCTTCCTTCATCATCGGCGAAGGAGTCACCACCGCCTTGCGGGTTTTCACCGTCAGGTGGCGCAGGACCGCGTCGTTGAACTTGTAGGCGTGTTCGAGTGCGGCCAGGGGTTCACCGTCGCACTCGATGTTCATGAGCACGTAGTGGGCCTTGTGCACCTTCTGGATCGGATAGGCCATCTGGCGGCGACCCCAGTCTTCGAGGCGGTGGATGGCGCCGTTGCGGGCCGTGACGAGCGTCTTGTAACGCTCGATCATCGCCGGAACCTGCTCCGACTGATCCGGGTGGACGATAAATACAACTTCATAATGGCGCATGCAATCTCCTTGTGGTTGAGTGGCAGCCCCCCCGCATGCGTAACGGGTGGAGCAAGGGAAGCCCACGATTATACAAGGCACACCGGCCTTCAGCAAGGCATTAATCGACGAAAATCAAGGGTGTATGACCCCGGCTAGCCGCAATAGCGCAGGTTCGCGAAATTGAGCAGCAGGTCGGTTCCGCCATAGGCCGCAAAGACCAGGCCGAGGAGAACGCCCGCCGCCAGCAGCGCAAGAGCCCGCAGCCAGCGCCAGGCCGGCGAAGCCGGGACAGGCACTTGCGGATCCTGCGGCAAGGGGTTGGCGGCGTCCATGGCGACATCCTGCGCATGCCGGTCGCCCGAGTCAAGCGGGCCGGCTAGAAGCTCTCGTCTTCGCGCAGGAATCGCCACTGGCCGAGAGGCAGATCGCCCAGGCGCACGCGTCCGATGCGTACCCGCTTGAGGCCCGTGACGCGCAGGCCGACCAGTTCGCACATGCGGCGGATCTGCCGTTTGCGGCCCTCGGTCAGGACGAAGCTCAACTGATCGGGATTGGCCCAGGCGACCCTGGCCGGACGCAGCTTCCTGCCGTCCAGTTCCAGGCCGTGATTGAGCAGCGCCAGGCCGCGTGCATCGAGCGCGCCTTCGACCCGCACCAGGTATTCCTTCTCCACCTTGGAATCATCGCCGATCAATTGCCGCGCCACGCGGCCGTCCTGGGTCAGGACCAGCAGTCCCGTGGAATCGATGTCGAGCCTGCCCGCCGGCGCCAGGCCCTTCAAATGCGAGAGCTGAAAGCGCTGACGATCGCCGGCCATCTGGGTCTTCGGCGAGATCAGGCTCACCGCCGGCTGGTGGCCGTCTTCCGCCTGTGCGGACACATAGCCCATCGGCTTGTGCAGCAGGATCGTGGCCTGGCGCGCCTGCGTCGCGCGCGCCTCCGGCGCCAGGGTAATCACCGCATCGGCCGCCGCCCGCGTGCCCAGTTGCGTGACCCGCTGCCCGTCGACGAACACCAGCCCGCGCTCGATGTAGCCATCCGCCTCGCGGCGCGAGCAGAGGCCGCGCTCGGCCAGCAGTTTGGAAACCCGGATACCCGTATCATTCATGGTCGCGCATTCTATCCCTCCCCCATGCTGAGCTACCGCCACGCCTTCCACGCCGGCAACCACGCCGACATCCTCAAGCATGTCGTGCTGACGCTGTGCCTTGAACACATGAACACCAAGGACAAGCCCTACCTGCTGCTTGACACCCATGCCGGCGCCGGCCTCTACGCGATCGACTCGGACCAGGCGAAGAAGCCCGGCGAATACCTTGACGGCATCGCCCGCCTGTGGAACCGCATCGACCTGCCGGCGCCGCTAAAGCCCTACATGGATGCGCTGCAGGCCTGCAGCGGTGGCCTGAAACTGCGCCGCTATCCCGGATCGCCCTGGCTGGCCGCGCACTTCGCCCGCGAGATCGACACGCTGCGCTTCTGCGAACTGCACTCGACCGACTTCGCCCTCCTGCGCCGCGAATTCAAGGACACCGGGCGCCGCGTCAAGGTCGAACAGCACGACGGCTTCGAAGCAATGAAGGCGGCCCTGCCGCCGCCCTCGCGGCGCGGCCTGGTCCTGATCGATCCCTCCTACGAAATCAAGAGCGATTATCTGCGCGGAGTCGCTGCGCTGAAGGACGGACTCAAGCGCTTCGCCACCGGCACCTATCTGGTCTGGCTGCCTTTCCTGCCCACCATCGAAGCGCGCGCCCTGCCCGAAAAGCTGAAGAAGCTGCCCGCCGACTGGCTCTACGCCAGCCTCAGCGTGCGCGGGCCGGCCACCAAGGGACACGGCATGCACGGCAGCGCGATGTTCGTCATCAATCCGCCGTGGACGCTCAAGGCAGCGCTCGAAGAGTCCCTACCCTGGCTGGCAAATGTCCTGGCGCTGGATGAAACAGCTGGATGGCAGCTGCAGGCTCCGCATGGACCACCGGGGCTTGCCCCCGTCAGGTAATTTTCGTCACAGCAGAAAATGACGGGGAACGGTCCGCTGCGAACCGTCACTCTCCCGCAAATCGGGATCGTCTGGTCACCCTGCCTGCACGGAAGTCCGCAACAGACTCAGAACGTGACTTCCATTTTCTCCCGGGCCAGCGTGGCATTGGGGAAACGTGCCTGACATTGCCTTTCGACATCAAGCAAAAACGCATCATCGTGGTCAGGGTCATGATGCGTGACGATGAGTTGCCCGACCCCGGCCTGCTCGGCCACTTCTACCGCCTGCGCCCAACTGCTGTGGCCCCAGCCCCGATAGCGCGGTAGTTCCTCGGGAGTGTATTGCCCCTCGTGGATCAATACATTGGCGCCGCGCGCCAACTCGACGATCCGCGGGTCGACATGGTCGCCGTGCTCGATATCCGTGCAGTACACCAGCACCTTGCCGTCGCTGTCCTCAAAGCGGTAGCTGTACGCATCGCCGGGATGCCTGTGCTTCACCACTCTGACGGAAGCCTGGCCCACGCTCAGCTGGTCATCGGCCGTCTGAAAAAACTCGATCTTCGCCCCCATGCCGTCGAGGGTGACCGGAAAGTACTGTTCCTGCATCTGGGTGTCAAAGACGCCGCGCAGATCCAGGCCGCTGCGCTCACGGCCGATCGCACTGATGGTGAAACTGCGGCGCGGATCGTAGGCAGGCTTGAAAAACGGCAGGCCCTGGATGTGGTCCCAGTGAAAATGGGAGAACGCCAGAAAACAGGGACGATCGATACCAAGGTGCGGATCCTGCTCCATTTCCTTGCCCAGCTCGCGGATTCCGGTGCCTGCATCCAGAATCACCGTGCGTTGGGGGCCTTCAAAAAGTATGCAGGAGGTGTTGCCGCCGAACTCCTGGTACTCTTGGCCGAATACCGAAATGGATCCTCTCACGCCGAAAAATTTGATGCGGGACATCTCGCTCTCCTTGCCTTTTCAGGTCCTTTGCCCCTGCCGCCGAAACATCCCGACACTGCGGTGCGGTGCGCAAGCGCCTTGCCACAGGCGCCAGTGCGGTGCGTCCCTCCGAGACCTTCAGCTATTCAGTTCCTTCCGATTGCGAAAATGCTCCAGCGCCTCGGGATTGGCCAGCGCCTCGACATTCTTCACCGGATTGCCGTGCACCACGTTGCGCACCGCCAGTTCGACGATCTTGCCGCTCTTGGTGCGCGGGATGTCGGCGACCTGCAGGATCTTCGCCGGCGCATGGCGCGGCGTGGTGTTGTCGCGGATCACCTGCTTGATGCGCTTCTCCAGCACGTCGTCATGCACCAACCCGTCGCGCAGCTTGACGAACAGCACCACGCGCACGTCGCCGGAATTACCCGGCGGCCAGTCCTGGCCGATGACGATGGATTCGACGACTTCAGTGAGCTTATCCTCCTGGCGATAGATCTCCGCCGTGCCGATGCGCACCCCGCCGGGATTCAGCGTCGCATCCGAGCGGCCATAGATGATGAAGCCGCCATGCGCGGTAATCTCGGCGAAGTCGCCGTGGCACCAGATGTTGTCGAAGCGCTCGAAGTAAGCCGCGTGGTACCTGGCGCCTCCCTCGTCCTTCCAGAAGCCGATCGGCATCACCGGGAATGAGCGGGTGCAGACCAGCTCGCCCTTTGCGCCGCGCAGCGGACGGCCGTCATCATCGAATACTTCCACCGCCATGCCCAGAGCGGCGCACTGGATCTCGCCGCGATAGACGGGGCCGTTCGGATTGCCGATGACGAAGCAGGAAACGATGTCGGTGCCGCCGGACACCGAAGCGAGCTGGATCTCCTGCTTGATGCTGGCGTAGACGTAGTCGAAACCTTCCGCGACCAGCGGGCTACCGGTGGAGAACAGGGTGCGCAGGTGTTCCAGCCTGTGCGTCCGCCCCGGCTTGAGCCCGATCTTGGCAATGGCGTCGATGAACTTGGCCGAGGTGCCGAAGTGCGTCATGCCTTCGGCATCGGCGTAGTCGAACAGGATGTTGCCACGGCCGACGAAGGGCGAGCCGTCATACAGCAGCAGCGTCGCACCGGAAGCCAGGGCGGAGACCAGCCAGTTCCACATCATCCAGCCGCAAGTGGTGAAGAAGAACAGGCGGTCGTTCGGCTTCACGTCGCTTTGCAACTGATGCTCCTTGAGGTGCTGCAGCAGCACGCCGCCGGCACAGTGCACGATGCACTTGGGCACGCCGGTGGTGCCCGAGGAATACATGATGTAGAGCGGATGGTCAAAGGGCAGGCGCTCGAAGCGGATCTTGCGCTCCTCGACATGGGGCAAGAGGAAATCTGCCAGCGTGACACCATGCCGGATCGCAGCGACGTCGCCGCTTCCCGCCGCATTTCCGACCGCATTTCCCACATAGGGCACGATGACCACGCGCTCCAGCGAAGGCAGGCGCGCAGCGATTTCGCTCACCTTGCCCAGGCAGTCATTGATCTTGCCGTTGTACCAGTAGCCGTCACAGGCAAACAGCACTTTCGGCTCGATCTGGCCGAAGCGGTCGAGTACGCCCTGCACGCCGAAATCCGGCGAGGCCGAGGAAAAGATGGCGCCGATCGACGCCGTGGCCAGCATCGCCACCACCGTGGCGGGCAGGTTGGGCAGATAGGCAGCGACGCGGTCACCCTTGACCACGCCCATGGCGCGCAGGGCGGCGGCGGTTTGCGCCACGGCCCGATACAACTCGGCGTGGCTGCCCCTGCGCTTCACCTTGTCCTCGCCCCAGAACACCAGCGCATCGCCCGCGATGGGATGGCACAGCAGGTTCTCGGCGAAGTTGAGGCGCGCCTCGGGAAACCATCGGGCGCCGGGCATCTTCTCGCGCTCGACGACAACCGTGGAACCCATCTCGCCGAACACCCCGCCGAACTCCCAGACCGACGTCCAGAACTCCTCCGGATGGGCTATCGACCAGGCATGCAATGTCGAATAGTCGGCGCTGGCGAGACGGCGATTCCAGCGCTTTCCGGCTGCCTTGGCGAACGCGGTAAGACGGGTGGCGGCGATGCGATTTTTCGATGGCTGCCAGATCGGTGCGCTGCTTGTGCTCATGATGTTTTCCTGTTCTCGGCGAGACTAGAGGCAGCTTGCTCGCATAACTTCGGGAAGCGGGATCGACTTGCCGGTCGATGGATTGATCCACACCAGCTTGGCCGTCCCCTCGGCGTAAATCCGGTCCTCGCCCACCAGGCGCAATTCGTACCAGGTCGGCACGCTGCTGCGCCCGGGACGGCCGCAGAACATGCGGCAGTCGATGGTGCCCGGATAGGTGAAGGGAATCAGGAAGGTGCAACTGGCGTTGACGATGACAGGGCCTTCGGTCTGCGTCCATGCGGTGCCGAAGCCGAAACTCTCGAGCCATTCGATGCGCGTCTGTTCCATGTAGCGGAAATAGACCGTGTTATTGACGTGTCCCATGGCGTCCTGATCGCCCCAGCGTATCGGCATCCGGTTGCCGTAGACGAGCTTGCGGTGGTGTTCCATGGCACGAGGTCAGGAGAGTTATGGAATGCTTCAAGATTATAATCGCGCGATCAAATCAATCGATCGGGGTCAGCATGCAGCGCGAATCCATGGAATTCGATGTCGTGATCGTCGGCGGTGGTCCGGCCGGGCTTGCCGCTGCGATCCGCCTCAAGCAGCTCAATGCCGAACTGGGCGTCTGCCTGATCGAGCAGGGCTCCGAAATCGGTGCCCACATCCTCTCCGGCGCCGTCATGGATCCGCGCGCCCTGAACGAACTGATCCCCGACTGGCAGGAACAGGGCGCACCGCTGGACACCGCTGTCACCCGCGACCGCTTT